>BNUQ01000069.1 GCA_025997475.1 Planctomycetales bacterium
TTTTGTCCGGCATAGTGATTTTCCTTTGATGAAGTTGATAAAATGGTTCGGCGTTTTACCTTTATTTGTCGTTACTCCCTGAAATGTAATATACTATTTCATTATCCACTCTTTTTTTATCAACTTCGCAACGATGCTCTTGACCGGAATCGCTTGTCTTGACAATAGTCTCTTTGGATACTTCGATGTTTCGAAGCAGCTTATTTTCCACGGTTTCCTTGAATATTTTTCCAAAAGACCTTTCGTCTCCAACATTCTTCCAATCTTCTCCATAAATCTCTTTCGCCGTATGTTCACCTCGCTCAGTTTTGTCGATAAGCCCTTGTGCAAATTTTACCTCGTCCTCCGTTAGAACACTCATAGTCCACCTCCCTTTAAAAAACACAAAAAAGCCCGAATCCACAATGGATTCGGGCTTATCCAAATTCGATTACGCAGTTGCAAAAGGAGCGCCACCAACCACGTCAACCCTAAGGCCGACCAAAGCCCCACCGTAAAACGCAACCAACAGCACCCCAAAGGGCGCGCGGTTAATTACAGTGGGAAACAAAAAATTGGTCGTTTTAGGGTTTTCCCATTTCTGTGACGCCGATTCCGCAAATAACGGAATCGGCGTGTATGTCTGTAAATTTAATCCTGAATGAAAAAATAAAAAAAAGAATCCGACCGAAAACGGCGCGAAACGGTAAAAATAAATTTTCAGAAGTCAAGAGGATATTTTAGCGCTCTCGTTTCGGATTTTTTTGGCGCTAAATTTTGCGTTTGCGCCGCTTTACACCGCGCGGGAACGGGTTAATAACTCACGTTACGCGCACCAAGAAATCGCAACCGGCTTGACAAAAATAAAATCCTTAAAAAAACGCCGTAGGCGTTTAATTTGAATAACGTCAAGCGACACGCGCTATCGTCGCGCCGGTCGGGGATAACGCCGCCCAATCGCCGAACCCCGAGAGGGGTTCAACAAAAAGTTCAACCCCTATCGGGGTTGAGATTGGCAGGGACGCTTTTCCCCGAGTTGCGCGGCGGAAAAGCATCGCCGCTCCACTCGGGGTTATTCATCTTAAGCCCCTCTCGGGGCTTTTAGCGGACACGTCCGTCGAGGCGGAGTTGATGATGACAAATTCGCGTAACCTGAGTTAAGTAAAATTTAGTTCCATTTTTAAGTTAAACGACCATATCAAGTCAACGGCTCGCTACTCATCGTCAGTTCCGACTCGTCGTCGTTGGCGTGGATGACGAGGCGCTGGTAATACGCGAGGAACAAGCAGGTCATCGGCAGGGCGATTAAAAAGCCGAGCAAGCCGAGCAATTTTCCCCAGACCGACAGCGACAGCAAAATCACCGCCGGACTGAGTTTCGTCGCGTCGCCCATAATTTTCGGCACCAACACCAAATCGTAAATTATTTGCGCCGCGATAAACACCGCCGCGATTTCGAGCGCGATAAACCAAAAACTCACGCCGGTGTCGAGCGAATAAATCAGCGCCAGCGCCGCCGCCGGCAAAAATCCCGCCGCCTGCAAATACGGCACGATGCTCAACCCGCCGCAGAACAAGCCGAGCGCCAAGCCCATCGGCAAATTTATCAGTTGAAAACCCACCGCCAACATCACGCCGTTGAACGCCGCGATAAGCACCTGCGCGCGAAAATAATTGCGCATATTCGTTTCAAAATCGCGGATAAACGTCAACACTTTCGCGGAGCGCTCCGGCGGAATCAGGTCGCGCCAGCCCTGACAAATCCGCTCATAGTCGCGCAAGATATACACCAAATACAGCACCATCATCACGAAACCGGCGATGCTGACGACCAGTCCGAGCAAGCCGGAAAAAATCCCGCCGAACAAATTCGCCGTGAACGGCAGTAAATTGCGGAGCGCCTCCCGCGCCGTTTCCAGAATTCTTTCTTTGCTCGGCAATAACTCGGCGATTTCCTGCCGGTCGAAAAAACTTTTCGTCGCCTGCCACCAGTCCGCGTGGTCGGTCTCGTCCGCCGCCCCGCCCGTCGCCGCGCCGGCGGCGATTTGCGCGTCGGTCAACGCGAGCGCCGACGGCATTTCGTGCGGCGCGGGAAAAGGCGCGGTGTCGGCGAACGGCGGTTGCAGATACGGCGCGACCTGCGGACTGCGTAAAAATTCGTTGCCGGCTTCGACCCAATCGGCGGGCAAAATTTGCCGGGCGCGTTCGACCAATTTTTTATTTTGCACCAATTCGCCGACCAAATGCGCGAGATGCCGCCCTTGTTTGACAATCGGCGGCACCAGCAAAATCACCGCCGCGACCAACACCAACGCCACGCCGGACAGCGTCAGCCCGATGGCGGCGAAGCGGTTCTTGACGAGGCGGCGCTCGGTGAAAACGACGACCGGCTGGAGCAGATACGCGCATAAAAACGCCACGACAAACGGCACCAACACGTCGCTCAAATAGGCGACGAGCGCGAGCAAACCGGCGACGGTCAGGGCGCCGATTAACAATCGCACGACGCGGTCGAAGGTGTAGCGGTGGCGAGCCATTATTTCCCTTTCGCAAAAAGACGCGGCGGATTGTAGCCGCGCGGCGGCGTTTTGCGAAGCGGCGGCAATAAAAAACGGAATCGCGCGCGCGCGACTCCGCAAAAGAAAGAGCAGTTAAAAATTATTTGCCGACCCTATTTACTGAAATAGCGAACCAGCAAGCCGTTAAACGCGCATCCGTGGCGGGCTTCGTCTTTAGCCATTTCGTGCACCGTGTCGTGAATGGCGTCGTAGCCCAAATCTTTGGCGCGGGCGGCGAGTTTTTTCTTGCCGGCGGTTGCGCCGTTTTCGGCTTCGACGCGCAATTGCAAATTCTTTTTCGTGTCGGCGAACACGACCTCGCCGAGCAGTTCCGCGAATTTCGCCGCGTGTTCGGCTTCTTCAAACGCGATGCGCTTATACGCTTCGGCGACTTCGGGGAAGCCCTGACGGTCGGCTTGGCGGCTCATCGCCAGATACATTCCGACCTCGCAACATTCGCCGTTGAAATGCGCGCGCAAGCCATCGACCACTTCGGCGTCGCCCCCCTGCGCCACGCCGATTTTATGCTCGTCCGCCCAGGTCAAACCGCCCGTCGCCTGTTCGGCGAACTTCGCCGCCGGCGCGTGACATTGCGGACATTGCTCCGGCGCGCCGTCGCCCGTATGCACATACCCGCACACGCTACACACAAATTTTTTCATTGCCCTCCCCTTTCGTAAAAAAAAATCGTAATAAAAAATTCTCGTCTATCCGGACGCCGTTGATAGGAGCGGCGGCAAATTTGTCAAGCGGCGACCCGAAGGGGGAACTTGACGCCCGTAAATTTTCGGCTATAAGATATGAACAGTTGTTCAAGTGAATTTTTGTTTTGATGTTCAAGCGTGATGGCGAAATTACGAATTACGCCACCGTTGCGTGAGAAAACTGCTCTAAACAAATTCCGCCATTCGCCATTCGTAATTTTTAATTTCGTCATTCTCCCGTTGTCCCCCTCGTCGGGGCAGGCATCCCCCGGAAAGGAAAACTATGTCCACCGAACCGTCCCCCCCTGCCCCGCCCGCGACCGGCAAAAAGAAAATCAAAGCCGCGTTGGTCGGCAATCCGAACTGCGGCAAGACCACAATCTTCAACGCGCTCACCGGCGCCCGCCAGCACGTCGGCAACTACCCCGGCGTAACCGTCGAAAGTAAAATCGGACACTTCCGCCTTTCGGCGCGTCGGTCCGGCGCCGACCAACGTCGAGACGATTATCGTCGAGACGATTATCGTCGGGACGACCAACGTCGAGACGACGGTTGTCATTGCGATAACGCCCCCGCGCCCGCGTTGCCCGCAACCGCGTTGCCGGCGGGCGATTACGAAATCGAACTTATCGACTTGCCCGGCGTTTATTCGCTGTCGTCGTCTTCGCCCGAAGAGGAAGTCGCGTTCACCGAACTCACCGCCGCCGGTCTCGATTTAATCATTAACGTCGTCAATTGCGCCGCCCTGCAACGCAATCTGTATCTCACCACGCAGGTCTCGGAGTTGCATATTCCGATGCTCATCGCGTTCAATATGAGCGACGAAGCGGAGGCGAAGGGCGAGCGCTTTGACTTGCCGGCACTCGAAGACGCGCTCGGTTATCCGATTGTCAAAACCGTCGGCCACAAGGGCGGCGGACTTGACGACTTGAAAGAAAAATTGCTGACGGTTTGCGCGAATTTAAGCCGACACAAAACGCCGAAATTAAACTACGGCGAGGACGTCAGCGATGCGATTGCCAAAATTGCCGCGCCGATTGCCGAAATTCACGTTACCAAATTCGCGCATATTCCGCCGCGCTTTTTCGCCATCAAATTGCTCGAACACGACGCCACCGTGCTGAAAATGCCGGAGTTCGCGCCGGTGCATCAACTCGCCGCCGAGCAAATTCAACATTTAAGCGGCGCGCACGCGATTGACGCCGACACGTTTGTCGCCGACCGCCGCTACGCGCTGATTTCCGGCATCTGCCGACAGGCGGTTACCTTTAACGAGGAACACCGGCGCGAGGTCTCCGACCAAATCGACGCGGTGGTTACCAATCGCTGGCTCGGTTTGCCGTTGTTTTTACTGGCGATTTATTTGGTGTTCTGGGTAACTTTCACCGGCGGCGCCCCGCTGATGGAATTGATTGAGGACGGCTTCGGCTGGTTGCAGGATTTTATCAAAGCGGAGTGGACCGACGACTCGACGTTGCGGCGGTTGCTGGTCGAGGGCGTTATCGGCGGCGTCGGCGGCGTGTTGGTTTTCCTGCCGAATATCGTGTTGATGTTTATCGCGCTGGCGTTTTTGGAGGACTCCGGCTATATGGCGCGGGCGTCGTTTGTCGTGGACGGGATAATGCGAAAATTCGGCTTGCACGGCAAAAGTTTTGTGCCGTTGGTGTTGGGTTTCGGTTGCACGGTGCCGGCGATTATGGCGACGCGCAGTATCGAGTCGACGCGCGACCGGACGGCGACGATTATGATTTTGCCGCTGATGAGTTGCGGGGCGCGCCTGCCGATACACTTGCTCGTCATCGCCGCGTTTTTCAGCGCCCGACAGGCGACGATGATGTTCGTCATTTATTTGCTCGGCGTCGTCATCGCGCTCACGGCGGCGATGTTGATGAAGAAAACGATTTTTCGCGGCGACAACGAGGTCTATTTAATGGAACTGCCGCCCTACCGCCTGCCGACTTTACGCGGCATTTTAATTCACGCCGGCGGACGGGCGAAGACGTATTTGCACCGCGCCGGCACCGTTATTTTGGCGGTGTCGATACTGCTGTTCTTCGCCAATAATTATCCAGAAAAGCAAGATTTTTCGGTTGATTACGCGGCGGCGCGAACGGCGCTCGCGGCGGACGACGAAGAGGCGAAGGCGGAAATTGACCACGCCGAATTGTCGGAACGGTTGGCGTTCACCGTGTCGGGACGGATTGGCAAATTTTTAGAACCGGTGTTTCAGCCGCTCGGCTTTGACTGGAAAATCAGCACCGCGATGGTCGGCGCGCTGGCGGCGAAAGAAGTGTTGGTGTCGCAATTGGGGATTTTATACGCGGCGGGCGACGCCGACGAAACCTCGGAAAGTTTGCGGGCGAGTTTGGTGAAAAATTATTCGCCGTTGCAGGGCTTTTGTTTGATGGTGTTCTCCTTGCTGTCGATTCCCTGCGTCGCGACGCTGGCGATGGTGCGTCGCGAACTGAACTCGTGGGGCTACGCCGCGCTCGAAGCGGTCGGCTTATTGGCGCTGGCGTATGTCGTAACGTTCATCGTCTATCAAGGCGGGACGCTACTACATATCGGGACGAAATTGGCGGGCGGGTAAAAGAGCAGAGTTGAGAGTTGAAAGTTTAGAGTTGAGAGTTGAAAAAATGGGCGCGACGCGCGGCAAATCCTCTCTACGGAGGGACCGGGGCGGACTATCCGCTGGCAGGCGCGAGGCGCTTTCGCGCCTGACGGGGCGGTGATTTTTAATCAATCATTCCGACCATTGCGCCGTAGGCGCGAAATGTCGGTAGAAAACGGCATCCGAAAAAAAAATCCGTCCTACGGGACTTGCCGGATGCCGACCGGCGCATAAAAAACATAGCGTCCGCAATCACCGATGGCGCGAACGTCGTGCATATCGACTATTTTTTCCGCGACGGCGACGGCGCGAGCGCGGTCGTCGCTCACAATGAACAGCGGATACGTCCGTGCGACAGCGCGATACCGCGCCAGCGTTTCAGAATTCTCCGCAATCATTTCATAATAGCCGCCGACCGAATTTTGCGGCTGATAAAACTTGAAGTAAAACATAAACGGCAACGCGACATAATCGCGAGTGAACAGCACTACGCCGCCGTCGGGCGCGGCGATTTTCGCCGCGAGAATAGCGGCGTCGCGGTCAACATATTCGTCGTAATTCGGGTCGTGGTCATAGAGATTGCCGTTGCCGCCGTAATCCGACGACAATAAATTCCACGCCGGCTTGTTGTTCGCCACCGCGCATTGCGTCTTAAATTTCGCCACCGAATTGCGCGGCTACGCGATGTCTTTACCGTTCGCGTTGACCGCGTTTTACTTTTTGGCGGAATTTTTAACGACCGCGAAACGACGACATTTAATCGGCTATTTGCTCAGTTGTTGGCTTTTAGTCGGCATTTTACCGACGAATTTAATCATTCCGGCGGCGCTGGCGATTTGGGCGGCGAGCGAAATTTGGCGGCAGTCCGGTTTTCCCGCCGTCCGCGCCCGTTGGAAAAATTTGGCGTTGATTACGTTCGCGCCGCTGGCGGGCTTGGCGATTTTGCTACCGTGTTACGCGCAGTTGGCGGCAAGCATCGCGCAAGGCGTCGTGGCGTCGCGCGAATTTCTGCTCTGGCACTATCCGGCATCGCTCGGACGCGATATTTTGTTTATCGCGCCGGTGTTAATCGGCGCGGCATTTTATCGCCGCGTCGCCGCGCCCGCCGTCGCCAATGTTAATGAAACGCCGTTTCGCGCCAATTTTTCCGCGCCGTTGTTCACGCTCATCGTTTTTCTTGCGCCGCTGTTGTTGTGTTTGCTTTTGCCGCGCGTCCCGGGCGAGCGCGTTTTAGTAACCGCCACGCCGCTGATTTTCCTCGGTTTGGGCTGTTGGCTTGCCGACGCGGGCGGCAAGATTTTTGCGCCTTACAATTTACGGGGGGGGGGGGGGGGGGGGGGGGGTTTTTTTTTGTGGCGCAGGGGGGGGGTTGGGGGGGTGGGGGTTTTCCCCGAAACAAGGGCGGGGGGGGGGGATTTTTTTTTCTGGGGGTTGGGGGGGAACGGGCAATAGAGGGGGAGGGCGCCCCGGCGTAACCCCAGTCAAGAATTCTTATGCGGTTGCCGCTCTCTTGTTTGAAAAAAAAAA
>BNUQ01000070.1 GCA_025997475.1 Planctomycetales bacterium
ACAATTAACAATTAACAATTAACAATTAACAATTCACAATTAACAATTGTGGAGTTTGATTTTCAAATTCGCTTCGCGCCATTTCAACTTTCAACTTTCAACTTTCAACTTTCAACTTTTAACTTTTAACTTTTAACTGCTCACGGTCAGCCGCAGCGTGCGACAAATTCGCGGTAGTCGTCCGCCGTGTCGATGCCTTTTGCCGGCGAACGGTCGAGGCGATGGACGTAAATCGCAATGCCGTTTTCCAACGCCCGCAATTGTTCCAGACGCTCAATTTGTTCCAATCGGCTGGGCGGCAAGCCGACCAATTGCCGCAAAACGTCGCGCCGGTAAGCGTAAATGCCGCAATGACCGAGATACGGCGCGCCGTCCGTCAATTTTCCGTCGCGGTCAAACGGAATTGCCGCCCGCGAAAAATACAACGCACTGCCCGCCGCGCCGGTAACGATTTTCACGACGTTCGGATTTGCCGCCGCCGCCGCCGACAACGGATAACCCAGCGTCGCGAGCGGAATTTCCCGCTCGGCAAGCATTTTTTCCGCCAATTCGACGATTGCCGCCGCGTCCATTTCCGGCTCGTCGCCTTGCCAATTGATAATCACGTCCGCATCGTCCGCGGCAAAAGCCGCCTCCGCCACGCGGTCGGTGCCGCTTTGATGATTAGGCGAAGTCATTACCGCGCGGGCGGGCAGATTCTGGCGGGCGGCGTAGTCGTTCACGGCTTGCAAAATTTCGGCGTGGTCGGTGGCGACGAGCACGCCGGAAAACCGGACCGACCGGCGGCACACCGCCGTCGCCGCGTCGAGCGTGTGGCAAATCAGCGGCTTGCCGGTCTCGGCAAGCAACAACTTGCGCGGCAGGCGCGTCGACTCGTAGCGCGCGGGAATGACCAGCAAAACCGACATTGCAATTTCCTGTTTTTGTTTCAGTGGAGTTGTTTGGTAATCGCGAAAATTTAAGAATTAGAGGTTGGCTTGGCGTCCGGTGAAAGTTCTATTCAATTGCCACGCCCTTCAGGGCGTGGATAGCGTTGAAAAAATTACCGGCTTTAGCCGAACGGTTATTTGGGCTAAAGCCCTTTTTTTGCCCGCTCACCACGCCTTAAAAGGCGTGGCAGATTGAATAGAACAATCATATTTCGCGAATTTGTGATAATAAACTCCAAAAACTCGTAATTTCCCCTCTACGCCGGCACGTTGCACATATGGGAGAACGGCTCGCCGCCCATAAATTCTTCGAGGTTGATTTTCATTTTGGCGATGCGCCGTCCGCGCAGACGCTCTTCACGCGCGTCCTGCCGCGCCACGTTGTCCGCCGTCCGCCGCCGGTAGTCAATGTCGTCCATCATATCCCAAAAATCCTCGCCCACCGCCATTTGGTCCCAGTTCATCCAGCGTTCTTTGCGCATTGGCGTTCTCCTTTTTATGCAAAATAAAAAAATATTAAAAAACACTAATTTAGCGTCGATTGCCCCTTGACAGCGAGTTATTGATTGTTTTGAGCGTTGCCGCCGCCGACCGCCGCACACTATACCATAATCCGACCGGCGGTTGCAACTTCTTTTTCGCGGAAATCGGCGAATCGCGCCGACTTTCCGACCGGAGTTGCCGACGGCGCGGGCAAAGGGCTTCTAATTTCGGCAAGACCGCCGGCGGAACTTCAACTTAATTCCTCTCTACGTAGAGGGGAATTTTAAGCGGAGTAATTATCAAAACCTTTCCCGCTCATTGTCCGCCGACCTTGACCGTCCGCGCAAAAAATCCACAATACGCCGCTTCGCGGTTGGGACTTTTTTTACTCGCATTACACAAGGAGAATCTCATGAAAAAACTCTGTTTGCTGGCGGCGTTGGCGACAATGGCGACGGTGGCGTTCAGCGGCACGGGCGCGGCGGGCGAGCCGACGAGCGTGGCGATTGTGCAAATTCAGGAAGTGTTAAACCGTTCGGAATACGCCAAACAAATGGAAACCAGCATTCGCGCCGGTTTCAAATCCGAAGAGCAGGAAATCGAGGACTTGCAAAAACTTATCCGCACCGAGAGCGAGAAACTGCAAACCGACACGATGATGTCGCCGGATTCCTACACCTACAAAGACAAAGTTCTGCAAATCGAGCGTTTGAAACTGAAACTCGCCGACAAGGCGCAAAATTTCAGCCGCCAAACCCGTTCCAAAATGGCGGAATTTTGGCGGTCGGTCTATAAGGATTTCCGCGCGGCGATTGAGCAAATCGCCAAGAGCGGGCAGTATGATTTGATTCTCACCGCGCCCGGCACCGAACTCTCCAACGACGCCGCGCAAAACGACGTGCCGGAAGCGGTGATGGGGGAAATTATCCAGCGCCGCGTCCAATACGTCGCGCCGAAAATCGACATCACGCAAAAAGTCATCGATATGATGAACGCCATCAATCGCGGGCGCGGGGCGAAGTAACCGCAATTAAGAATTAAGAATTAAGAATTAATAATTAAAAATTGTGGTATTTGATTGGACAAATTCGCCCGCGCCCGCGAAGCGAATTTTTGACCATAAAACTGCTATTTTTAATTGTTAATTGTTAATTGTTAATTGTTAATTGTTGGTTGCCCTATAAACGGGGGACTAACAATGAAACTCTCGGCTCTGGCGCAATTGGTCGGCGGCGAATTGGTCGGCGACGGCGAAAGCGAAATCGCGCGCGTCGCCGGTTTAGACCGCGCCGGCGCCGGTGAGGTGTCGTTTGTCGCCGGCAAAAAAGAATACGCGGCGGCGAAAGCGAATAACCCGCAATTCGCCGCGATTGGCGCCCTCATTGTCGGCGCGGATTTCGCCGAAGCGACGGACCTCGCGCTGATTAAGGCGCAAAATCCGGCGGTGGCGTTTGTGCTGGCGTCGCAACAATTGGCGCCGCCGCCGCTGTTGCCGAAAATCACGCATCCGTCGGCGGTCATTCACGAAAAAACCAAATTCGGCAAAAATATCAAAATCGGCGCCAACGCGGTCGTCGAGCGGTTTGTGGAAATCGGCGACAACACGGTCATCGGCGCGGGCGCGGTCATCGGCGAGAATTGCCGGATTGGCGCGGATTGCGTCATCTATCCCAACGCGACGATTTACTACGGTTGCGTCGTCGGCGACGGTTGTATCATTCACGCGGGCGCGGTGATTGGCGCGGACGGTTTCGGTTTTCAGTGGGACGGCAAAGAGCATCTGAAAATCCCGCAAACCGGCAACGTGGTGCTGGGGAAAAAAGTCGAAGTCGGCGCGAACTCGACGATTGACCGCGCGCGTTTCGGCTCGACGACGATTGGCGACGACTGTAAAATCGACAATCTCGTGCATATCGCGCACAACTGCCAAATCGGCGCGCACTGCGTTTTCGCGGGTTTGGTCGGGGTTAGCGGTTCGGTGCAGATGGGCGAGGGCGTAATTTGCGGCGGACAGAGCGGCTTCGCCGACCATTTGAAAATCGGCGACGGCGTGCGCGTGCTCGCGAAATCCGGCGTGATGAACGATATGCCGGACGGCGTGCTGTGCGGCGGCGAACCGGCGCTCGAAGCCCGCGAGGGCTACCGCCAATATCACAACATCCGCTACGCCGCGCGCCATTTTAAGGACTTGGCAAAACGGGTCGAAAAATTGGAGAATGAAAAAGCGGCAAAAGACGAGAAATCAGCCGACGAAAAGTAGGGTGAAAAATTATGACGATGACCGGTTTTATCGAAACGCCCGCCGCGGAACGCCCGTCGCTCCATTACTATCGGGGCGGCGTGCCGTCGCTTGATTTGATGACGCCGGACGAACTTGACGCGGAGATAATGAAGGGCTACGAGCAATACCTACGGGGCGAGACGATTCCCGCCGCAGAGGTGTATGCCCGAATGGAAAAAAAATATGGCATCCGTTTGGTCGATTAGTTACTCGCTCGATGCGGAAGCGGACTTGAATGACATCTACGATTACATCGCAGATGTCACCAACGAGTCGCTAATTGCGACGAAATTTATTCGCCGATTGCGACTGATTATCGAAAAATTAAGTTACCTCCCGCATCGTTACCCGCTCTATCTAAGTTGCGGGGGTGCGCCGAATGAATATCGGTAAATACTCGGTGTTTTACGTTATCGACACCGCGAGGCGTTCGGTGGTCATCAACCGAATCTTGCACGGCGCGCGCCGGCTCGACGCGATATTAACCGGCGACGACCATGAATAATCTTTAACCGCCCAGTCAGAGAGAGAACTCCCATGAAACAAACCACCCTCAATCAATCGTTTGTCCTCGAAGGCAAAGGACTCCATTCCGGCGAGTTGTCCCGCGTGCAGGTCGGACCCGGCGACATCGACTCCGGCTACCGGCTGAAAGTCGGCAAGCACACCGTGCTTATCGCTCCGTGGCGGCTCGACAGTCGGCATCACTGCACCTCCGTAACCGTCGCGCCCGACCTTGAAATTCTGACCGTCGAACACCTGCTCGCGGCGCTTTACGGGATGGGCGTGGACAACGCGACGGTCGAGGTCTTGCAGGGCGGCGAGATTCCCGGCCTCGACGGCTCGTCCCTGCCGATAGCGCAAAAAATCGCCGAAGTCGGCATCGTCGAGCAATCCGCCGAGGCGCGTTATTATCAACTGACGCACGATGTCGCCGCGGGCGCGTATGGTTGCTGTCTCTCCGCCACGCCCATCAAAGAACGCGAACTCCGCGTTACTTATTATTTGGAATATCCCGACTGCCCGCCCGCTTGCGGAATGGTAACGAAGGTCATCACGCCGGACGTGTTCCTCAAAGAAATCGCGCCGGCGCGGACTTTCGTGATGCAACGCGAAATCGAGTCCCTGCAAAAATCCGGTTTGGGCAAGGGCGCGAACACGCAAAACACGCTGGTTTTCAACGGCAGTGACGTGGTGAACAATTCTATGCGGGTCGCGGACGAGCCGATGGCGCACAAAATCCTCGACCTCGTCGGCGACCTCGCGACGTGCGGACGGCGGCTCGGCGCGCACCTTATCGCGCACAAAAGCGGACACGCGCTCAATCACAAATTAACGCAGGAAATCCGCCTGAAAGCGTTGGGACGCGAACACCCCGGCGGCGTGTTGAACATCAAGCAAATCGAAAAAATGTTGCCGCACCGTTATCCGTTTTTGCTGGTTGACCGTGTGTTGGAACTTGAACCTTTCGCGTATGTCCGCGCTTACAAAAACCTGACGCGCAACGAAGAATTTTTCAACGGACATTTTCCCGGAACGCCGATGATGCCGGGCGTGTTGCAAATTGAGGCGATGGCGCAGGCGGGCATTTTGGGGACGTTGTTCGACAACCAAAAAATGCTGGCGGTTTTGACGGGCGTGGAAGAAACCAAATACCGCCGCCCCGTCGTGCCGGGCGACCGCCTCGACATCAGCGGTTATGTGCTGAAATACAACGGTCGCGTCGGCTCGATGGCGGCAAAGACCACGGTTGACGGCGAACTCGCCTGCTCGACGGTGCTGAAATTCGCCTTCATCAACGCCGAAACCGGCACGGTGGTGTAGAAACGCAGAGTTTAGAGTTGAGAGTTGAAAGTTGAAAAGTGCGATCAGCGCGGCAAATTAAATTCCCCTCTACGGCGGGGTGGCAATCGCGAAGCGATTGACGGGGTGGTATTATTGATAAATCCCTCCGCCCCTTGAAAACCTCGCAAAAAGGAACCCCAAAAATGAAAACGAAAAAAAATCCGGCGGCGAGCGATAATAAAACGCCGGCGGCGACGGATAAAAAACGGTCGCGGTGGGAGGATTTTCTCAAAAAAAATCCCGATTTTCAGGGCGGCGCCATCATTGATATGAAAGCCGTGCTGAAATGAACAATCGTTATCTTATCGACACGAACATTTTTCTGTTTCGCGTTATGGAAGTCGAGGCGCTAAACAAAAATGTGGTCGATATTTTCGATGATTACGAAAATTCAATCTATCTCAGTTCCGAAAGCGTCAAGGAAGTTTTGCATTTATGGCAAAACGGAAAAGTTAGTTTGCCTATATGGAAAACCGCCGCCAATATTTTCGCTTCGATTGAAGACCTGCATATTGTCGTCAAATACGTGCGCCCCGAACATTTGCTCACTTTCGGTGCCTTACCGTTAGTCAAAGACCACCGCGACCCCAGCGACCGGCTGATTATCGCGCAAGGCGTCACCGAAAAAATGACCGTCATCAGTAGCGACACCAAATTCCCACTCTACCGCCGCTACGGTCTGCGACTAATTTACAACCAGCGATAGAAACGCGGTGAAATTAGTGTCGCCAGCGAATTTTTTGGAGGAACTGCGATGAGCAAAGAACGAGACCGGGATGAGTTGCACGCGATTCGGCAAAAATTGTCCGAACGGATAGTATGACTCCCGCCGAAGCCGCCGCCGATAAGCGGCGGCAAATTAACGAAGGATTGCGCTGGCTCGGCAAACCCGAACTGCCGCCCATCGAGGTCGCGTGAGGTCGCCCCTGCCGAAATTCCCCGCTACGGTGGGGAATTCATTTTCCCGCCCCCGCTTAAAATCCCCCGCCCTTAAAACTCTTAAACCGCTCATTCTTACCGTTAATTCGCTTAATGCCGTTTTCGGTAACGGTTGCCGTCGTTCAACTCCACCCGTTTTTGTTGTGCAGTTCCGCACTTAAACGACGATAATGACAACAAATCAAGAGTTGTGGAGTTCTGATTTTCAAAACGCTTCGCGTAATTTTTTAATTCTTAACTGATGTTACGCGCCGGTCTCTATTCAATTGCCACGCGCTTTAGCGCGTGGTCAGCGTTAGAAAATGACCGGCTTTAGCCGAATGGTTTATTGGGGCTAAAGCCCTTTCTTTCTTTTAACCGCCTACCACGCCCTAAAGGGCGTGGCAATTGAATAGAGCGGATTTTTTAGATGTTTTCTTCATCACGAAGGCGAATCCGTCGCGACAAGTAATGACGATTTTTACCTCGCGCGCCTTTGGCGACTTGGCGGTAAAAATTTCTTATTTCTGCGCGTAACATCAGTTTTTAATTCTTAATTATTGATTCTGCATTCTGAATTGCTCCGCCGCCCCAAATCTTTCCGGTAAAAATTGCGCTTTTTTTTCTTGACTTTGTTTTTATTTATCATATTGTCGCGGCTAAATGTGATAAAGAGCGGTTGGAAAATTGTGGAGATTGATTCTCGAATTCGCTTCGCGCAATTTTTACGTCAACACTCTCATTTTTAATTGTTAATCGTTAATGGTTAATTCTTTTTTTTTAGAAGGAGGAAGGAAGATGTTCAAGCGAGTGTTAATGAGTGCCTCGG
>BNUQ01000071.1 GCA_025997475.1 Planctomycetales bacterium
AGACCACTGTAATTTCACTCTATTCTACTCTTGAACCTTTTTAATTCTTAATTATTGGGTTGCACCACCACGGCGGTCAAATTTTCCGGCGCGGGCGCGATGACCGGCAAGCGGTCTTTCACGGCGGCAACTTTTTCTCCCAACGCCGGCAAATCGTAATATTCATACGCGCCCGGCGTCGCGTTTTTGTCATTCAGGTTATCGTCCAACATTTGGCGGCGCTCGCTGTCGGGACGGTCGAATAACGCCGGGTCGCCGCCGGTGGCGCGACCGGAAAAGACGCCGCCGCGCACCGCGCTAAATTCGCTGTAACCGCCTTCGTTGTTCAATCCCGCCGTGATGGTCGGGCGCGTCCGTTGCATCGCCGGTTTGCCGTCGCCGAAAGTTACGACGTAAAATTCTTTTTCTAATTCCGGAATGCGCTCGCCCCAAATATCAAAGACGACCTGACTCCATTCGATTTTGATTTTTTGCCCGTCGAGCGAAGTTTTCGGCTCGCCGACCGGAAGAACTTGCACCTTGCCGATTTTGCCCGCGAACGTCGGCGTGTTGTTGTAACGCCGCAAAAGTTTGTCTTCAAGCGCGCGCGCGTAACGGTTGATATTCGCCAATTCCGGCGCGGGGACGACTTGCGGCTCGCCGGTGAACGTCCGCCGCGCGCCGTTTGCCGCGGGCGTTGCCGGTAAAGTTTTTATCGCCGCGACCGGCGCGTCATTTTTGGCACCGATATTGATGACCACATCTTCCGGCGGCACTTCCGCGACTTCCGCCGGCGGCGCGCCAAACGGATATTGCGCGTCGGAAAACGAGCAACCGGCAAGCGTCAGACAGAGGAGGAGGGTTTTATGCATAAGCGTTTTCTGGGTTTGATTAAACGGCGCGGCAAAGAGAATTTGCCTATATTATCGGACATTGAGAGCGTAGAGTTTAGAGTTCAGAGTTTAGAGTTGAGCAAAGGTTGCGCTTCGCTCATACCAAAAATAATTCCGCCGCCGAACTCTGAACTCTGAACTCTGAACTCTGAACTCTGAACTCTGAACTCTGAACTCTGAACTCTGAACTCTGAACTCTGAACTCTCAACTCTAAACTCTAAACTCTAAACTCTAAACTCTGCTCTATGGACATTCTCTACGAAGACAATCATCTGCTCGTTGTCAACAAACCGGCGGGGATGTTGACGCAAGGCGACGCGACCGGCGACCGGTCGTTGCTCGACCTCGGCAAAGAATATCTCAAAGAAAAATATCACAAACCGGGGGCGGTCTATTTAACACCGGCGCATCGTTTGGACCGTCCGGCGTCGGGCGCGGTGGCGTTGGCGCGCACCGACAAAGCGGCGGCGCGGTTGGCGGAACAGTTTCGCGCGCGCGCGACGGTCGAAAAAATTTATCTCGCGGCGGTCGAGAGCGACCGCCTGCCCTCGAGCGGCGAAATGCGCGACGCCCTGCTGATTGGCGGCAATAAAACGACGATGACGAACTCGGCGGCAAGGGGCGCGAAAAACGCGGCGCTGACTTACGAGGTATTGGCGGCGCGGCGCGGGCGCAGTTTGGTCAAAATAAAATTATTGACCGGCTACAAACATCAAATTCGCGCGCAATTTGCGGCGCGCGGCGCGCCGTTAGCCGGCGATTTCCGTTACGCGCCAAGCGGCGCCGCGCAACCGTTGGACAATGGACACGCCATCGCCCTGCATGCGTGGCGACTGACTTTACTGCATCCGACAAAGCGCGAACCGCTAACCTTCATCGCTCCGCCGCCGGCGTGGAGTGAGGAGTGGGGAAAGTTTGTTTGATTCCGGAATTCGTAATCGTTTAAGGCGGATATTGCCGGTATGGGGCAAGTGATTATTTACCGCTACGGATTCGCCCCGGTTTTCCTTCACTCCTGTCGAGGGTAATGAACTCGTCTTTAACCACAAAAAAAATGCCGCCCGTGAAAACCGGACGGCATTGATAAAACTGATTGATAAAAGCGGCGGCGGCGGACGAGCGGCGGCGGTGGACGCGAATTACGCCGAAACCAAGGACATTCTGCGACGGTCGGCGAACGCAAATTCCGGCGACAATTCGTCTAATTCGTCAAAGTTCACGCTAAAAACGGCGATAGTGTCCAACCCTTCGTCTTCCGCTTCGTCGTCAAGCGCTTCGTCGAAATCTTCTAAGATGAACAAATCGTTCAGCGCGGCTTGCGGACCGAGGTGGTCGTCGCCCAAGGTTAAAATCAGCCCGACTTCGGTCAGACCGGTCGGCAGGACGAACAGTTCCAACTCTTCGCCGAGCGAGCCGCTACCGACCTGCGTGTAGGGCGTGTTGCCGTCGAAGACAAAACCGCCGTCGTCGATTTCTTCGTCGATAATTTCGGAAATTTTCTCGGCTTCGTCGCCAATGCAAATGGCGCAAACCATCCCGTGCCGTAAAAGTTTCAAGCCGATTTCGCGAACTTCGTTCTCGGAAACTTTGCCGGCGGCGTTAATCAACACGCTAAACTTCTTGCGCGCGAACGGCATTGCCAATTCTTCGCCCTTGGCGTAACGCAAAGCGTAAAATCTTTGCCCGTTCAATTTGCCGACCTTAGCCGAATTTCCCGCGCTAACGAGGCGACCCGCGAAATCAGAGAAATCAATATGCTCTTTCACGAAAAATCCCCTATTTATTGTGCAAAATTACCCGTCGCACCGTCCCGCTCCCCCGCGGAACCGGTCAACACAAACACGATTTAACAATTGTGGCAGTGCGCGGCGTTTAATCAAGAGAAAGCGCAAAAGTTTTTTGTTAAGGTTGATTCTTGCTTCACGCCGCATAGTTTATCAGCGGGCAGTGAGCAGTGAGGCGAACTACTAATCGCGTTCAACTCTCAACTCTAAACTCTAACCGTAGGAACCCCCGATGCCTCCGAAAAATAATTTTGCTTACAGTTTGTTGTTGACCGTGCGCGCGGTTGATTTCGCCGTCGCGCTTCCGCAGTTGACCCAAGTCGTCGCCGCCGCCGGCGCGGAAATTTTTGCGGTCGAGCCGGTCGATGCCGTCGAAAAAAAATTAACCGTGTTGTGCCACAATTTGGCGCACGAGCAACAAGTCGTCGCCGCGTTGCGCGCGTCGCCGGAAAAATTTACTTTAACGGCGGTGCGCGACCGCGTGTTTGCCGAACATCAAGGCGGAAAACTTGTCGTCAACGGCGCGCGCCCGTTGTTGCCGGAAGAGTTGGCAATCGCCTACACGCCCGGCGTCGCGCGTCCCTGTTTGGCGATTAGCGCCGACCGCCGCCAAGCCGACCATCTCACCCTCAAAGGCAACACCGTCGCGGTGGTGTCCGACGGCACGGCGGTTTTGGGTTTGGGCGACATCGGTCCCGAAGCCGCGATGCCGGTGATGGAGGGAAAATGTTTATTGTTCAAACATTTCGCCGGCGTGGACGCTTTCCCCATTTGTTTGGCGACGAAAGATGTCGATGAAATCGTCGCGACGGTGGAGCGGTTGGCGCCGACTTTCGGCGGCATCAATTTGGAAGACATTGCCGCGCCGCGCTGTTTTGCCATTGAAGCGCGGCTGAAAAAATCTCTGTCCATTCCGGTTTTTCACGACGACCAACACGGCACGGCGATTGTCGTGTTGGCGGGTTTGCTCAACGCGCTGAAAGTATCCGGCAAAAATCAGGACTGCCGCGTGGTGATTAACGGCGCCGGCTCGGCGGGTTTGGCGATTGCGAAAATGTTGTTGAACTACGGTTTTACCGACCTCACGTTGTGCGACCGCGCCGGTATTTTGCACCGCGACCATCCGGCGAACAACGCGGCGCAACAGGCAATTTGCGCCTTGACCAATCGTGAAAACCGGCGCGGCGTTTTGGCGGACGCGCTAAACGGCGCGGATGTTTTTATCGGCGTGTCGGCGGCGAAAGTCGTGAGCGAAGCAATGGTCGCGACGCTCGCGCCGGACGCGGTGGTGTTCGCGATGGCGAATCCCGAGCCGGAAATAATGCCGGAAATCGCGGCGAAATATGTGAAAGTGATGGCGACGGGACGCTCGGACTATCCGAATCAAATCAACAACGTGCTGGCGTTTCCGGGGATTTTTCGCGGGGCGTTGGACGCGCGCGCCACGGCGATTACCGAGAAGATGAAACTGGCGGCGGCGCTGGCGATTGCCGCAAGCGTGCCGCCCGCGGAACTCTCGCCGACGCGGATTATTCCGTCGCCGTTCGACCCCGCGGTGGCAAAAGAAGTCGCCGCCGCGGTGAGCGCGACGGCGAGAGAAGAAGGCGTCATCCGGGAATGGGTCGCGCCGCCGACGTTTGATGAACTACGTTATTAGAACAGAGTTTAGAGTTTAGAGTTGAGCGGGTGGAGTTTTATTTTTAAGACGCGCGAAGCGCAACCACTGCTCAACTCTCAACTCTCAACTTTCAACTCTGTCCTTACGCCGACAGCGACACTTCGTTTTCGTCGTTGAGCAGATGCAACAGCCGGTCGGTGCGGGCTTCGAGTTGTTCGAGGTTGACGGCGCGTTTGAGGCATTCCGAGCCGCGGGCGGTTTTGATTAAGTCCTCAAGTTGTTTGACCAACCGTTGCCCGCGCGTGCTTTCGCTGGCGCGCACGTTTTCGGTTTGGATGGCGGACTGGACGCGGCGCAGTTCCGAGCGGCAATAATTTTCGACTTGCCGGGTGTGGACATACAGGGCGTCTTTGAGAAATTCGATGGGGTTGGTCGCGCTCATGGTTGCTCCTCCTTAAAGGAAAGAATCCGTTGAAAAATAAACCGCTCACGCCGACGCATAAATCAACGGGCGTGCCAATCCGACTGGCGGCGCGAAAAAAAATAATTTCCGCTTGCGGTCTATTCACGTTTTCCCCTCTAAAAACCGGATTTTCGCCCGAATTGCCCGCCGAAATTTTTAACGATTTTCCAAAAAAAAGTAAGTTGCCAAATCCGCCGCCGCCGGTGAAACGGCGAAATTTTTAGCGAAAAAAAACGACCGGCGGCAAAAAACGCCGGACAGCGCGGACGGTGAGCAGTGGACAGAATCGATATTTCGGCGGTGATTTATCGCCGCCGATTGCGATGCGGCGAAGCCGCCGCGAAATTCAATAGCCCGCCGTTTTAACGGCGGGTAAAATGGCGAAACAAATGAACGGGTTTTAGCCCAAAATAAAAAATGGGGTCTAATTCCACCGGCTTTAGCCGAATGATGGTTTGGGCTAAAGCCCGTTTTTCTTTTGACCGTCCACCACGCCTTAAAAGGCGTGGCAATTGAATAGAGCAACCGCGTTTGGCAACGCTTCGCGAATCTTAAAAATCAAACTCTGAAATTCTTAATTCTGCATTCTTAATTCTGCATTCACCCTTGAGGAGCCCTTATGCCCCTACCGCCGTTGCCGGAATTGCTCGCGCCCGCCGGCGGTCCCGCCGCCGGTTACGCCGCGTTGCAATACGGCGCGGACGCGGTTTATGCCGGTCTGAAAAATTTTTCCGCGCGCGCCGAAGCCGAAAATTGGACGCCGTCCGAATTGTCCGACTTCGCCGCTTACGCCCATTCGCTCACTCCGCGCCGCCGCGTGTATGTCGCCGTCAACACGTTGGTCAAAGAAAGCGAACTGCCGGAATTGCGGCGCACGCTCGACCGCTTGCCGCTCGCGCGCGTGGACGCGGTCATCGTCCAAGACCTCGGCGTTCTCCATATTTTGCGCCGCGATTTCCCCGACCTGCCCGTGCACGCCAGCACGCAATTGGTTACGCACAATCTCGCCGCCGCGCAATTTCTCGCCGGCGTCGGCGTCAAGCGCGCGGTCTTGGCGCGCGAGTTGACTTTGCCGGAAATCGCCGCCATCGCCGCCGCGTTGCCGCAACTCGAAATCGAGGTCTTTGTCCACGGCTCGCTCTGTTATGCGTATAGCGGCTTGTGTTTATTTTCGTCGCACCGGAACGGGCGGAGCGCCAATCGCGGCAAATGCGCGTATCCCTGCCGCGATTTTTTTACGGCGGGAAACGGTAGCCGCCCGATTTTTTCGATGAAGGATTTATCGCTCGCCGACCATCTCGGCGAACTCCGCGCCGCCGGAGTCCGTTCGCTGAAAATCGAAGGACGCAAAAAAAGTCCGCTCTACGTCGCCACCGTCGTCGATTTTTATCGCCGGTTACTCGACGGCAAAACGGCGTCCGCCGATTGGCAAACCGTGTTCAGTCGCGAGACCGCCGCGGGCTTCGCCGGTGCCCCGCAGGGGCGCGCGGCGCGCGGCGATTTAATCGACCCGGAATTGGTCGGGCATCGCGGCGCGGTCATCGGGACGATTGAGAAAATCATCACGCGCGCGGACTCGCAGAGTCGCGACTCTCATTATTTAATTTTCACGCCGACGGCGGCAATCGAGCGGCACGACGGCTTGCAATTTGCCGCGCCTCGTTCCGGCAGAAGTCGCGACAGTCGCCGCGACAACGAGCGTCTTTACGGTTTCGGCGTTGACGAAATGTGGCGGGGGCGCGACTTCGCGGATTGGGAGCGCGTGTTTGTCGCCGAGGCGGGCAGGACGGTGGCGGTGAAAATGCCAGACGACGCGCCGCGTTTGGCGATGGGAATGACGGTGTATCACGCGGCGTCGCAGGCGGTCAAACGCCGGTATCCGTTAAATGTGCCGCGCCCCGGCGATTATCGCCATTTGTGGCTCATCAAAATTGCCGTCAAAATCGCCGCGACCGAAATCATCGCCGCCGCCGAATTTATGCCGCCGGACGCCGCCGGCAAAATAGACGCGCCGTTGATTGGTTTCTTGCCGCCGACGGTTCATACCCAACCGGTTGGCGCGACCCTCGGCGGCGAATGGACGGCGGCGCAAAAACCGGAAAATATCGCGGACACGTGGCGGCAGACCTTCGCCAAAACGGCGGAATATCCCTACGCCGTCGGCGCGCTGACCATCGACAATCCCGCCGGTCTTTTCGTGCCGGTGTCGAAACAAAATCAATTGCGCCGCGAGTTGTATGCCAAGTTGGCGGAGGAGTTGAGTGATAACCGATAAAAGACGTTGTCCACGAAACCGAGCGAAGTGAAGGTTAGTGCGCTTTCCCAATTTTTTGTCTCTCACAGAGGCGCAGAGACACGGCGTTCCACAGAGCGTGTTGACAAATTAATTTGAAATTGAGGCGTTGATCGGTAAGATGTTATTCGGGAATAAGTTGAACCTTGCCGCCGGAGAAAATTATGCCTCGCACTGCCTACGACACCGATTTAACTGATG
>BNUQ01000072.1 GCA_025997475.1 Planctomycetales bacterium
TAAAACACCACCGCCAACACCGCGACGGCACGTAGCCCGTCAATGTCGGGGCGATAACCGGCGTGCGATGCCGGCGATAAATCGGGCAGTTCGCCGCCCTGCCCTTTTACCGACTCATTGAGAAGAGCGCTTGCTTGCTTGCTTGCTTGCTTGCTTGCTTGACGAGTCGGTTTCCATATCAGACCTGTTTAGTCGCCGATTAAAATTCCCCCAAACGCCAAAGAAAACCTCTTTACCCACCGGAAACGCGGCGGTATTCGGCAACGCCTTTAATGCTTAAACGCCCGTTGTCCGGTGAACACCATCGTCGCGTCGGCGGCGTTGCAGACCGCAATCACTTCTTGGTCCGCGAGCGAGCCGCCGGGTTGCACGATGGCGGTTACGCCCTCTCGCAAACAAGCGTCCACACCGTCGCGTTTCGGGAAAAAAGCGTCCGACACCGCGACGCTACCAATCAAGCCGCCGCGCGCTTTCTTCGCCTCGGCAAGAATCTCGTCCAACGCCGCCTGCGACAAACTTCCCTCTTTGACGCGAATCTCCGCCTCAAAAAACAAACACCCGTAACGCCGGAAAGCGATTTCGTCGGCGTATTTTTTATACGCCTTAAAGATCGCGATTTCCGCCACGCCCACGCGGTCTTGCTCGCCCGCGCCAATCCCGACCGTGCAACCGTCTTTGACGAAAATCACCGAGTTGGAAGTTACGCCCTGCTCGACCGCCCAGCCGAACAGCATCTCGTCGCGTTCCGCGTCGGTCGGCGTGCGTTCAATTTTTACGGTTACGCCGTTTTTATCGGTAACGCTCGCGGGCAGAAAATCCGCCGCCGTTTTAATGCGATTTAGCGGCGACTGTTGAACGATAATCCCGCCGTCGATTAACGATTTGAAATCAACAAACCGCAACGGCGCGTAGTCGCGAACGGCGGCTAATTTCGGCAGTTTCACGATGCGCAAATTTTTTCGCGCCGCCAAAATTTCCAGCGCGCCCGTCTCGTATTCCGGCGCGGCGACGAGTTCCAAATAATTTAACGCCAGCGCCGACGCCGCGGTTTTATCGACCGGCGCGTTGAACACCGCCGCGCCGCCGAACGCCGCCAGCCGGTCGGCGGCGTTGGCGCGGGTGTAGGCGTCCGCCGCGTTGTCGCCGTAAGCGACGCCGCTCGGATTGTTGTGTTTCATAATCGCGCAAGCGGGGCGCGACAGGTAGCGCAAAATGTTGGCGGCGCTGTCGAGGTCGGTCAAATTGATTTTGCCGGGGTGTTTGCCGAATTGTAGTAAATTTTCTTCGTCGAGCGCTGAAACCAAACCGTTGCCGGGGCGGATAAATTCGCAGTCGCCGAGCGTCAGTTCGCCGCCGACCAATTCGTAAAGCGCGGCTTCCTGCCCCGGATTTTCGCCGTAGCGCAAGCCCTTTTCGACGGTGTCGCCGCCGTCGCTAATTTTCCACGTCCGTTTTTTATAGACGAGCGTCCGGTCGCCGAAACTGATTTTCATCTCCGGCGGAAAATGGTCGTCCAGCACCGTGCGATACATTTTTTTTAGGTCAGGCATAGTTTCCTTCGCGTTTATGTAAAATAGGGTTATTGCCTATTCCGCTTCGCCGAATTTGTCGGCAATCAGTTGTTGCAACGCCGCGAGCAACGGCTCCGCGTCGTCGCCTGCGACCGCCAGCAAAAATTCTTTGTCCGGCGGAATCGCCAGCGACATTATTTCCAAGATGTTTTTGCCGTCCGCCGTCGCGCCGTCGCATTCCAAAGCAACGGCGCTCGTAAATTTTTCACAAATTTGCGCAAACAGCATCGCGGCACGCGCGTGTAAGCCGCACTGATTAGCCAGTTTGACGACGACGGATATTTTCGGCATTTTGCTCACAAGTTAGCATTGGCAAGCGG
Organism: Planctomycetales bacterium; assembly: GCA_025997475.1. GTDB lineage: Bacteria > Planctomycetota > SZUA-567 > SZUA-567 > SZUA-567 > MS499-59. Next base: position 1,892 of record BNUQ01000072.1, read on the forward strand.
TCAGGGCAATCGTGTCAATGATGTCCTCGAATTTACAGCCGCGCGAGAGGTCGTTGACCGGTTTCGCCAAGCCCTGCAACACCGGTCCGATTGCCGTCGCGCCGGCTAACCGCTCGGTCAATTTGTAGGCGATATTGCCGGCTTGCAAATCCGGGAAAATCAAAATGTTCGCCCGCCCCGCGACGCTACTCCCCGGCGCTTTGCGTTGCCCGATGGCTTCAATCAGCGCCGCGTCAACTTGCAATTCGCCGTCAATGTTCAACTCCGGCGCGCGCTCCTGCGTGCGCTTCGTCGCCGCGACGGTTTTGTCGATAAGTTCGTGCTTGGCGCTTCCCTTCGTCGAAAACGATAAAAACGCGATATTCGGCGTCCGGTTCGGCAACAACGCCTTAAACGATGCGGCGGTCGTAATCGCGATGTCGGCGAGTTCCTCGACCGACGGATTGATGACTAACCCGCTGTCGGCGTAAAGAAGCACGTCGTTGATTTTGTGATACGGGCTTGACGGCGGCAAAATCATAATGAAGAACGACGAGACCGTGTTGATGCCCTTCGCGGTTTTGATGATTTGGAGCGCGGGGCGGCAAGTGTCGGCGGTCGAATGCACCGCGCCGGAAACGTAGCCGTCGGCTTTGCCGAGTTTGACCATCATCGCCGCGAAATACATCGGGTCGCTAATGAGGGTCGCGGCTTTGTCGAGCGTTACGCCTTTGGCTTTGCGGAGTTCGTAAAATTGCTGAATGAAATCGTCGCGCTCCGGGTCGGTCGCCGGGTCGCGGACGGTCGCCTGACCGATGTCGATATTCTGCGCTTTCGCGAGCGCGGCGATTTTGTCGCGCTCGCCCAGCAAAACGACCGGACCTAAACCGAGTTGCGCCGCGCCCGCCGCCGCGCGAAGCGTGCGCTCGTCGTCGGCTTCCGGCAACGCAATCGTCTTTTGCAATTTCTTCGCCTGGGCTTTCAGGTCTTCGAGCAGTCCCATAGTTTTGCCTCCTTTTATGTTTGGGTGAGTGGAGCGAAATTAACAATTAACAATTAAGAATCAACAACTAAGAATTAAGAATAGTGGAGTTTGATTGACAAATCCGCCAACGCCCGCGAAGCGAATCTTTGACCAGCCAACTCGACAATTTTTAATTCTTAATCCTCAGAACCTATCTTTTTATCAATTTTTGGGAAATAAGTGCCGCGAAGGCGAGGCGATGCAAGTCCGATAATTTGGGGTTTTCTTTTCCCTGCGCATCAATCAATCGCCGCGACCAGTTGCAACTAATCTTGATAAAGAGATAGGTTCTAAGTGAAACGCCATTCTCCAATGCGCGTAAGACGAGTAATCGATGTGTTTTCGGGGTCGTGGGAATCACCAATTTACCGGAAAATTTTTGTAAGGACAGCGGCGACGGCACCGGTTCACCGTTCGTTCCCAAATCGCGCACCGTTTGTTTGACTAATTTGACGACGCCGACGAGCGCCGCCGTTTGTTTAGCGGCTAACCACGACAAACTGGGGAACTCGGCGCACCTTCCCGCAAACTCGCCGTATTCTTCCGACCCAATAACCCGCTAAGCATATTGTTGCGAATTCATACTTGCTCCTTTATTTTGTCGATGGCGGCAAGCACTTGTCTTACTTGAATCGAACAGGTCTAACGAGGAAAGACCAGCGCTCCGGCGATTAGTTTATCGACGATTTCCAATAACACGCCGGTGCCGCCTTTTGATTCGGCGGTAATCAGCGCCGTTTTTCTGGCGTTAAATGTCGCGTCCGCCGGCGCGATGCCTAACCCCGCCGCCGCCAATAATGCTATATCACTATCGGCATCGCCGATATAAACCACATTTTTTACGTCAACACCGGTGCGCGCGGTGATTTCCGCCATCGTCGCTAATTTATTTTTAATGCCAAAATAGGCGATTTCAATGCCAAAACGTTTCGCAAGAGATCGCGCCATCGGCGTGTCTTCGCCGGTGATAAAACCAAATTCATAACCGGCGCGACGCCCGATGCCAATCGCGTCTAAATCGCGATAGCATATTTTCTTGGTCTCATTCCCTTGCACGTCTAACGTTACACAGCCGTCGGTCAACACGCCGTCCACGTCGGTTAAAATTAGTTTCATATTTATGCCTTAATCCTCCGCAGTTTGGCTTTGACCGGTTCTTCTTCCGGCAAACAATGAATTTCGGGAGCGCCTAACGCTTGTTCGATTAAGCGGATATTGTCAATCATCGCTTGCATTTCGGTCGGCACAATCGACGCTTTATGGTCACTGCCCCACATCGCGCGGTCAAGCGTAAAATGCCGCTCAATCATACAGGCGCCGAGCGCGACGGCGGCGGCGGAAATCGCGACATCAAGTTCATGTCCCGAATATCCGACCGGCGCCGGATATTTTTTCATCAGCGTTTGCATCGCGCGCAAATTGACTTTGTCCGCCGCCGCCGGATAAAGCGAAACGCAGTGCAAAATCAGCAAATTTTCCGTGCCGAAAATTTTAACGGCGGCGTCAATTTCCTCGGCGCTACTCATTCCGGTGGAAAGAATCACCGGCTTGCCGGTCGCTTTGATTTTCCGCAACAAACCCGAGTCGGTTAAACTCGCCGCCGCGACTTTATGACAAGGCACGCCTAATCGTTCTAAAAAATCGACCGACGGTTCGTCCCACGGCGAAGCAAACCAGAACAGTCCTTGTTCGCGGCAGAAGCGGTCGATTTCGCAATATTCGTTCTCGCCGAATTCAAGCCCGCGCTTCAGGTCGCCGTTAGTCGGACCGAACGGATTTTCACGTGGTTTCGCTAATTCTTCCGGCGTATAGACGATTTCAATCGTCCGTTTCTGGAATTTCACCGCGTCACAACCGGCTTCTTTCGCCGCCGCAATCAGTTTTTTGGCGATGGCGACATCGCCGTTGTGGTTAATGCCGATTTCCGCGACAATTAACGTTTTGTTGCCGTTGCCGATAGGTTGACCGGCGATAGATAATGTGCGCACTTTTCTCCTTAATTTATCTTTGTATGGATGAAAATTTACCGTCCAAGCCCCGTTACGGCGTCCGTTAATTCCGGCGACAACGCCAATTTATTTCAATCTCCAGAATAAAGTATCCACTTCAAGACAACAATTTTTGCACTTCATCTATCGACAAACCGGTGGTTTCGGCGATTTCGGCAGGCGAAAACCCTTTTTGCTTAAGGCGCTCGGCAATCCGCAACGCACTCTGTTTTTCGCCCTCTTCGCGCCCCTCTTCGCGACCTTCCTCGCGCCCTTTTTCAAGACCTTTTTCAAGACCTTCGGCAAGACCTTCTTTACGTCCTTCCTCCCGTCCGGCATGTAACTCCGCCGTGCGGCTCCACGCGGCGACCCAGTAATTTTCATACGCTTCCCGCTCGGCGGGAGAATACGCACCTTCCTCACATATCCTCAACGCCGACCGCGTGTACTCATTCGCCAATAATTCCGGCGCCACTTGGTCCGTATCGTGCCGAACTTCTTTGAGAAATCGCAACCACAAACGCGTCATCTGCCGCTCAACCACGCTTTCCGGTTTAAACAGCGGCAATTCTATCAGCGTCAAATCAACACCCAAAATCTTTTCTTGCGAATGCGTTTCTTCGGTCATTTGATAACGATGATACCAATGCGTATGCTCTTTCCCGCCCTCGGCGTCGGTCATTATGTCATTAAGAATCGCCAAACCATAGACCGGTTTTAACGCGCCGTAAGGGTCGCCGGTTTCGAGTTCGCGCACATATAATTTCGCCGTATTGTATAACATTCGTTGCAAGAAAATCTGATTCCAATACATTTGCATTTCAACGAAAAACTGCCGTTTCTGCGCGTCCGTGCATCGAACATCAACAAACGAATCTTTCAAAAACGGATTATTCGGCACCAATTCCGGCGACAAGTATTCCAACTCAACTATCTCGCGTCCCGCCGGTAGCGGCAACAACGAATTGAGAAAACTAATCATCAGGTCTTGATGTTCCCCAAAAATTTTCTTGAAAGGAATATCGTTCTTCGGGTCTAAATAACGGGGCATCGGCGCACCTCATCGTGGAAACGAAACAAAAAACGTTACATCGATAATTTAATCGCATTGCAACTCTGTCGCATCAGTTGCGGAACGCCACGCCCGGTTTGCCGGCGGTGTTGGCGTAAGCTTCCGCCGCCACGGCGACGGCTTGTTCGTGCAAGAGCGAGACCGCGTTAAGGTCGCGGTTGCTTCCGAGCGAGTCGAGCAAATGCATACAACCGCCGCCCGGTAAATAAAAAACGGTATCGACACCACGCGCCGCGAGAAAAGAAAAACGTAGTCGGAGAGTTTCATCGCATTTACTCATGATTATTCGTCGTCAACAAAACAATAAAGCACAGTCTCGGCAAAAGTAGTGGCGTGATGCCTGACCATAAATTTATATTCCGGCACATACTCTTTTAACAAAAGCGGTATCTCATACAGGTCGAGTATTTTGTGGTAAATACAAATAGCAATTTTCGGACGATATTTCTGAATCGTATTTTTGGCTCCGCGTAACATTTTCAGTTCATACCCCTCAATATCGGCTTTGATAAAAGTCGCCGGGGCGCCATTTAAGAAATCATCCAACGAATAAACTTTGGCGTTTTCACCACTGTTTGACGCGGAAAAAACAAAAGAAGAACCGATTAAATTTTCACCGGCAAACGGCGCTGTTTCGGTGTTTTCTCCCAAACCGGCATTGACACAAACGAGAACGTCATCAGCAATTGCCCATTCGTTTTTCAGTCGATTAGTTCGGCATTGCAAGGCGGCGTAATTGCGCGGCGACGGCTCAAAAGCATAGATTTTTTGGGTAAAAGTGGATACATCATACTTTATCCACCATCTTTCAATAGATTCTCCCGTAAAACTTCCCGCATCAATAAAGATAATACCGGCGTCCTGCTGGGGGTCATATTTAAAAAATTCCGGCAAATAAAAATACTGGTCTGGGCTATAAATACTTGCAAATAATTTCGAGGACTTTTCGAGTCGCCCTCTAATGACCGTTGAATACACAATTTTCGATTGCTCGTCCGCCAGTATTGATAAAACTTTTTGCGTTTTGTCTTCGTTGTTTTTTAGAAATAACACCGTGAATTCACTTAAACCAATGTGGTCAATTTTGCGTTGTTCAAGTTGAGCGATAATTTGTGAAACTGCCGCCGTTTGGCCAACGGTAATAATCACAAAGACATCTTTAATTTCAGATAACCGGTCGGGAGAAATTACTTCCAATCCGTCGATTATTTTACCGTGCTTTGCCGGATTATTATCGCATAAATACTTT
>BNUQ01000073.1 GCA_025997475.1 Planctomycetales bacterium
TCAAATCCGCGAAGCGTCGTTTTGACAATTACGCCACTCATTCTTAATTCCCTAACCCTTGATTATATGAATGCCGCCGCCGTCATAAAGCCGTCCGGCTGACGCGCGACGGTTGACACTATCGGCGGTCTTGCAACAATGTTTCGCTTTGCGTCCGAACGCGCCCGTCCCCACGTTTGCCCCTCATCTCTGCCGACGACGGCGCGGTTTTTTATCCGTATCCATTAAAATTAACGAGGTGGAAAATGCTGAAAAAGATATTTCTCATCGGCGTCCTGTTCGCGGGGTGCGCGCCGACGCCGCCCGACGCCGCCGCGCCGGTAAAAAATACCACGACGACCACGCCGCCGGTCGCCGCCGCGCCGACCGTCCGTTACGCGGACAACGCGGGCGGCGTGTTGCGCAAACACGAATTCGGCGCGGAAGAACGGATGGGCGCGACGCTGGTTTATTTCGCCAAAACGGTTTGTCCGGCGTGCGCGCAACAAGACCCGATTTATCAAAATTTGATTCGTTCGTTGCCGTCCGGCGTGCGGGCGCGCAAGGTCTTTGAATACGAAGTTGACAACTCGTGGTATGGCGTGGCGCAGAATCCGACGCTGGTTATTTACGTGGACGGCAAAGAGGTCTGGCGCCACGTCGGCGTGATTTCCGAAGCCGATTTGCGCGCCGCCATCGCCCCGCATTCGGCGGTGGTCAATAATTGGGCGGGGTAGAATTCAATTAAGAATTAAAAATTAAGAATTAAAAATTGTGGAGTTGGCTTCGTAAATTCGCTTCGCGCAATTCTTAAGTCAAAGCGTCCAAATCCTTAATTCTTAACTCTTAATTTTTAATGGTCTTTTTCACATCGGGGAAACCATGCGTTTATTGGGCAGAATCAACGACGACAACGAGGCGCTGATGGCGCAGGGATTTTTGTTGTCGCGGCGGATTAGTTGTCAGTTCGAGCAAGACCGAAACGGCTGGGAATTCTGGGCGCTCGACGAAAATCAACTGCCGGAAGCGCGCGGGCTGTTTCAACAATTTCTCGCCGACGCCGACAAGACGCCCTACGCCGAATTTCTCCCGCAGGCGCGCGCGGCGTTCCGGCAAGCCCGCCCCGCTTCCGGCTTGGCGGAAATGCAACTGAAAAAATCGCGCGGCGCGTTGACCGCGTTGACCAAGCCGAACTCGACGACGCTGACGTGGCTGATTTTGACGGTCTGCGTCGGCTTATGGTTGTTGCAAACGCTCATTCCGGCGACCTTTCCCTATCTCTGCGACGCGCTCCAAATCACGCCGCTCGGCGACGCGGGGCTCGGCGCAATTTTTGAGCGCGGACAAATCTGGCGGCTGTTCACGCCGGCGTTGTTGCATATGCCGGTGTTTGCGCCCGGCGGCGGCTTCAATTTTATGGGACTGTTGCATATCGGTTTTAATATGCTGTGGGTCTATGATTTGGCGCCGCTCATTGAGCGCAAACACGGCACGGGGTATTTGCTCGCGCTAATGCTGACCATCGGCGTGGCGTCGAATTTGACGCAATATTTTTGGGCGGGACCGAATTTTCTCGGCTTTTCCGGCGTGGTGTATGGATTGCTCGGCTTTTTGTGGTTGCGCGGCAAAACCGACCCGCGCTACGGCGTGTTGCTTAATCCGGGCGTCGTCAGTTTTATGTTGATTTGGCTCGGCGTCTGCGTGCTGATGACCGGCGTGGCGAACGGCGCGCACGTCGGCGGACTGCTCGTCGGCGCGGCGTGGGGCTACGTTTCCGGCGCCTTCCGGCGGCGATAAAAAAGTAACAAGGTCAAGACATAGTAAAATGTAATTGCCGATTTTTCCCCGCGAAAGCCCAACGCCAATGCCGTCCCGCCCGCATCGACCGCCCCGTTCCGCCGCGACCGCGTCCGCGTCGCTTCGCGCGCGCAAACAAAATCTTTCGCCGCAAGTTACGACCTTGTGGGATTTCCCGTCGCAAAATTACGGCGCGGGCAAGCAGGGCGACAGCCACTACGCCGGCGCGACGCCGAGTTATATCATTTGGAATTTACTCCACCGCTACACCAATGAAAAAGCGTTAGTCGTGGACCCGATGTGCGGGAGCGGCACCACGCTCGACGTGGCGCGCGACTTAAACCGCCGTGCGCTCGGCTACGACCTTGCGCCGACGCGCCCCGACATTTTCCGTTGCGACGCGCGCAAGTTGCCGCTCGAAGACGCGAAGGCGGATTTCGTCTTTATCGACCCGCCGTATTCCGACCATTTGACGTATTCCGCCGACCGCCGTTGCATCGGCAAATTGTCGGCGGCGACGCCGGCGTATTACGAAGCGATGGAATTGGTGATTAAGGAAATCGCGCGGGTGTTGCGCCCCGACCGTTACTGGGCGCTTTACGTCGGCGACTCGTTTGTCAAAGACAAATTTTTCGCCCCGATTGGCTTTGAATTGTTCGGCATAATGCGCCGCTATTGCACGCCGGTCGATATTGTGGCGGTTACGCGCCACAACCAAACATTGCAAATGGGCAACTACCGCCGCGCCGCCGCCGAGGGCAACTTTTTCCTGCGCGGGTTTAATTATTTGTTCATTATGAAAAAAGAGCGACAACCGTTGGGGCAATTAACAATTAACAATTAACAATTAACAATTAACAATTAAGAATTAATAATTAAGAATGGTCGGGTTTGATTATCGAAATCGCGAAACGCAATTTTTAAGTTATAGTAGTTTGATTTTAAAAACGAACCGCGGCATACCGTAATTAAGAATTACAAACTCAGGTTACGCGCGCCCCAAAATAGCAACTGACTTGACAAAAATAAAATCCTTAAAAAACGCCGTAGGCGTTTAAGGTGAATAACCCCGACCAAGCGACACGTTCTATCGTCGCGCAGGTCGGGGATAACGCCGCCCGCTGACTGAACCCCGAAGGGGTTCAACAAATAGTTCAACCCCTGTCGGGGTTGAAATTTTGGCGGGGCGTTTTCCCCGAGTTGCGCGGCGGATACCGCCTCGCCGCTCCACTCGGGGTTATTCACCTTAAGCCCCTGTCGGGGCTTTTAGCGGACTCGTCCGCCGAGGCGGAGTTGATGATGACAAATTCGCGTAACCTGAGTTAAGTAAAATTTAGTTCAATTTTTAAGTTAAACGACCATAACTCCGCAATTGTTAATTGTTAATTGTTAATTGCTCTTTGAAGCATAACGAGGCAAAAAAAATGGACGCCGCCGCCAACGAAATGGAGTGGACGCAACCCGTTCCCGATTACGAAGACCTGTGCGTCATCGGGCGCGGCGTCAGCGGCTTGGTGTTGCGCGGCAAGTCAACGCGCTTCGGGCGCGACGCGGCGCTGAAACTTATCGCGCCGGCGGCGGAAAATTCGGCGGAAAGATTTTTCAACGAAGCCCGCCAAACGGCGCGGCTTCGGCACGCCCACATTGCCCGCGGCTTCGACTGCGGACGCGCCGGCCAATACTTTTTCTACGCGATGGAATTTATTCGCGGCGAATCCGCGGCGAGCAAATTGCGCCGGTTGCAAACGCGCAGATTGAAAGAAATTGAAACGTTGAAAATCGTGCAAGCCGCCGCCGCCGCGATGCATTACGCCTATCAGCAGGGCTTGCTCCTTATCGATGTCAAACCGAACAATTTATTGTTGGCGGAAAACGGCGACATAAAAGTCGCCGATTTCGGCGTGGCGAAGGATTTGGCGTTCGCGACGGCGGAACAGTGGACGCAAGCGTTCGCCGCTTACGCCGCGCCGGAAACGGCGCAAGGCGAAAATCCCGATATTCGCTCGGCGCTCTACGCGCTCGGTTGCGTGTGGTATGAATTGTTGACCGGCGCGCCGCCGTTCACCGCCGCGTCGCCGTCCGCGATTTTGGTCGCGCAAATCAACGACGCGCCGCGTCCGCCGGCGGCAATCGACGCGAAAATTTCGCCGGCGACGGGACAACTAATCGCGTGGTTGCTCAACAAAAAACGCGAACAACGCCCGCGTTCCGCGCAACAATTTTTAGCCAAAATGACGACGCACCCGCTCGTCAAAATCGCGAACACAGACGACGCGCCGCCGGACAGTTCGCCCAAGGAAGACGCCGATGAACTTGACGAATCGCGAGACCGTTCCGCCGTTCACGACGAAGGATTCGTCGGAGATTCGGGAATTGTTTAATCCGCGGTTGACGGCGGACTGCAAAAATTTGAGCGTGGCGGAGGCGACTTTGGCGGCGGGGCAAGCGACGCTTCCGCACCGGCATCCGCACAGCGAAGAAGTGTATTATTTTTTGCGGGGCGAGGGCGAACTGACGGTCAACGGCGAAACGCGCCGCGTCGCCGCCAACGACACGGCGCATATTCCCGCCGGCGCGACGCACCAATGCCGCAACGCCGGCGCCGCGCCGTTAGCGTTCCTCTGCTTCTGCGCCCCGCCCTACGCGCACGCCGACACGGTTTTGGCGGAATAAAATCGAGACCAAACCGTAGGGCGAATTTGCCCCCCCCCGCGCGATTCCGCCGCCGATTTTCTCCGAATTTTCTTGCCCCGCGTTTGGCAATTTACACAATGCCCGTTTTCGGTCAGAGTTGAGAACGGGAAGCAATGAAGCGGCACGCCTATATTTTAATCACCGGTTTAATCGCCCTCGGCGGAGCGTTGCTCGGCGCGGCGGTCGCGGCGGAGCCGGACGACGAGTTGGTCGCCGCGCGGCGTCTTGCCCGTTCGACGGTGCAAATCGGCGGCGAATTTAACACCGATTACACCTTCTCTTTGCGCGACCGCGACGGCGGCGCGAGCGGCACGGTCGGTCGCGGCGACTGGGCGCTTCAACAAACCAATCTGCGCTTCTATCTCGATTTGGGCAACGGCGCGCAAGGACGCATCAAATTGGATTTAAGCGAGCGGTCGCCGCGCGAACAAGCCATCCTCGAAGAAGCCCTGCTCATTTGGCGCCAGATTTGCGGCGGTCCGTTCGGCATCATTTTCGGCAAAGGCGAAATTCCCTACGGACAAGACCGCACGCTCGGCGTCATCCAAAGTTATCACCACAACAACGGCGCGGACAGTTCCGAAGGCGTGTCGATATTTAACCGCGGCGCGCCGATTTGGCATCCGGGCGAAATCGACCGCGTGGTGATGGGCGGCGTCAGTTTTGATTGGCGCGACATTTTGCGCTTGGAAGTCGCGGTTTTTCAGCCGGACGATTACGCCGAGCGTCCGCGCGATTGGCGGCGCGACGGGAGCGGCTTTGAGAGTTTGGCGGCGCGGCTGTGGTGGCAAACGCCGCTCGAGGGGTTGGTCGCGGAATTATCGGGCGTCCGGCAATATATTTCCGACCGGCAAGGACAACGCGCCCCCGGCAATCGCGACGCGGCGCGCAACGACGAATATGCGTTCAGCGTCGGTCTCGACTACCGCGCCCCGACCTTGCCGTTAGAATTATTCGCCGAATACGAAATGGGGATTAACTGGAATTTCACCACCGGCTATAACACGCACACGGTGTCCGTCGGCGGGCTGTATCAACTCACCGATAAAATCGAACTCGGCGCAATGGCGGAATGGTTGCGCATCGACAATCGCGGCGCCGTCGCCGACTACAACAAATTCGTCGCGCACGGCAAATACACTTGGGCGAGCGGACTGTATTTTATCGGCGAATACGGCGTGGAAGCGCTAAACTGGGGGCAAGTCGCGCACGTGTTCGCCCTGCGGACGGGCGTGGCGTTTTGAAAGAGCAATTAACAATTAACAATTGACAATTAACAAGGGTGGAGTTTGATTTTCAAAATCGCTTCGCGCAATTTTGATAATCAATTCCCTTAATTGTTAATTTCGTAACGGCTCCAACAGGCGCGGTTGGCGCGGTCTAAATAAGTAGGAGGAGATTAAAAATGCGGCGGCAATTTTTGTTCGCGGTCTTGACCGTATGTTTGAGCGCTTGCGCGCCGTATCAGCGCTACACCGACGCCGAAGCGTTTTACGCGCAAGGCAACTATGAACGCGCCGAGGCGATTTTCGCCGACTACGCCAAACAACCGAACGCCAAGCGTTACGAAGCGGCATACTATCAAGCCGTCTGTTTGGCGAAAACCGGTTACTTGGAAGACGCGAATAAAATTTTGGCGAATGCCGCGCGTTTCTGCGACGACCGGCAATTGCGGATGAAAATGCTGTTGGCGCAGGCGGAAATTATGCGCCGTCTGCCCGACCTGCCGCGCGCCGAAGCGATTTACGCCGACTTGCGCCATAATTATTACGATATTTTCACGCCGGAAATGATTGACGCGACGCGCGCCGAATTTGTGTTGGTCAACCCGCTCGGTAGCGACGCCACAGTCGCCGCGATTGACCCGTATTTGCCGGCGCCGCTCTATCGCGTGCGGCTCAGCACCACTTACGTCGATAGGGCGTCCGCGCTGGCGGCGACTTATCGCCTCGCCGCGAGCGGCATCGAAACCGCCGTCAGCCAAAATCACCTCAACGGACGCGGGGTCTATGCCGTGCAAATCGGCGCGTTCCGCAATCGCCATCTCGCCGAAGTCCGCGCCGAACAAGCCCGCCAACTCGGTTTCGGCGTGTTGATTCTCGAAGTGAAATAGACCGACCGGAGATTCGTCCGCGAATTAACCCGAATTTTTTGTTTCTTATAGCGCCCCAGAGTTCCACAAAGAAAAACGAATAAATTACTTCTTTATTTTGTCTCTCTCCGTGCCTCGGTGAGAAATAAAAAATCGGGAAAGCCCACTCGCTTCGCTCGATTTCACGGATAAATCATCTCTTCGTAACGCCCGCCCCGCGTTAATTTTTCCCTGAAATTTTCATCTTGACAATTCCCGTCGGCTTATTATCATATTTATCACAAAATCGGTAATAACTGTTCGCGGCTTGCCGCGGTTGCCGCCGTTCGCGGCGTCTTAATTAGCCAAAAACCAAAGGAATTTTCGATGTC
>BNUQ01000074.1 GCA_025997475.1 Planctomycetales bacterium
TTAATCAACGTGGTGATGATTTTCGGATTCTCGTTATACCGCACGGCAAAAAATAACAGGTCGTTAGGGCTATCCACGCCTTTCGCGATTTCGGCGGCAATTTCCTTCGGCGTGCCGGTCGCCGCCACCATCGCCAACGCGTAGTCCTTGCTGGACAGATTTTCTTTACGGAGTTCGGCGGCGATTTCGTTGCGGCGTTCTTCGCTGACGCCGCCGCTTTTACCGTCACTGCTTTCGTTCCCACCACTGCCGAGCATTAGCCCGCAGACCATAACCGCCGCCGCGCCGATTAACGATTTTCGAAACATTGCATTCTCCTTTCACGAAAAAAAAACGAATTCGCCGCGGATGCGGGCATTTAAAATTTATTTAACGCGAATTTTCGGCGTAAAAAAAAGGACGCCGTTATCGCGTCCGCTTCAAAGTCATTCCACAGCCCCATACATATAACGCCGGTAAACAACGCCCCGAGGTGGGCTCGGCTATACGCAGGGGAAGAGTAAAACGTGGCAGTTTTAATAGGTTCCCATTGATGACGCCGCCGGTTGGCGATATGACGGCGTGTTTGTCCGGCGCTAAACGCTAATTTTTATCGCGGTAAAAACTCCTCTTTTTCGTTTTATTCCGGTCATTCCAGTTAATTCCAATTGATGTCGCCAAGACCGACGGTTTGCCCTTGCGCGTATTCTTGACGAGCGGCGGCAATATCGGCGCGGTCGGCGGCGGTCGCCATATCGTCCGGTAAAAGTCGCAAAATAAGTTCATAAACCAATTCCTGCTCGCGTTCCGAAAGCCGGTTAAACAGCGACGGCAGTTGTTTTTTTACCGATGGCATTTTATATCCCCTTATAAACATCGCCGCGCGGCGCGATTTTTTCCACCAACGCCGTTCCTGCCGCCGGATACGAAAACAATATCCGCCAATCACCGACGCGAAGCCGGTAAGTTCCGGCGACGCCGCTTAACGGTTTGATGTCGCCTTGCGGGATGCCGGTAATTCCCTGCTCAAGCCGCTGTTTGGTCGGCGCGTCCAAACGAGCGAGCGTTTTAACCGCCTGTTTGGAGAATTGAAAATTCATCGCTTATCCTTACCGCGTCCCGCGCGACAAAATTAAGGCGTGAAATTGGATAAATATGCGGCGCGATTGTCAAGACGATAAATCGAGATTGTGCCGCGAATCGCGAATTTTGATGATTAGACCAGTTTAATAACCTCTCCGACAATCGCGCGGAGCGGAAGCAGGCGTTACTTCCCCTTATATTCTAACATCGCTCCGTCGCGGAAATCTTTGACGATGCGGTTCACGTCGTTGAAGGTTACATACATAAACAGCGCGACCAAGCAGGCGATGCCCAAATACTGCGTCGCCGACCGCAAGCGTTCACTCGGCGGCGAACCCTTCAGCCACTCCACGAAAATAAACAGCAAATGTCCGCCGTCTAAAACCGGAAAGGGCAAAATATTGAACACCGCCAAGTTGATGCTGATGAGCGCCAACAGTTTCAGCAACTCCATAAACGGGTCGGCGGCTTTCAGCGTCGCCGTCATAAAATTGACGATGCCCACTGGACCGCTCATCGCTTTCGCCGAAATTTCGTTCGTCAACAGTCGCTTCAATAATTTATAGACCGTCAGCGACATATCGACCGTGTCGCCCGCCGCCGCCGCGAGCGCTCCGCCGAGCGCTTCTCGCTGACGGAATTGCGTCGTCAGCCAGCCCACGCCGGGCAGGACGCCTTGCACTTCCGGCAATTTCCCGTCGCGCAAGGCGGCGAGCGCGGTCGGCGGCGTGGTGAAAGTTACCGGCTTTTGCGCCTGCCGCGCGGCGTTGCTCCAATACACCGTCGTCTGTCCGTTCGGCAACAACAGCGTTTCAATCACGTAATCGCCCGGCGTCAAAAATTTCTCCGCCGGCGAAGCGGACGCGACCTTATACACCATCGGCAACGGCTCCATCATAATGCCAATCAGCGGCACGCCGTTCAACCGGTTGATTTGCGGGCGCATCGTTATATCGCCGCGTCCGGCGACGCGAAGCGTGATTTCCCGACACGAGGCGTCGGCCGCCGCCGCGCCGAGGTCGGTGAATTTTTCCCCCGCGACGCGCGTGACGACATCGCCGACTTGGAGCGGCGTGACGACGCCCGCCAAAATTTTCACGACGCGCGCGCCGTCGTTTTCCGGTTGGATTAACACGCCGAGAAACGAATCTTGTTGCGGCGGCACTTCGTCGTTGCCGCCGGAATACAACACCGGCGCGGTCAGCGACAGTTCTTCGCCGCCGCGCTCGACGGTCAGCGGCGCCGGTTGATAGGCGCGCGCGCGAATCGCCTTCATCAATTGCGCGACGCTTAACAGCGAATGTTCTTCGTCGCCGACGCGGTAGCCGAGCACGCGGTCGCCGGCTTGCAGTCCGGCGCGCTGGGCGGGGTAGTTCGCGGAAATTTCGGCGATGCCGACCGACACGCTGTAGCCGAAATCGTAATCGCCGACGCCGGCGACCGGCAAATCGACCGTTTCCTCTTTGCCGGTGGCGGCGCGGCGGACGACGGCGGACAGGGTCTTGCCGGCGTTCGGTTTGACGGCGGCGGCGAGCAAATAGCCGTCGAGCGCCGGTTGCGGAATTTTTTGTCCGGCGATTTCGACGATTTCGTCGCCGACTTGCAATTGGTCGATATTTTCGGCGAGACCGCCGACGGTCGTCGAGTGCGCCGGTTCGATGCCGAGCGTGACCAAACCCGCGAGCGCGGCGTTGGGCTGACCGGTAACGTTGCAATTGAAAATTTCGCCGGCGCGTTCGATTTGCAAATGAAAGACCTTGTCGCCGTTTTTGCCGCCGTTGATGGCGATGTGTTCGCGGAGTTTGTTGAAGTTCGCCAGCGTCTCGCCGTCGATGGCGAGGATTTTATCGCCGCTCCGCAGACCGGCGTAATAGGCGGAGGAATTTTCCTGCACGGCGCCGACGTAGGCGGGGACGGTCGCCATGCCGTGCAGATACATATAGACGAGCGCGAAAAAACCGAAGAGCAAATTCATTAGCACGCCGGCGGCAATGATGAACGCGCGCGCCCAGAGCGGTTTGGCGCGATAGTCCCACGGCTCGGGATTTTCGGTGTTTTTTTGTTCGGACGGGTCGTCGGATTGCCCGGACAGTTTGACGTAGCCGCCGAGCGGCAACAGCCCGATGCCATACACGCAGGCGCCGATTTTCTTTTTGACGCCGAGTCCGAAAATATCGAAGCCGATGAAAAATTTTTCGGCGCGAACGCCGACCAAGCGGGCGGCGAGAAAATGTCCTAATTCGTGCACAAAAATCAGTACCGAAAACGCGGCGACAATCAGCAAAATTTCACCGGCGGAAGACAGCAACGAGAGCATATTTTTTCCTTGTCAAAATGGAGGGTTTTAGAGGTTAGAGGTTAGAGATTAGAGTTTAGAGTTTAGCGGCGGAGTTATCTTAAAAATGCGCGAAGCGCAACCTTTGCTCAACTCTGAACTCTAAACTCTCAACTCTGGATTTGCAACGCTTGCAACGCCTCGTCGATTTTGCCGACGCGCTCAACGGCAATTTTATGTTTGTCGGTGAGTTTGTTGCCCTGCGGCAACAGCGCCCGTTTGAAGCCCAAACGTTCGGCTTCGGCGAGACGCGCGTCGGGCTGATGCACCGGTCTAATTTCGCCGCCCAAACCGACCTCGCCAATCACAATCGTTTCGCGCGGAAAAACCACCTCGCGCAAACTCGACGCCACCGCCAGCGCCACCGCCAAATCGCCGCCGGGTTCGCTTAATTCCGCGCCGCCCGCGACGTTCAGAAAAACGTCTTTGTCATACAGCGTCAAGTCGGCGCGTTTTTCCAACACCGCCAGCAACATCTGCGCCCGTTGGCGGTCCACGCCGCTCATTTGCCGTTTGGCGTTGCCCGGAAAACCCGGCACGACCAGCGCCTGCGCTTCCAACAAAAACGGGCGCGAGCCCTCCAGCGTCGCCGTCGTCACCGCGCCGCTACTGTTTTCGCCGCGCCCCGATAAAAATAATTGCGACGGGTCGGCAATCGGCGCCAATCCCGCGCCGGTCATGGCAAAGACGCCGAGTTCGTTGACCGCGCCGTAGCGATTTTTGACGGCGCGCAAAATCCGCGCCGCGTGAAAACGCTCGCCCTCGAATTGCAACACGACATCGACCAAATGCTCCAAGACCTTCGGTCCGGCGATGGCGCCGTCTTTGGTTACGTGTCCGACTAAAAACAGCGGCGTGTTGGAACGTTTGGCTTGCGCGACCAACGCCGCCGCGCATTCGCGGACTTGCCCAATCGAGCCGGGCGTCGAGCCGAGCGCGTCCCAATAGACCATTTGAATCGAGTCCAAAATCACGACGTCGGCGCGGGTGGCGTCGAGCGTTTTGACGATTTCCGTGAGATTGTTTTCGGCGAAAATCAGCAGGCGGTCGTTCAGCGCGTTCAGCCGCTCGGCGCGCAGGCGCAACTGCGCCGCCGATTCTTCCGCCGTAACGTAAAGAATCGTCAGACCGGTTTGCGCCAACCAATTGGCGACTTGCATTAGCAAGGTGGATTTGCCGACGCCCGGCTCGCCGCCGATGAGAATCGCCGCGCCGCGCACGAGTCCGCCGCCGAGAATGCGGTCAAGTTCGACAATGCCGGTCGGCAGACGCGCGGTGTGTTCGGCGGTAACGGCGGTGATGGGGCAAGCCGCTTGTCCGCCGCGCGCCGATTTTGAGCCGGCGGTTTTCGCGGCGACGGGAATTTCTTCCGCCAGCGCGTTCCACTCGCGGCACTGCGGACAGCGCCCGCTCCAATTCGGCGTGACGAAGCCGCATTGCTGACAAACGAATTGCGTTTTGGTTTTTGCCATTATGAAAGCCGACGCGGGGAAAACCGGCTATTATGGGGCTGACACGGTTGGCGCAAGTGAAGCGATTATTCCGTCGCGATTAGTCGGCGCGAGGTTTGGCGACAAGGGTTTCAAGCAACAACATTACCGCTTCTTTGGACAGGTCGCGATAACGAAAAGCGTAGGCGATTTTTTGGATGAGCGGTTTCGGCAGTGGCGCGGCGGGATGACGGCGGCGGACGAACGCAATCAATAATTTCATCGCCGCGAGCAGGTTGATTTGCCAGTTGGGATATTGCGGATGATAGAGCGGGGCGAATTTAATAAACCAGAAGCAGTAAAGTGCGGTTTCATTCAATTCGCCCATTTCAATACCGTGAAAAATGCGGAAATAAACGCGGCGGCGTTCCACGAGGTCGATAATTTCGGCGATTGCCGGCTTGGAAACGCGCAAATCTTTAATTCCTAACGCCGCCGGCAAATCGCCCAAACAGTCATAAAGAAAATCCGCGATGGCTTCGGCTTTTTCTTTCGGCATCGGTTGATAGCAAGCGGTATCGGCGAACATAATTTCTACGATAAAAGAGTGCGTAAAGTTTCGTCCATAGTTTCGCCGTCGGCGCCTTTTTTGAGCGCGTCGGCATCCGCCGCCAGCCACGCGAAAAGATTTTGTTCGGCGGGGCGTTCGCGATGGTTAAGGTCTTGCGGTCGGGAAGCAATAAATTGGTCGTAAGCGGCGCCGTCCCAGAAAGTATCCGCCCACCCGTTTTTTATTTCGCGCATAACATTTCTCCGGTGCCGGTCGCGGTCATTGCGCGACCGAGGCGCGGAGTATCGTAAGGATACAAAAAATTCAATAGGCAACCTCCGCGCTTCACCGCGAGGTCTATTCTCTCGCCGCCGGAAACGCCAGCGCCGCGATAAAGACCTTTTGGAAACCTTCGTCGTCGGCTAAATTGACGGCGCGGACGGCGCGGGCTAACGCCGCCGCGCGGGCGCGTTCGGCGTGATTTAATAAAAACAGTCGCGCCCCGCTTTTCGAGGTGTTGCCGGCAAAACTTATTTTTCCCGCCAATTCGCGCGGCAGTAAGCCCAAATGGAGCAAACTCTCGGCGCGCAAATGATACCCGAACGAACCGGCGATAATCACTTCGTCCACCGCCGCCGCCGCCACGCCCGCGTTTTTCAGTAATAAATCGACGCCGGCGCGAATCGCCCCTTTCGCCAATTGCACCTGCCGCAAATCCTTTTGCGATAAATAAACCGCGTCCGCGACCGTCAGCCGCGCCTTGCCGTCAACGCGCCGTAACCGCGCCGCCAAAATTTTCGCCGCGCTGTCATTACTATCGCGATTCCCGCCAAGCCGGTCGCCGGCGCCGAGCCGTCCGCCGCCGTCGATGACGCCGCAACGCGCCAGTTCGCCGACCAAATCCATCAGTCCGCTTCCGCAAATTTACGAAGCGGTCGTCAGCGGCAATACTTGTATGTTGCAATTGGCGCTCGGCCTCGACCCCGCGCCGCTCGGTCGGCATCCTTACGCGCCGTTTTTCGCCGGCAACGAAACGCGCCCCGCCGGCTTGCGGATGGCGCCGTTCGGGCAAATTTACGCGCCGCCGAATATCGCCGGACACCTCGGCGCGGACATTGTCAGCGGCATCGTCGCCACCGGTTTGGCGGCGCGGCGCGGCACGACGTTGTTTGTCGATATCGGCACGAACGGCGAAATGGTCGTCGCGCAAGACGGCAAAATGGTCGGCGCTTCGACCGCCGCCGGACCGGCGTTCGAGGGAATGAATATCGCCTGCGGGATGCGGGCGGCGGCGGGCGCGATTGAGCGCGTCAATATCGAGCGGGAAGATTTTCAACTCCGCGTGATTGGCGACGCGCCGCCGGTCGGCATTTGCGGAAGCGGACTGATGGATTTGGTCGGCGAACTGGCGCGTTGCGGCGTCATCGACGGCGGCGGACGGCTCGGCGCC
>BNUQ01000075.1 GCA_025997475.1 Planctomycetales bacterium
GCGTCAATCATCACGGAAACGGCGAAATCGGAAACGACCGATAACGCCAAAAAGGAAAATGTGCCGACGCCTGAAACTGTCACCGACGAAGTGGAGAAAACGGTAATCACGGAATCGGCGAGTTCGGAAAAACCGGAAACGAGCGGGACGCCCAAACTCTCACCGGCAGAACGGCGGCAGAAGCGCATTGCCGAATTGAAAGCGCAAGTTGAGCGAGCGGAAAATGTGCTGAAAGTGAAACAATCGACTTTGGCAAAAGTCGTCAGGCAAGCAAGCGGTGAGCCGCGCAAAAAACGCAACGCGCAGATTTACGCGGTCGGCGGGGCAATCGCCAAGTATTACCGCGAATGCCAAGACGAGGCGCACCGGACAAGGATAAAGGAGATTTGCCTTGCCAACACGCCGGCGACCAATCGGGAAAAAGCGCGAGCGCTGTTTGACGCGATAGACGAGGATTTGACCGCACCGCAAACCGCGAGCGCGTGAGGTTCCCGCAAGCAATTTCCACGCTTGGCGAGTGAGCGAAAGCGAGCGAAGCGAAAAGCGCGGGAATGGCGAAGCGCGCACTTATGCAAACTCCGCTTCGCGAGAGTTTGCGAGTGCGCCGCTTCGCGGGCGTTGCGAAATAGCCGCAACGCAAAAAAGGAGTCGCGCCGAAACCGCGTCGGCGCGACATCATCAATCCACCGCCGCCGGTCGGCGGCTTGTGGATTTTGTTTTGTTTTTTTGACGCCAAAAGAAAAAAGTGCAACCGCTATCGCGCTGATTTTCTTTGGCGTCGTTCTTGAAAAACGCCCCAAAGGAAAACGATGATTTTTCATTGCGCCGTCAAAGTGGTGTCGCGTTCAACGGGGCGCAGTGCGCCCGCGTCCGCCGCGTATCGCGCCGGTGAAAAAATCATCAATGAGCGCGACGGCGTAACGCACGATTTTACCGCCAAGCGCGGTATCACGCATACGGAAATAATTTTGCCGAAAGACGAGTTGCCAATCACGCGAAGCGAATTGTGGAATTTGGCGGAGCGCACCGAAACGCGCGGTAATTCAACGGTGGCGCGAGAATGGGAAATCGCCTTACCGTCTGAATTATCGGAAGCCGACCGTCTGCAATTAGCGCGGGACTTTTCCGCCGAACTGATAAAACGTTACGGTGTGGCGGTGGATTTGTGTATTCACGCACCAAGCCAAACCGGCGATGAGCGAAATTTTCACGCGCATATTTTGACCGCGACGCGGAAATTTGAGAACGGCAAATTGACCGACAAGACGCGGGTGTTGGACAGCAAGGCGACAGGTAGCAATGAAGTAACCGCAATGCGGAAATTTCTCGCCGACCGGTGTAATGCTTTTGCTTTCGCCAGCGGGTTAACCGAGCGCGTGGATGCGCGGAGTTTGGCGGCGCAGGGAATTGACCGACCGGCGACGAAACATTTAGGCAAGCGAGACACACAAAGAGAGCGGCGCGGCAAAGCGACCGTGCGAGGAAATTTTAACCGTGAAATAAAGGTGGTGAAAAAGATGAGCGAAAACCTTGAACACCGAAAAGCGACGTTGGCGGAAATGGCAGTGTTGACCGAAACGCTAAATCGAAAAGAAGCGGAATTGGCGACGTTGGCAAACGAAATTGCGCCGCCGATGCCGCCGATTGCGCCGCCGAATGATTGTCGGCAAAACTGGCTGAACGCGACCACCGTTGCCGCCGAAAACGGCGACGCGGACGCACTGGAAAAATTGCGACGGCGAGCGTTCGCGATTGCCAAAGAACGCGCCGCCGATTATCGCGGCAACGGCAGAATTGAAGCGACAACCAAAGCCCATTGCGGCGAAATAATCTACCGCGTGAACGATGAAATCGTGCGCGACAACCGCGACAATTTTTCGGTTACGGCAACTGCGAGTTCGGCGACTTTGGCGATGACGCTGAAAATTGCGCGGCAACGTTTCGGCGAATGTTTGTCGCTGACCGGCGACGATGAATTTAAGCGCCAATGCGTGGAAGCCGCCGTTGCCGCGAATTTGAAAATTACTTTCGCCGACGCGGAATTGGAAGCCCGCCGCTTGGCATTGTTGGCGGATAAAAAATCGGAAAAACCGCGTTTGGAAAATTTGATAACGGCGAATGAGAAGTCCGCAATTTTCGACCAATTGCGCCGACGCGGTCAACAGAATATCCGAGCGGCGGCGGAAAAACGAGAACGGCAAGAAGCCAAGCGGACGCGAGAACGTGAACGACGGGAAATCGAACTTAAGGCAGAACGAAGTCGCGGCGGAAGGTCGCGCTAACGAACGCATTTTTTTCTTTTGGCGTCAAAAAAACAAAACGCGATTTTCATAAGGAGAAAACAATGAACGATGAAATCACCCAGAACGAAACGGACAAAATGGCGACATTTATGTTGTTGTTAGACGAGTATAAAAACGATATTGCCGCGCAGAAAAAAGAATTGGCGGAACAAATAGCGAAAATGCCGAAAGCAATGATTGCCGCAATGGTTGCCGATTGGCGAAAAAGCGCGGACGCGGCGGCGCTTGCCAACAAAATCGAAGACGTGCATTGGTCAATTCGCGCGGCGGCGAAATACGCCGGTTACGGCTTTATCATTGCGGTCGTTATTACTTGCGCGGGTTTTCTCTGGACGGCGAATCAAATAAGCAAGAAATGGGCAACGATTGAAGCGCAAGAAACCACGCTTCGCCAATACCAAGAAGCAACCGGTGGCGGCGATTTAATCAATCAAGGCGGCGGGAAATGGGTCTTTCTTTTGCCTGCCGGTGTAGAACCGCAAGTAACCGGCAAGGCGCAAGAAAGCGGACGCTTCGGCGTCTGGTGGCAAGCGCCGTGAAACGGCTTTTTCTTTTGGCGTAATCTTTGACGGCGTGTAACATCAACGCGGCAAAAAAAGGAACGATGATGAAAAAGAAAAAACGGATTTATCTTGAAACGTCGATAATAAGCCACCTTGACGCGCCTGACCGACCTGACCGGGAAGCAGAAACTTTACGCTTGTGGAACGAGATAAAAGCGGGGAAGTTTGAAGTTGTGCTTGGCGAGCCGGTATTTCTCGAAATTTCGGACTGCAAGACCGCCAAAAGATTTTTTATGGCGGAAGAAATCGAAAGCATTGATTACGAACGAATTGATAAAGATGAGGTTGCGGAAACGCTGGCGATTGAATACATTTCGCGCGGAGGTTTACCAAGTCGTAGCGCGGTTGACGCGCTACATATTGCATTGGCGACTTTGGCGAATTGCGATTGCGTAGTTTCGTGGAATTGCAAGCACATTGTGACCTTGCGAGCATTGGGCGCGGTCAACGAAGTTAATCGAGAACGCGGGCTTAAAATGATGGGATTGCTTACCCCAGAAAGCGTGAAAGGAGACGACGATGAATTTTGATATTGACGAGATTCACCAAGTTCGAGAAAACATTGCGGAACGTTGGTCAAAAATGACAAAAGAGGAAGCGCGAGCGGATTCGCAAAAGCGCGTGAATGAGGTCATTCGTCTCGGTAGAGAAGGACTAAAAAAACGCGCGATGAATATCCGCCGTTTTGCTTTGGCGTAAAGCCGACGAAAAAAAATGGGCGACTGTAAGAAATCATCGAAAAAATAAACGGGGCAAAAATGCTCAAAAAACCGACCATTTATCTTGAAACGTCAATCGTCGTGGAACTTTTCGCACATCGTAAAACTAAAAGCAATGCGAGCCGTGAAAAAAGTCAACGCGGACGGACTGTGGAAACCGTTAGAAATTTTGTCGCCGACCATTTTTTTAGGGGAGGAATAATTGTGGACGAAACGATTAGAGTGATACACGAAATCCGGCAGAAACTTACCGAACGGTGGGACAAGATGACGCCGGAAGAAGTCGAAGCCGACCAACGGCAACAACTCGCCGATGTATATCGACAAATCGACAAACCGCCGACGCGAATGATTGAGGTCGGAGTGCCTGCATAACCGTTTGCTTTGGCGTAAAGTTAAAAGCCGTCACCGCAGGGCGACGGCTTTTTGTTTTTGTTCATTGACACATGCCGTTGCCAGAATAAAAACATTAGACCTGTTCGATAACCGCCGAAATAAAAATGGGCAATCGGGGGCATCGTTTCGACAAAATCAGGTTTTCTATATTCGCCGAGGGACTTGCTGTCCCGACAACGCTTTCGAAGTTTCTTTTTATCGTAACGTCAATAATTTAAGTGCATTACAGGTTGAAAGTATGACGGTTATCGAACAGGTCTAATAGTTTTCGCGTTAGCGCGGGGGCGACCGGCGCTCACCTACTTAGAGCGGCTGAAAAATTTAGAGCAAAAAGTGAAACCGCGTCGGTGCGTTGTTGGTGGCAGAAGGTAAAGAGGGGCGAATACCCTGAAATGTACGTGAAATATAATGACAGTCAATTGTGTGACTACACCATAAATCGCTCAATCACCGCTCCTTTCAAAAAAACGAATGTTGTAAGTGCGGTTTTAAGTCAGGCAATGCCTGTACTGCTTGAACAAATTAACAAAAGTTCTATCAACCAATAAGAGAATCGTAAAACGAACGAAATAGTTTTCATATATGTAATCGTCATCCCGTATGTTTTTTAATGTTGGTAGATTCCGTTGTGGTGAAATAGTGTTATGTGCAATTGTATTACGATGGTAAATTGTTCGATCATAAATTTGCTTTAATTTTTTATTATCCGCGTTGCCGTATCCAAATAGATTGTTATTGATTTTCGCGTCTTCACTGTTATCGAAAGATACATCGTAATCTACACATGAAGAAAAGTATTTGCGTGGAATAGTCAAGTATTCTTGATAGCATTTCGCATTGTTTTGCTGCAAATTTGTGTCTTTGAATATATCGTCAAGCCGTTTGCTGATGTCTGTAAGATAATCTTCTTGTTTTATTGAAAGTTCATCTTGCGGAGATCGCATCAAAATTTGTTTTACAAGATTTTTGAACACCTTGTTTTTATCGTCATAGGTGGAACACTCTCCCAGGTTGTTTCGTAAGAGTTCGTATCGATACTCATCATCATTTGTAGCGATTTCCCAGCATATGGCCTTCATTTTTTGCTCTAAACAACCAGTCATTTCCATAAACACAGATTGTAAGACATAGCCGCAAATCGGAACAGAATTAAACCCCTCGCCAATACCGTCCATAGCGATAATGGATGTTTGCAGAATATCATCTATCGGTTTGCAAATAAACAGGTGATTATTCATGGGTTCGCCTTAACGTATCTGTTGTATGTGGCTATCGATTGTTTAATTCGTATTCTTAGATACTTCAACGCCGCCGGACTTTTTTTATGCAGAGCATCTCCTTTTAATGCTTCTATTTCTTTATCAATTTCACTCTCTATGTCTTTTTTGCTGTCGATATCTATTAACTCGCCTATAATCAGAACATTGTAAACCAAACCGAATAAATACAAGTCAACGTCAATTATGGATTCTCTTGACTTAAGAGTATTGTCAATCTCTAATTGTTTGACGGCATCGGCAAGGAGTTTCATCCGCGGCTCATAGGTGTCGTCCGTAAATACCTCTTGAAACGCAATGAATTTATCAGACGGCTTATCTCCAATAATATGATATATATAATTCTCAATGTATTGCTCTATGGTTTTCCCATTTGTTCTCCCGCTATATCCGTAAGCCAATTTGTTGCAATCTTCGGTTTTACGATACTGAAATAAAAGCGAAAGATATTTAACAAAATCAACTTTGTTTGCTTTTTTACTACTGACATTTATGTTTTTAATAAATTCTGGATTAAAGAAACCGCTAAAGTGGTCGTTTAACCAATATAAAGATGCGCGGCTCTCTAAGGTATTTAGAACTTGTCCAGATGTGTTTATGTTGCGAAATACAGAAGAATAATAACTTGATTGTTCTTTTGTATCTTTCGTCATAGGTTTTATGAAAGAAAACCCCAAGTATGTATTGTGTAGAAATTCGTCGCCCAAATTAATATCTATATCTAGTTTTTTATAGCTGGGATGTGGCATAAGTGATTGTAATTTATCTTTATCCCGTTCGCCTTTATTTTGAATTTCTTTAAATGTCCATGCCAATATGTCATCACACTCTTCTTGCTGTTCTACATCATCGTTTTCATTGATAAACGCTACGCTTGGTGCGTCGGGTTTATTTTGGAAATGTTCTTTGTTAGGATATCTATTTAGATAAGCAAGTAATATGGAACTCAACCGTTGTTGCCCATCTAACACATAATTCTTGTATTCATCGTTCTCGAAGTAAGATCCAATTATAATAGGAGGAATAAATAGTTTTTCTTTTAGGCTATCAATTAAATGCTTAACCTTAATCTCGTCCCACACAAAAATTCTTTGGTAAGGAGGCAATTCAACTTCTTTTTTTAAAATCAAGTTAATCCAGTGGCTTAAAGAATACTCGCCCTGGTATATTTTGCATTCCATAACAACCTCCCCAAAATTTTTGGCGCGCCCGAGAGGATTCGAACCTCTGACACCGAGATTAGAAATCTCGTGCTCTATCCGGCTGAGCTACGGGCGCAAAAAATCTTCCTGATTTTTGCGAAAAAACACTGCTCTTGAAAAACAACGGTTCTTTTTATCCTTTTTCACTCCACTTAGGTTAAGAGATTGTATTCTTTTTTATCTTTTTTGCCATTCAAAAATTTCCTCATTTCCCCCTTCTGAAACTTTAAATATACTCAATACGAATTGGTTTGCGGAAAAGTCATTTACGTAAATACACAACAGTCCACGTTTCGGCAAAACAAATCCGCAAACCAATTCGTAATGAGTATATAATCGCAATGCTCGCG
>BNUQ01000076.1 GCA_025997475.1 Planctomycetales bacterium
TAGTGGATTGGCTCGCTTTTATCGGCGCCAAAACGGAGAAGGAATTCGCTATGGCAAGCGCAAAAAATCCGGTGATAAAAAAGGCGTTCGGCGAATTGATGGTTTTGAGCGCCGACGAGCGCAAGCGAATGTTGTATGAATCGCGCCTGAAACTCTGGCGCGACGAGCAATCGCGGCTTCAGGGGGCAAAGCGAGAAGGAAAAATTGAGGGGAAAAGAGAGGGGATAGAGATAGGACGAGAAAAAGAGCGTGAATTTTTTCTTTCCCTATTGAAGAGCGGGAAAACGCCGCTTGAAATTTTGACAATAATCGGGAGATAAATATGGGAATTGGTGTGCGCGAGATTTTAAGCGCCGACGAGCGCAAACGGATGTTGTATGAATCGCGCTTGAAACTGTGACGGGATGAGCAATCGCGGCTTCAAGAGGCGGAAAGAAAAGGAAAAATCGAAGGAAAAATCGAAGAACGCTGATTTTTTATGTCACTCTTGAAGAGCGGTAAAAGTCCTATTGAAATTCTCAATTTATTAGAAGATGTGTAAAAATATGGCAAGCGCAAAAAATCCGGTGATAAAAAAAGCGTTCGGCGAACTGATGGTTTTGAGCGCCGACGAACGCAAGCGGGTGCTGAAATCCATTCTTGTGTGCTACTGACTAATTATTTTTCGAGGTATAATAAAATGAAACTCGGCATTATGCAACCGTATTTTTTGCCTCATATCGGGTATTGGCAACTTATATTTGCGGTGGACAAGTATGTTGTTTATGATGATGTGAACTATATCATGCGTGGTTGGATAAATCGGAATAATTTATTGGTGAACAACGCCAAAAAATTATTTACAATCAGCGTAAAAAACGCCAGCCAAAATAGATTGATTAACGAAATCGAAATCACCGATGATTTCATTAAATTCAGAAAAACCGTCGAATATAATTATTCCAAAGCGCCATACTACGAATCGGTCATTCATTTATTGGACACGATAATTGCTTTTCCCGAGCGAAATTTATCCGCATTTATCGCGAATAGCATCCGCGAAGTGTCGTCGTATCTCGATATTCACACCGAATTTGTTCTATCGTCAAGCATCAAGAAAGATAATTCCTTAAAGGGGAGAGATAAAATTATTGATATTTGTAAATTACTCGGCGCTTCTGATTATTACAACGCAATAGGTGGGCAGGGCTTATACGATAAATCCGAATTTATAACACACAATATAGAACTTTATTTTTTGGCGACAAACATTACTCCATACAAGCAGTTCAAAAACGATTTTGTCGCGGGATTATCCATTTTGGATGTGTTAATGTTTAACGGCAAAGAGACCGTTAGAGCAATGTTAAAGGAGTTTTCTCTCGTATGATAAAAATGAATACATTATCGGCGGCGGCGGTTGCGGAATTTTTGCAAGCGAACGATCGCGCGTTTTTTCCGCCACTGTCCACGCAAACGGACATTGCTGAATATGCGAAAAAAAATTATTGCAGGAGTATCGACCGCTATGAATAACCAAAACTATCTAAAAATTGTGCAACACTACGAAAAATGTCTTGAACAATACGGCGACTCTTTCCGCGGTGTGGACTGGCCCAACGAAAAAGATGCCGAAACAAGATACCGCGTTATGACCGAGGTTATCCGTGAACGCAAACAACCAATTACATTGCTTGATTTCGGGTGCGGCACGGCGCGGCATTACGATTTCCTACTTTCGCGCGGTGCGTGTTGCTTGGAGGGAGGGGGGAGGGTTATCTATTCTGGCTTGGACATATCCGAAAAATTCACCGGCGAGGCAAAACGCAAATATCCATATACTAAGTTTTATACCTTGGATATATTGGCTGATGGATCTGATCAATTACCGTTGTTTGATTACATCATTTTAAATGGAGTGTTTACGGAAAAAAGGGAATTGGATTTTGAAACGATGTGGAATTATTTTACGCGCGTATTGACCAAAGTATTTGCGCTGGCGAAAAAAGGCGTTGCGTTTAATGTAATGGCAAAAGCGGTCGATTGGGAGCGGGGTGATTTATTTCATTTGCCGACCGATCGGTTGATTGAATTTATGACCAAAAATTTATCGCGGCACTTTGTCATTCGCAATGACTATGGTTTGTATGAATATACAACGTATCTCTATCAAGAAAACGGAGGATAATAATATGGCGAAAGTGATTATTTTTGGCGTCAGCGATCTTGCGGAATTGGCGCATTATTATTTGTGCCACGACTCGGATCACGAAGTCGCGGGATTTACCGTTACTCAAGATTACCTACAAGCGGAAAATTTTTGTGGACTGCCGGTAACGCCGTTTGAGAAAATCGAAGAAAGATTTGCGCCGGATGAATACGTAATGTTTATTCCGATGACCGGCGTCAATCAAAACAAGACGCGCGAACACTTTTATCATGCCGCCAAGAATAAAGGATACCGCTTAATAAGTTACATTAGTTCTAAAGCCACGGTTCTAACCGGGCGGATTGGCGACAATTGCTTTATTTTAGAAGACAATACCATTCAGCCGTTTGTTACCATCGGTAATAATGTGGTCATCTGGAGCGGCAACCACATCGGTCATCATAGTATCATTAAAGACCACGTTTTTTTCACTTCGCATGTGGTTTTATCTGGGCATTGCACGGTTGAACCTTATTGTTTTTTTGGCGTTAATGCCACGATTCGCGATGGACTAACGATTGCGGAAGGGTCATTCGTCGCGATGGCTACAACGCTTGCCAAAAATACAGAAAAGAACGGTAAATACTTACCGCGGGAACGCGGCGTAAACAATAACGTGGGGGGAGGGTAAAACGCGCCGTTCGCATAGTTGCGAATTTTACCATAGAAATGGCGAGTATATTCCACCGGAACAGCAGGTGGAATATGAAGTATGGATTTTATGTTTCCAATAACGCTTCGCGTTTGAAACTTTTTTTAAACGATGTGAGTGTTGACGTTGACGATATTGCTTTCATTTTAGGGCGTGTTCACTATAAAAATGGCGTGAAAAGCCCGTAAATCGTAGCGGGACGGGTTTTACTTTTTCGACCCGCTACGATGCGAGAGTTTTCATTGCCGATATTTTCGGGTAAATTGCAGTAAATTATAGTGAACACGCCCTAATTGACAATACTAAAAACACCGGCTTAACCCATCTTTGCGCCAATTTGAAAATTCCATTTTATCAGTATTCGTATGCGGCGCTCGGCTTAAAAGCGCATCAACAAAACGAATTTATTTCGGTGGAGTTTTTGCGTTTATTGAACGCATCCGGTAGTGAGCATAGTTTTGTCTTTGGTGGTAGAATTTTATCCGGCGATTTATTGCAAAAATATGCGAATAAATTGATAAATTTTCACCCGTCGCTATTGCCGACTTATCCGGATTTTCTTATCAATCGACCGGGCGTTAGCGGGCAACGCCTTGCTATTGGGCAATACTGCGCATTTTATCAATGAGGGAATTGACGCCAAACCGGTTATTATGCAAAGTATCTTGCCGCAGAGCCACTATAAAGGTTATGATTCAGTGTTGAATCTGCAAGTAACGATGCTGAAACAAATTATTATTTGGTTAAAACAACGGCGAATTGTTTGCGAAAACGGCAAATGTGAGATTGCAGACGCCGTTTATGAAATTGAAACGTTTATTCCTAATCTTGAAAATACTTTAACCTCTGACACAAGGAACGCGCGATGAAATGGGAAAAACAAGGGCTAATATTTACCAACAATGGTGAATTTGATCTGTTAAAAACACATACTCAGTGTCCAACTCCATTGGTTTTTACAGATAAAATACGGGTGTATTTTTCCGCCCGTTTGGCAAACCAACAAAGTTTGCCGACATTTATTGACGTTGACAAAGAAAACCCTGCCAAAGTTCTATATGTTAATTCCCAACCTATTTTGGACTTCGGGCGTAAAGGTACATTTGATGAAAATGGAATAACCGTTGGCTCCATCCTAAAAAAAGACAATATGGTGTTTTTGTATTATTCAGGATGGAGCCAGTGTAAAACTGTCCCCTATGAAAATTTTATTGGACTGGCAATTAGTTCAGATAACGGGGAAACATTTAAAAAAATACATGATGGTCCGGTAATTCCGCCTAATGAGTTTAATCCCATTGGCACTACCTCGCCTACCGCATTAAAATACGATAACGGCTTCATTGCTTATTACGCAAGCACCGTAAAATGGGTTGAGATTGCTTCCCGGCTCGAAAATGTGTATTATCTTACCTATGCGCTCTCAACGGATGGCACAAATTGGCACCCTCAAGGCAAAGTGATAATTCCGCCTCACGATGATTTAGAATCGTCCGTCCGGCCGGCCGTACTGCAAATTGGCGGCATTTACCATATGTGGTTTTCTTATCGGGGAAGCTTCGACTTCCGCAATGGCGGAGTCGGCGCATATCGTATGGGGTATGCTTACTCGAAAGATTTAATCAATTGGACTCGCGACGATGCAAAGGCGGGCATTGATGTTTCTGAATCCGGCTGGGATTCCGCAATGATTTGCTATCCCGCCATAGTCAAGGTTGGAGAAAAAGTATTAATGTTCTACAATGGCAACGAATTCGGTAAATCCGGTTTTGGCGTTGCGGTGTTGAGGCAAAATTAGGCGGCAAAAGGATTATAAGTGAAAAAATTCCCGTTAGACGCGTAAACTTTTTCCTTGTTAATTACGAAATGGTATGATTCTTTTTATATATTAACCATAAAGGTTGCCGGATGGATAGCCCATTAGTCAGCATTGCTTGCGTCACTTACAATCACGCCGCATTTATCCGGCAGTGTTTGGACGGATTTGTGATGCAAAAAACAGATTTCCCGGTCGAAGCGTTAATCCACGACGACGTCTCCACCGACGGCACTGCCGACATTATTCGCGAATACGAACAAAAATATCCCGACCTCATCAAACCGATTTACCAGACCGAGAATCAATGGTCAAAGGGCGTGAACGTTTCAATGTTCAATTATTCGCGCGTTCGCGGGAAATATCTGGCAATGTGCGAAGGCGACGATTATTGGACCGACCCGCGTAAACTGCAAAAGCAAGTCGATTTTATGGAAGCGCATCCCGAAGTATCGCTTTCTTGCCATCCCTACGAAACTATCAAAGGCACTAATCAAGAATGTCGTGTAACCAGTCGTAGCGATGTTTTGCAAACTCAGCCGGATGGTTTTTTCTTTACGCAAGAATATGCGTTCTGCCATGAATGGATTACGAAAACCTGCACTTCGGTTTATCGATATAGTGCTCTGAATCTCGAATTTATAGCGCAATTCAAACTCTCCCGAGATGTTCATCTCGTTTATGGCGCCCTTGCTAAAGGAAAGGGATACTACTTTTCGTTTGTCGGCGCCGTGTATCGTGAACACGCCGGCGGTATATTCAGTAGTCTTTCTTATCAACAGCAATTGTTAACGAATTCAGCGGTGTTTCGAGAGTTGTATCAAGTGGAAAGAAGTCCGTTGTCGGCAAAAATTCTTTATGGTAGTTATGCCGAAGTTGTGAGGTCGCAAATCAAAGAAGGACAACCAATTGCCGAACCTGAAAATGAAATTGAGATGAAAGTATTTTTTGAAATGAGCGAACCGTATCGCTTGGGGAAAAAATTATTGGCAAATAAATTGTTCCGCTTACTTTATTCCTCGATTAAACACGTATGCCGCTTGTGGCGAAAATTATTCGGTTCCCGCCGACATTGACTTTGGGCGGTGGAAGCACGGCACAAATTGAATGTGCCGATTAAACAAATATGATAGGCGCGTAAAAAATATGCCACGAAAGGGCTTTTATGAAACGCCTATTTTTCAATGTCGCCGGACCGTGCGTCCCGGGCTCGCATTATATGATTGACGCCTCGCGGCGCTTGGGCAAAGAAGTCCACGCGCTGATCTACGACGCGCAGTATTTCGTCATTCACGCCGCGCGGCAAAGCGGCAAAACCACGTTGTTGAAAGACCTTGTTCGCAACCTCCACGGCGGCGATTATTACGCTCTTTATTGTTCGCTCGAAGGCATTCAGGGCATCAGCGATCCGCGTGAAGGCATTCCGGCAATTGTCAAAACAATTCGTATTGCGCTCGCCGATTACGGCTTTCCCGACTTTGCCACTTTCGCGCAAGACGCCGATGAAACCGACTTCGCCAATGGATTACGCTCGGCGTTAACGGCGTATTGCCGCCGTTTGGACAAGCCGCTCATCATTTTTTTTGACGAAGCGGATTGTTTGAGCGAACAGACGCTGATTTTATTTTTACGCCAACTGCGCAACGGTTACATCAATCGCGAAATGGTGCCGTTCGTGCATTCATTGGCGCTGGTCGGATTGCGAAATATCCGCGATTTCAAAGTCCACGTTCGCCCCGACAGCGACACGCTCGGCGGCGCCAGTCCGTTTAATATCGCGGCGGAATCGTTGACGCTTCGCAATTTTACCGAAGGCGAAGTCGGCGAACTTTACGCGCAACACACCGCCGCCACCGGACAACTTTTCACGCCGGACGCGATTGCGAAGGTCTATCAACAAACTCTCGGTCAGCCGTGGTTGGTCAACGCGATTGCGCGGGAATGCGTGGAAAAAATTACCGCGCGCGACGCGACGCTCACGATTGATTACGCGATGATTGAAAAAGCGATTTCAACTTTGATTTTACGGCGCGACGTGC
>BNUQ01000077.1 GCA_025997475.1 Planctomycetales bacterium
TTCTTCTGGGCGTCCCCGCTCGAACCTCCTTCTATTGGTTAATGAAAACCGGTCCCTGCCATCAGGAAAGCCCACTTTCATCCCAAACGAGCGGGATACGCCCGCCTAATAAAAAAAAAGACCGCCCCAAATGGGACGGTCTTTTTTTAAGGGCTTTTAAAACGGTTAAGTTTTTTAAGAACTCAGGTTACGCGATTTTGATAATCATTCCGCCGATCCGCCCCAACGGGGCGAAATATATCAGCCCAGGGTAAGCGGCGACGCTCTATCAGCCGCGCCACCATAGGTAAAGACGGCGCGAAGCGCCAACCGCAATTGGACGGTTCGCCGCGTTTGGGCGAACCGCCCTCGCCGCCGCCGCGTTTGCCGCCTAACGGCGGAACTGTCGGATGGTTTTATCAATCAACCGCTACCCAGGGTGGCGGCACGATAGAGCGTGTGCCTTACCCTGGGCTGATATATTTCGCGCTTTCAGCGCGACTGGCGGAATTTTTTCAAATTCTTCGTTGCAACAGCACCAACGAAGACCGCGCAACATGAGTTCTTAACTTTCAACTTTCAACTTTTAACTCATTCCGCCCCCATTGCCCGCCGCCCGCTTTTTTTTAACTTTTACCCTAACTCTTGCCCCTCGACCACGATGAAAGAACTCCGCGCGTTTTTTTTTGACCTGGACGATACGATTTACAGCATCACGGACTTCGCCGAGATGGCGCGTCGGTCGGCAATCAAGGCGATGATTGCCGCCGGTTTGCGCATCGCGCCGGACGATTGCTATCGCGAATTGCAAGCCGTGATTAGCGAATTCGGAAGCAATCACGAACAGCATTTCGACAAACTTCTTAAACGTCTGCCGTCCGCCACCCACGCGCATAAAGACCCGCTCATCATTTGCGCCGCCGGCGTCGCGGCGTATCACGACGCCAAGCCCTATAATTTTTTCCCGTTCAACGACGCGATGGAGGTCTTGCGGCAGTTGCAGGCGCAACGCTTGCCGCTCGGCGTTATCACCTCCGGCATCGTCGCCAAACAAGCGGAAAAAATCGTGCGGTTAGGCTTGCACCAAATGATTGACCACCGCCTGATTTTCATCACCGACGGCGTCGGCATCAGCAAAAATAATCCGCGTCTGTATGAAACGGCGTGCCGCGCGGTGGGCGCGCCGCCGGAGACCTGCGCTTATATCGGCGACAATCCGCCGGTCGATATCGATGTGCCGGCGCAAATCGGAATGCTCACTTTTCTCTGTCGGCGCGGCGGCAAATACCGGCTGACGACCGGCAAGGTCGAACCGACCTACAAGGTCGATAACTTTTTCGACGTGTTGGAAATCATCAATCGCCACTACCGCATTATTCCCGCGTAACGGGCAGTGGGCGTTGAAAAGAGCAAAGTTGAAAGTTGAAAGTTGAGAAAAGAGCAATCGCCGATTAACCGGCGCAGTTTTCTTAACTTTCAACTTTTAACTTTTAACTTTACTCTTCGGGGGGGCAAAATCTTGCCACAGAAAAAACTGGGGTTGGCGTTGGGCGGCGGCGGCAGTCGCGCCTTGTGTCATCTCGGCGTGTTGACCGCGCTTGAAAACGCCGGCATCGAAATTCACGCCGTCGCCGGTAACAGTATGGGCGCGCTTATCGGCGCGGTCTATGCGCATCGCGGCGACGCGGCGCAGACGCGGAGCGAAGTCGCGCAATTTTTCACCGCCAACCGCGCTTTCACCGAACGCAAAGGCGACGGCTTGACGCGCGGCAACGGGGTTTTCACTTATGCCAAACGCTGTTTGCGGTCGCTCGCGATTTCGTTGGTGCTGTCGTTTCGCAACGGTTTTCTGCGCGGCAACCCCTGCGCCAAAGCCATCGCCGCGTTGGCGCCGGCGATTAAAATCGAGGACTTGCCGTTGCCGTTCGCGAGCGTCGCCCTGAATCTGACCGACGGTAAATTGGAAAATTTCACGGCGGGCGATTTGCGACCGGCGCTCACCGCCGGCACAAATATCGGCGTGGTGTTCAAGCCGTTCGCGTGGCGGGGAAAAATGTATATTGACGCCGCGCCGGTGCGGAGCGTGCCGGCGGCGGAGGCGCGCGCGCTCGGCGTCGAGGTCGTGTTGGCGGTGGATATTCGCTCGTCGTTGCCGGAAAATTACGCGGTGCAAAACGGGATGGACGTGGTGATGCGCTTGGAACAAATCGAAAGCAAAATGCTGAACGACCAAACCTTGGCGGCGGCGGATTTAGTCGTGCGTCCGCCGGTCAGTCAAATTTTCTGGGGCGATTTTTCCCGCGCCGCGGAAATTATCGCCATCGGCGAACAGGCGACGAACGCGGCGTTGCCGCAATTGCGGCGGTTGCTGGCGGCGGAAG
Source organism: Planctomycetales bacterium (assembly GCA_025997475.1). Taxonomy (GTDB): domain Bacteria; phylum Planctomycetota; class SZUA-567; order SZUA-567; family SZUA-567; genus MS499-59. The sequence goes on from BNUQ01000077.1 coordinate 2,361, forward strand.
ACAATTAACAATTAACAATTAACAATTGTTGAACGGATGCGCTCCGCGCGTTTTTAACCATAAAACTCCGCTAAATAATTGTTAATTGTTAATTGTGAATTGTGAATTGCTTTCCCCTTTTCCCTAAATCCCAATGTCCAACCAACTTTTTTACGGCGACAATTTGGAAGTGTTGCAAAAATATGTCGCCGACGCGTCGGTTGATTTGTGCTACGTTGACCCGCCGTTTAACAGCACGACAAAGAGCGTTTGGGCTACGCCACGCAAAAGCCGCTGGCGCTGTTGGAGCGGATTATCAAAGCGTCGTCGAACGCGGGCGACACCGTCTTGGACGCTTTTTGCGGTTGCGGCACGACCGTTGACGCGGCGCAGTCGTTAGGGCGGAAATGGATTGGCGTCGATATTACTTACAACTCCATTTCGCTGATTCAAAAACGGCTCGCCGAGCGCTACGGCGAGAAAATTCTCGGCGACGTAATTTTCTCCGGCATTCCGCAAGACCTCGCCGCCGCGCGGGCGCTCGCGCAGAAGCAAGACGACCGGTTGCGCAAAGAATTTGAGAAGTGGGCGATTCTCACCTACGCGAACAATCAGGCGAAAATCAACGATAAAAAAGGCGCGGACGGCGGCATTGACGGCGTCGCTTACACCGCCGTCGGCACGGCGCTCTTTTCGGTGAAGTCGGGCGCGGTTTCGGTGAAAGACGTTCGGGATTTACGCGGCGTGCTTGACCGCGAAAACGCGGCGGCGGGGATTTTAATCACGCTGAACGCGCCGACGAAAAATATGTCGCAGGAGGCGTCCGCCGCCGGGTTTCTGCCCGACCCGCCGACCATGCGCCTGCCGCAAAAAACGCCGAAAATCCAAATCGTTTCCATTCAACAAATGCTCGACGGGGCGCGGCTGAATTTGCCGTTGCCGGTGCCGGTGCTCAAAGCCGCCGCGCGCGCGAAGCCGAAAAATCATCAAGCGGAGATTGATTTTGATGCGAGTTGAACGGGAAGGTTATCAAAGTTCAAGATTGCAGTTAATCGACTACCCATTCCGCTCTCAACTTTCAACTGCACCGCTTCGCAAAATCCTCCCGCCGCCCATCACTAAATCGTCGTCATAAAAAACCGCCGACTGCCCCGGCGCGATGGCGTTGAGTTCCGTCGCCGTTTCGACCTGCCATTTGCCGTCGGACGCCGGTGAAATTTTCGCCGCGACCGGCGTCGCCGACGAGCGAATTCGGACCGTCGCGTTAAACGCGCCGTTCGGCGCGGCGACGGCGACCCAGTGCAAATCGTCAACTTGAAACGCGCGCCCCTTGACCGCCGCCGCCGAGCCGACGATGACGGCGTTGCGCTCGGCGTCCAACGCGACGACATACAACGGTTGCTTCGCCGAGACGCCAAGCCCTTTGCGCTGACCAATGGTGTAATGCCAATAGCCGCGATGTTTGCCCACGACTTTGCCGCAAGCGTCGATAATGTCGCCCTCGCGGTCGGGCGCGCCCAACAGTTCGCGATGGTCGCCGCTGTAAAAATCCTGACTGTCCGGCAAGTCGCCGGTTTCCAAACCGAGCTCGCGGGCGACGGCGCGGACTTCATTCTTGGTCATTTCGCCGAGCGGAAACCGCGCGCCGCCGATTTGCGTCTGCGACAAGCGGTATAAAAAATACGATTGGTCTTTCGCGCGGTCGCGCGCCATTTGCAAAAATTGCCGCCCGTCGCGCTCGCCGTTGCGGACGTAATGACCGGTGGCGAATTTGTCGAAGCATAAACCGGCGGCGCGGGCTTGCGCGAGGAGGACGCCGAATTTCATCAGTCCGTTGCACCGCACGCACGGATTGGGCGTGCGTCCCGCCAAATACTCGGCGCGGAAATATGCCAGCACGATTTTTTCGTATTCTTCGGCGCAGTCGAAAACGTGATGCGGAATGCGCAAGGCGGCGCAAACGCGGGCGGCGCGGGCGCAATCGGCGGCTTCGCCCGGACCGAAACAGGCGTCGCGGTCGCCGCCGCGATATTTGCCCTCGCGCCACAACGTCATCGTTACGCCGCAAACGCGATGACCGGCGCGCGCCAACAACGCCGCCGCGACCGAAGAATCCACCCCGCCCGATAAGCCGACCGCGATGTTCATAGTTTTTAGAGTTTAGAGTTTAAAGTTTAGAGTTGAGAGTTAAAAGTTGAGAGTTTAGCAGTGGAGTTATTTTTAATAATGCGCGAAGCGCAACCTCTGCTCAACTCTCAACTCTAAATCGTAATAAGCACATCATAGACGACGTGGCCGCCGGCGGCGAGGGCGAAGCCGCGTTCGAGATACAAATAGCCGAGATACAAACCGGCGAGCGCGCGAAAGGTGAACGTTTCGGCGGAAAACGGCGCGTCCATTCCCGGCAAATAGTGAAAGCCGGCGAAAACTAACGCTTGCGCCAACATCACCGCCATATAAACCGCGTTGCCGCGCCTCAAATCCAACGCCCGCGCAATGCCGAACAACAGCGACATCAGCAACAGCCGGAACAAAAATTCTTCATACACGCCCGCGCCCGCCGCCATAATCAAGGCGACCGACGGCGCGCTTAACCGCTCGCCCGTCGCAATGGTCAGCGACGCATCCGCCGCGCCGAGAAATTTAACGAGCCCTTCAAGCAACCACAGCGGCAACGCCCAAACGACGCTTTCCGCCAACATCAAAGGCAACGTCCGCCAACGCCAACGCCAGCGTCCGCCCGCCAAATGTTGTTGCAACAACAAAACGGCGGCTAACAACGACAACGTCGCAAGCGAACTGCCGCCGCGCAAAAAAGTGATTGCCCAGCCCGACGGCTCCGCCCACGCCGGCGCGATTTCGCGCAACGCCCACACACCGGCGAAATAAAATGAATTGAGCATTTTCGCCAGCGCCAAATCGGCGCCGTTGGCGAGATGCAATTCTTCGCGGCTGAGAAGCCAGACGCCGAGATGATAGACGAGCAACACCGGCGACAAAAAAATTAGTGCCATCAGCGGTTGCGCGCTGTCTTCGATATAGCCGACGTAAGGCGAGCGCGGCGGTTGCGTGAAAATGTCGGCGTTGAGGCGGCGCATAGTTTTTTTGAGCGGAAAAATGGCGCGAGAGGCAGGAGAGAATTAACAATTAACAATTTACAATTTACAATTAACAATTGTGGAGTTTTTATTTTCAAATCCGCAAGCGCTCGCGAAGCGAATCTTTGACCGTCAAACTCCTTAATTGTTAATTGTAAATTGTTAATTGTTAATTGTTAATTGTTAATTGTTAATTGCCCTTACAAATCGCTCCATCGCCGCCGGGTCGGTCGGCGGCGTTTGCAACGGCGTAATTGACACGTAGCCGGCGCGCAGGGCGATGAGGTCGAAGTCCGGCGCGGTTTCCGCCGGCGTCATCACGCCGTCGAGATAATAATGGTTCGGGCGCCCGTCGCGCGACGGATGAAATTTTTCGCGGAAACTCGCGTTGCTCTGCCGCGTTACGCGCAACCCTTTGACCGCCGCCGCGTCGCAGTCCGGGACGTTGACGTTCAGCACGAACGGTTGCGCCGCGCCGCCCGCGATTAGCGGCAAGATTTTTTCGAGGATTATTCGCCCCCAGTGCGCCGCCGTGTCGTAGCGCGGATGCCGGTAATTTTCGACGGACAGGGCGAGCGCCGGCACGCGGTGAAAATACGCTTCGAGCGCCGCCTGCGTCGTGCCGGAATAATAAATGCCCGTGCCGATATTTTCGCCGTTGTTGATGCCGCTGACGACAAGGTCGGGCGCGAAATTTTGGTTGTCCAACGCGAACTTGACCGCGTCAATCGGCGTGCCGTCAATCTGCCAGCGGGTCGGCACGCCGTCCCGCGGTTCGAGGAGCAAAATTTCGATTTCGCGCCATAACGTAATCGAATGACCGGCGCCGCTATGATTGCGCTTGGGCGCAAAAATCGCGAGTTCGGCGTTGAACGGCGCGAGCATTTCGACCGAATGACGCAACCCCGGCGCGTCAATGCCGTCGTCGTTGGTGAGCAGAATTTTCATTTTGCGTCCTTTTATGAAAGTAGTGATGAGGGCAAAGTTGGTAGTCGATAGTTGGTAGTTTTTAGCGGTGGAGTTTGCTTAGCAAAAATTCGCTTCACGAACGCGGGCGAATTTGCCAACAAAAACTCCATAACTACCAACTACTAACTGCCGACTACCAACTTGGTCTTTAGTTGGTAGTTTTTAGCGGTGGAGTTTGCTTAGCAAAAATTCGCTTCGCGAAC
>BNUQ01000078.1 GCA_025997475.1 Planctomycetales bacterium
CGCCGAAAACAATTTTTTATCCTCACCTACAATGAAAAACAGAATCTAATAAAACTAAAAACACTAATAAAGCGATTATTATCGTCATAAAACCCGGAAAATACATCGAGTTACTCGCGCTTACGGGTTACGCTTTGACCGGTGAATGTTGTGTCTAATTTTATACGTATTTCCACGTTTTGCAAAGAAGCGCGTAGGCGGTGATGATTTTTTGCATTTCGTGAAAATATGAATAATTCTTATATTTTTGCGCGAGGGCTAATTCGGCGGTAATTAAACTTTGCCGATAGGGCGGATTTTCATAAATTTTCAGAATCGCTTCACCGATAGCGACGGGGTTAGTGGCGTCAACTAAAACGCCAGCCCCCTCCATTTGTTCAATATGTCCCGCGATGTTTGACAGTATCAACGGACAGCCATACGCGGCGGCTTCCAATGGCGGCAAGTTATTGGGACCTAAAAGCGACACATAAGTCATCGCCAAAGCATTTCTATACAAATACGCCAATGTCGGACGTTCGACAAATCCTAACACTTCCACTTGCTTTTCCAGACGGTGTTGACGAATTGCCGCCTTGACATTGTCTAAATTACCATAATCGGCACCGACAAAATAGCAATTGATGAACGTATTTTGCGTGTCCCGCAACCACGCTATCGCCGCAACTAATGCGATATGGTTTTTATGCGCCCAAAATTGCGCCGGATAAAAAATAAACGGCGATTTAATCCCCCCTCCTTCTTTCCCGTCATCATTATCAAAACAAAAATTGGGAATCGGGAAAGGGATAGTGTGAATCTTTGCCGCCGGCACCGGATAATTAGCCAGAATTTCTTGCTTTCCGGTTTTATTGCCGGTAATAATATAGGTGGCGCGATAGAGCATTTTTTGATATAGATTTTCCCGACAATCCCATTTCCACCCGACGGTGCTCATTTCCGGGAAACAAGGAAGCAGGCGGTGACCCAAGTCCCAAACGGTAAAAACATAAGGGACGGTAGTGTCAACTTCGTATGGTCCCAGTAGCCATAATAAATCAATTTGTTTCTCGTGTAAAATATCGTCAAACAGCGACGATAGTCCTTGCCGCCGGTAACGTTTGGACAACACTCGTTTTATTTTGTGTAATATACGTTTTATTTTATAGGCAAGGCGCTTTTTTCTTTTTTTTCTGGATAAATTGACATAAAATATTTTATTTTCACTAAATTCTTCAGGCAAAGACGAGTCCGCAAAAAAGAAAAACACTTCATCGTCGCCATTCGTGGCGCTGATGTCTTTTTTCACGGTTTCAAATAAGGTGTAGGCGCCGCCGGCGTCTGGACGCGCGTTGCCGCCGTAAATTCCTATGCGCACGGCTTGCCCTCCGGCGATAATTGGCGCGGTTCAAAACGGGTCTTATCGTTTTCCCCCGCGTAGGGTCCCTGTTTTATTTCATACATTTCCACATCGGCAAGCACCTCAAAGCCGTGTCCGCCCGCCGCCAACAGAATAATGTCGCCGCCTTCCAATATCCGTGAACAGACATATTCTTGTTCGTCGGTATAAAAATCGGTTTTCAGTTTTCCCCGTTTGATGACCAGAACTTCTTTGGTGTATAACACTTCCCGCTTCACAATGTTATGAACGTGCGGCGGAATGATATGACCGGCGGCGTGGTTCATATAAGCGAGTTGCTGAGAAAAATCCGGCGGCGTGAAAAAAACAACGCCGTTATCCGCGTAGTTATTCCGGATGATGAGCGCCAGAATTTGCTTATTATGTAAAACGTGTTCAATCATAGTTTCCCGCCGATATTTCAATAAACCGGTTTAATCATCACCAAAATTTTATCGCGGCTACGTCCGCTCCGTAAATCATTGAGTTTTTTGGCAAAAACCATCAAGCGCCTTCATTACTTCTCTTCCGTGCCGCTGTAAAAAATAAAAAAGTGCGGACACGGAATTTGATAAACATTCTTTTTCATTTCTCACCAATGCACATCTTGCACCGCAGAAAGAACTCCGGCGCTATTTCAACCGCTCGATTTCCGCGACCGTCAAGCCGGTAAATTTCGCGATGTCCGACAACGAAAAATCGCTCGCCAACATACTGCGGGCAATTGCGGCTTTACCTCGCGCCTCCCCCCGCGCTTCCCCTCGCGCTTCACTCCGCGCTTCAATGCCGGCGGTAATCCCCGACTCCACTAAAAAGTCCTCTAATGTCTGTGCGCTCATTTGATACTCCTCCATTAATGTTGCCATATTCGCTTGCGCTATCACCTGCAAATATGCCCGAAATTTACTGATACTTTTTTGCCGTAACGCTTGTTTCATTAACCGCTCTAACGACTGCGCGTCCAAACCCGCGCGCAACTGCTTCAACCATAAATTATCCTCGGCGTTCAATTCCGGCGCAATCACAATTTGTAGCGGCATAACCCAACCGGTAATTTCATAAATACCGCTTCCTTGCTCAACGATTTTGCCGCCCTGTTCGCGCAGATAAGCCAATACTTTTTGCGGATAACGCGATACGGCAAAGGTAATCGTTAAATCCGCCAACGTGATATTTTCAATCGCGCAATAAAGATAGCCGTAAGCCAGACCGCGATGAAAATCAGCCAACGCCAAATAATCGTCGGGAGATTTATATTCGACGATATTGTGCGTCCGAAAAATCCGCCCGATATTTTTCTTAATCACCACCTCGGCGGGCTTTTTAATGACCAACACGTCAATTCGTAACGGCTCGGTGTTTAGTTGATGTTCGGGCTCAAAAGTAAGCACGTCGCTGTAATCGCGCAATTACAATTGTAGTGCATCGCAAAACGCCGGATGCCAGAGAATTTTCGAGGTGTCGTCCATTGATAATTATCCTTGTCCGCAACTTTTTATCGCGGTTAGAAAACGCCGAGCGCTTTCAATTACTCTTTTTTTCACCGATGCACATTTCGCACCGCAGAAAGAACTCCGGCGCTATTTCAACCGCTCTATTTCCGCAACCGTCAAGCCGGTAAATTTCGCGATGTCCGACAGCGAAAAATCACTCGCCAACATACTGCGGGCAATCTCGGCTTTACCTTCAGCCTTACCCCGTTCTTTACTCCGCGCTTCGATGTGTGCGGTAATCCCAGATTCCACTAAAAAGTTTTCCAAGGTTTGTGCGCTCATTTGATACTCCTCCATCAATGTTGCCATATTCGCTTGCGCTATCGCCTGCAAATATGCCCGAAATTTACTGATACTTTTTTGCCGTAAGGCTTGTTTCATTAACCGCTCTAACGACTGCGCGGAGTAAAGAACGGGGTAAGGCTGAAGGTAAAGCCGAGATTGCCCGCAGTATGTTGGCGAGTGATTTTTCGCTGTCGGACATCGCGAAATTTACCGGCTTGACGGTTGCGGAAATAGAGCGGTTGAAATAGCGCCGGAGTTCTTTCTGCGGTGCGAAATGTGCATCGGTGAAAAAAAGAGTAATTGAAAGCGCTCGGCGTTTTCTAACCGCGATAAAAAGTTGCGGACAAGGATAATTATCAATGGACGACACCTCGAAAATTCTCTGGCATCCGGCGTTTTGCGATGCACTACAATTGTAATTGCGCGATTACAGCGACGTGCTTACTTTTGAGCCCGAACATCAACTAAACACCGAGCCGTTACGAATTGACGTGTTGGTCATTAAAAAGCCCGCCGAGGTGGTGATTAAGAAAAATATCGGGCGGATTTTTCGGACGCACAATATCGTCGAATATAAATCTCCCGACGATTATTTGGCGTTGGCTGATTTTCATCGCGGTCTGGCTTACGGCTATCTTTATTGCGCGATTGAAAATATCACGTTGGCGGATTTAACGATTACCTTTGCCGTATCGCGTTATCCGCAAAAAGTATTGGCTTATCTGCGCGAACAGGGCGGCAAAATCGTTGAGCAAGGAAGCGGTATTTATGAAATTACCGGTTGGGTTATGCCGCTACAAATTGTGATTGCGCCGGAATTGAACGCCGAGGATAATTTATGGTTGAAGCAGTTGCGCGCGGGTTTGGACGCGCAGTCGTTAGAGCGGTTAATGAAACAAGCGTTACGGCAAAAAAGTATCAGTAAATTTCGGGCATATTTGCAGGTGATAGCGCAAGCGAATATGGCAACATTAATGGAGGAGTATCAAATGAGCGCACAGACATTAGAGGACTTTTTAGTGGAGTCGGGGATTACCGCCGGCATTGAAGCGCGGAGTGAAGCGCGAGGGGAAGCGCGGGGGGAGGCGCGAGGTAAAGCCGCAATTGCCCGCAGTATGTTGGCGAGCGATTTTTCGTTGTCGGACATCGCGAAATTTACCGGCTTGACGGTCGCGGAAATCGAGCGGTTGAAATAGCGCCGGAGTTCTTTCTGCGGTGCAAGATGTGCATTGGTGAGAAATGAAAAAGAATGTTTATCAAATTCCGTGTCCGCACTTTTTTATTTTTTACAGCGGCACGGAAGAGAAGTAATGAAGGCGCTTGATGGTTTTTGCCAAAAAACTCAATGATTTACGGAGCGGACGTAGCCGCGATAAAATTTTGGTGATGATTAAACCGGTTTATTGAAATATCGGCGGGAAACTATGATTGAACACGTTTTACATAATAAGCAAATTCTGGCGCTCATCATCCGGAATAACTACGCGGATAACGGCGTTGTTTTTTTCACGCCGCCGGATTTTTCTCAGCAACTCGCTTATATGAACCACGCCGCCGGTCATATCATTCCGCCGCACGTTCATAACATTGTGAAGCGGGAAGTGTTATACACCAAAGAAGTTCTGGTCATCAAACGGGGAAAACTGAAAACCGATTTTTATACCGACGAACAAGAATATGTCTGTTCACGGATATTGGAAGGCGGCGACATTATTCTGTTGGCGGCGGGCGGACACGGCTTTGAGGTGCTTGCCGATGTGGAAATGTATGAAATAAAACAGGGACCCTACGCGGGGGAAAACGATAAGACCCGTTTTGAACCGCGCCAATTATCGCCGGAGGGCAAGCCGTGCGCATAGGAATTTACGGCGGCAACGCGCGTCCAGACGCCGGCGGCGCCTACACCTTATTTGAAACCGTGAAAAAAGACATCAGCGCCACGAATGGCGACGATGAAGTGTTTTTCTTTTTTGCGGACTCGTCTTTGCCTGAAGAATTTAGTGAAAATAAAATATTTTATGTCAATTTATCCAGAAAAAAAAGAAAAAAGCGCCTTGCCTATAAAATAAAACGTATATTACACAAAATAAAACGAGTGTTGTCCAAACGTTACCGGCGGCAAGGACTATCGTCGCTGTTTGACGATATTTTACACGAGAAACAAATTGATTTATTATGGCTACTGGGACCATACGAAGTTGACACTACCGTCCCTTATGTTTTTACCGTTTGGGACTTGGGTCACCGCCTGCTTCCTTGTTTCCCGGAAATGAGCACCGTCGGGTGGAAATGGGATTGTCGGGAAAATCTATATCAAAAAATGCTCTATCGCGCCACCTATATTATTACCGGCAATAAAACCGGAAAGCAAGAAATTCTGGCTAATTATCCGGTGCCGGCGGCAAAGATTCACACTATCCCTTTCCCGATTCCCAATTTTTGTTTTGATAATGATGACGGGAAAGAAGGAGGGGGGATTAAATCGCCGTTTATTTTTTATCCGGCGCAATTTTGGGCGCATAAAAACCATATCGCATTAGTTGCGGCGATAGCGTGGTTGCGGGACACGCAAAATACGTTCATCAATTGCTATTTTGTCGGTGCCGATTATGGTAATTTAGACAATGTCAAGGCGGCAATTCGTCAACACCGTCTGGAAAAGCAAGTGGAAGTGTTAGGATTTGTCGAACGTCCGACATTGGCGTATTTGTATAGAAATGCTTTGGCGATGACTTATGTGTCGCTTTTAGGTCCCAATAACTTGCCGCCATTGGAAGCCGCCGCGTATGGCTGTCCGTTGATACTGTCAAACATCGCGGGACATATTGAACAAATGGAGGGGGCTGGCGTTTTAGTTGACGCCACTAACCCCGTCGCTATCGGTGAAGCGATTCTGAAAATTTATGAAAATCCGCCCTATCGGCAAAGTTTAATTACCGCCGAATTAGCCCTCGCGCAAAAATATAAGAATTATTCATATTTTCACGAAATGCAAAAAATCATCACCGCCTACGCGCTTCTTTGCAAAACGTGGAAATACGTATAAAATTAGACACAACATTCACCGGTCAAAGCGTAACCCGTAAGCGCGAGTAACTCGATGTATTTTCCGGGTTTTATGACGATAATAATCGCTTTATTAGTGTTTTTAGTTTTATTAGATTCTGTTTTTCATTGTAGGTGAGGATAAAAAATTGTTTTCGGCG
>BNUQ01000079.1 GCA_025997475.1 Planctomycetales bacterium
TTTTTGTTTTTCGTGGACATAAGTTTTCCTTTTTTGTAGCGGCGGTGTAAGAAGATGGTAGGTCTGCCTTGTATTCGGGCTCCGCGTTATGGGCGGGCGCAATCAACAGTTCGACCTAAGAAAAAGAATGGACGGAAGTTCCTGCTAACGGACAACCTTTAAGGTTGAGGGGCGAACGAACATTTCCGTCCGAATATTTGCCGGTGGCGGGTGGCTCCGCTACGCTCCGCCGCCCGCCACCGGCAAACTAACAACAAAAATAAATACCGACACCATAGAACATACAAGGGGTTGAACTTTTTGTTGAACCCCTCTCGGGGTTCGGTGATTGGGCGACGTTATCCCCGACCTGCGCGACGATAGAACGTGTCGCTTGGTCGGGGTTATCCAACTTAAACGCCTACGGCGTTTTTTTAAGGATTTTATTTTTGTCAAGTCAGTTGCTATTTTGGGGCGCGCGTAACCTGAGTTTGTAATTTTTAATTACGGCATGCCGCGGTTCATTTTTAAAATCAAACCACTATAAGGAAAAGCCAATGTTGGGATTAGCGGACAACTGGGTCGCGGCGGCAATGATTGCGTCGGTCGTCGCCACCGGCGGTTGCGTTGTTTACGCCTCGTTGACCCTCCGAGCGTCGCCGTCCGGCGATGCGGCAACGCCGCCCATCGGCAGAGAAACGCTCGTCTGGGCGCGCGACGAAAAGAAATTGGCAAGCGAATTGCCGTAGCCGCCGCCGCGAGAATCGACTAAACCACAATGCTTGTCGTTGCTTTTTTCCGACACCGACATAAAATTTTGCGGTCAGTTTGTCTGAAAGGCGACTTATGTTATGTATGATGAAAGATGTTCTCTACCGGGATTTCCCGTCATTCGCGGTGATTGACGAGCGGGTGCGGACTGAAAATCGGGCGCGGCTGTTTGTCGGCGGAGTGAGGATTAATCAGGGGCGCTATCGGACGCAGGCGGAAGATGAAAAATATCGCCGCGAAAGTTTGTTGCGCCAATTACCGTAATCGGCGGAGAGCGTGATGCGGATTGACAACTGGCGGGCGATGCTGGAAAAATATCGCCTCATCAAGGGTCTGTATATTGAATGTGAGGAGACCGACCCCGAACTCAAAACCAATCTGCAACCGCTGAATGAGTTTCGGTTGGCGCTTGACCACGTTTTTCGCTTGATTGATATTGAATTGGCAACGGAAAGCGGCGACTTGTCGCATTCCGCCCATTTTCAGGACGAAGACCTTCGCTTAAACGGACACCTGGTCAGAGCGTTTTTTGATGTTTGCGATATGCTCGCCATCAACTACCGTAACAAAATCGTCTCCGCATTAGAAATCTATTCTCCCGACAGTATCTCTCTCGCCTATCCGCGCTATTATTCCGAGATTAAACCGGCGATTGAACAAATTTCCCAACGTATCGCCGTTTATCGCGGACAAAAAGGGGGCGACGCTGCCGACGCTTATTATCGCGACGTGATGGCGCTTCGTGACATATTTAAACATATCATCGCGATTACGCCGTCGCTTGACGAACTGCGGCGCGAGGAGGTAAGGCAAAAAGGCGCGGAAAGCCGGAACCGGCGGCTCGGTTGGTTAATCGCGATTGTTGGCATCGTCCTCGGCGCGGTTATCGCGCTGTTAAAATAACGGTTGCCGCCGTAAAACTTTTCGGTGCGTTGCGACACGGAGCCAAGTGTCGATTTTTTTTGCCTTTTCCTCAAAAGGAAGAACCTTGTGCATTACACCACCAATTACTCGTCGCCGCTCGGTTCCATTTTATTGGCGAGCGACGGTGAAAGCATCGTCGGCGCGTGGTTGGCGGGGCAAAAACACCACGGCGGCGCGCTGAAAGACGAAGCCGTTCGGAAAGACGATTTGCCGGTATTTACTCGCGCCAGAAATTGGCTCGACCGCTATTTTAACGGCGATAAACCCGCGGTTGCCGCCTTGCCGTTAGCGCCGGTCGGCGGGGAATTTCGCCAAACGGTCTGGAATATCTTGCGAGAAACTCCCTACGGAAAAACGCTCGCTTACGGCGACATTGCCCGAACAATCGCCGCGAAAACCGGCAAAGAGCGCGTTTCCGCGCAAGCCGTCGGCGGCGCCGTCGGACACAATCCCATCTCGATTATCATCCCTTGCCACCGCGTCGTCGGCGCCAACGGCAGTTTGACCGGTTACGCCGGCGGCATCGACAAAAAAATCCAATTGCTCAAACACGAGGGCGTCGCCACTTCCCGCTTTTTCGTCCCGCTGAAAGGCACGGCGCTTTAAGCAAGAGCCGCAAACGGACAGGTCTAATTATTTTCTCAATTTTGCGCCGGTTTCACCGTTGGTCGGCGAAGGAAGTCGATATAATAGACCTGTTCGACAACCAATTCGCGGCATCTTTTCGGTTAATTTTTCGTTCCGCCGCGTTAAGATTCATTGCCACGACGCTATTATGTCAATCTCATACAGGAGAAACCCCGATGTCCGTTCACAGCGACGATTACCGCGTTATGCCCAATCAAACGGTGAAACTGAAAAAATTTCCCACGCGCTACGACGGCAAAATGACGAAAGAGGAGGGCTTGGAAAAAATCGCCGAACTCTATCGCCGGTTGAGCGAATTGCAGGCGTTGCTCTACGCCGACGGCAAGCAATCGTTGTTGGTCGTGTTGCAGGCGATGGACGCGGCGGGCAAGGATTCGACCATTCGCAACGTCTTCAGTCCGCTCAATCCGCAGGGGTGCAAAGTCGCCTCGTTCAAGGCGCCCAACTCGGTGGAAACGATGCACGATTTTCTTTGGCGAATTCACCAAAACGTGCCGCGTAGCGGCTATATCGGCGTGTTCAACCGCTCGCATTACGAAGACGTGTTGGTGGCGCGCGTGAAAAATCTCGCGCCGAAAGAAATTATCAAACGACGCTACGAACACATCAACAATTTCGAGGCGCTGTTGCGCGACGCCGGCACGCGCGTCGTCAAATTTTATCTGCACATCACGGCGGACTACCAAAAAACGCAGTTGCAAAAACGGCTCGACACGCCGGAAAAAAATTGGAAATTCAGCCCCTCGGACATCCCGGAGCGGATGCACTGGGACGAGTATCAAGAGGCGTTCGCGGCGGCGTTTTCGCACTGCTCGACCGCCGACGCGCCGTGGTATATCGTGCCGGCGGAACGCAAATGGTTCCGCAATTTGCTCATCGCCCAAGTCATCGTCGAAACGTTGGAAGGAATGAATTTGCACTACCCGCAAGCGCAATTCGACCCGAAAGAAGTGAAGATTCCGTAATTTTTTTTTTAGGATAGTTGATAGTTTTTAGTCGGTAGTTTTTAGTTGCGGAATTTGACGGTAAAAGATTCGCTTCGCGAGCGCCGGCGAATTTGCAAATAAAAACTCCGCCACTACCGACTACCGACTTCGTTCTTACAAAGGAACGCCGATGAACATCTCTTATCTCTGGTTAAAAGAGTTGGTTGATTTTGATTTGACGCCGGCGCAATTGGCGGAAAAACTTAACGCCGCCGGTTGCGCGATTGAAGCGTTGGAGAAATTGCCCGACGGCGATACGCGGCTCGTCGCCGAAATCACCAGCAATCGCGGCGATTGTCTCGGTCATTACGGCATCGCGCGCGAAATCGCCGCGCTCACCGGCGGCGGCGTGCGCCTGCCGGTCGTCAATTTAACCGAAAAACCCCTCGGCGACCGCGCGCGCGTAACGGTCGAAGCGCCGGATTTATGCCCGCGCTACACGGCGCGGCTTATCAAGGGCGTAACCGTCAAGCCCAGTCCCGAATGGCTACAACGGCGGCTCGTCGCGGTCGGCTTGCGCCCCATCAACAACGTCGTGGACGTTACCAACTACATTTTATACGAGTGCAATCAGCCGCTCCACGCCTTTGATTTCAGCGCCATCGCCGGACAACAAATCATCGTCCGCCGCGCGCGCGACGGAGAAAAATTCCGCGCGTTGACCGGCGTCGAGTTGACGCTCAACCGTGAAAATTTGGTCATCGCCGACGCCGAGCGCGCCGTCGCGATTGCCGGCATTATGGGCGGCGAAAACAGCGAAGTTACCGCCCGCGCGACCGACATTTTGTTGGAGTCCGCGTTTTTCGCGCCCGCGCCGACGCGCCGCACCTCGCGCCAATTGAAAATCAGTTCCGACAGTTCGTATCGCTACGAGCGCGGCATCGACATCGCCGGTTGCGAATGGGTCAGCCGCCGCGCCGCGCAACTCCTCGTCGAAGTCGCGGGCGGCGAAATTTACGGCGCCATCGACGTTTATCCGGCGCCCGTCGCGTCCAAAGAAATCACGTTGCGTTACGCGACCGCCGCCGCCGTGTTGGGCGTGGCGATTGCCCCCGTCGTCATCCAGAAAATTTTCAACGGTTTGGACTTAAAAATAATCGGCGAAAATCCCGCCGGTCTTACCGTGCAAATTCCGCCGCGGCGGCGCGATTTGGAGCGCGAAATTGATTTGGTCGAGGAAGTGATTCGCCTCGCGGGCTTTGAGAACGTGCCGGATAAATTTGATATGCCGCTGTTCGCGATGCCGCAAGAGAAAATTTTTACGGACGAAAAAATCGCGCGGGAAATGTTGGCGCGGCTCGGCGGGAATGAATATGTGACGGATTCGTTCGTGCCGGAAAAATGGGAAATAAACGCGGCAAATTCGCCGCGCGTGGAAAACCCGATTGACGCCAACCGACCGGTGTTGCGGCAGTCGCTGATGCCGTCGTTGCTCGACCGGCGGCGCGTCAATCGCGGTGAACATGATTTGACGCTGTTTGAACTGAACACGGTCTATCGCGAAAACTCGCGCAACGAGAACCCGCGCGGCGAGAAAACGGCGTTGGCGATTCTCGACGACCGCGGACCGGAATATGTTTTCGGCGCGGTCGTCGAAACGGCGCGGGCGTTGAAAATCACCGCGCCGTTGACGGTGCAATTGGCGGCGGACACGCCGTTTTTCGCGCCGCGCTCGGCGGCGGAAATTTGGCTCGGCGATAAAAAAATCGGGCTTCTCGGCATGGCGGCGGACGCGCAAAAAATTCTGCACGATTTGGACTTCGCACCGGCGCTCGGCGAAATCGACTTTGCCGCGCTGTCCGCCGCGCCGCGTAGCGACCGCGTGTTTAAGCCGCTCGCGCGGTTTCCGGGAATACGCCGCGACCTCGCGCTGGTCGTGCCGGAAGTTGTAACGTGGGCGCAAATCGCGGCGGCGGCGAACGAAGCGGAGACGTTAGAATACACGGTCGAGAGCGTCTATCGCGGGCAAGGCGTCGAGAGCGGCAAAAAAAGCGTGGCGTTCAGTTTCACTTATTTCGCCCCCGACCGCTCGCTGACCAACGAAGAAGCCAACGCCAAACGCGACGCGCTGTTGCGACACCTCCTCGCCAAAATCGCCGGCGCGGCGTTGCGGTAGAAATTAAATAGACCTGTTCGATAACCGGTTGTAAGAAATAGGTTGCGGTGGTTGTGGCAAAGTGCATAACTGGTTGGTATGAAAAAGCCTACCAATCAGCAGAAGTTAAGCGACGCGGATTTCAAGCGCCTCTTCGGCGTGAGTAAGTCCGCCTACGCCGCGATGGTCGTCATCTTGCGAAAAAAACACCGGCAACAACAACACCGCGCCGTCCGCCGAAATTAAAAGTAGCCGACCTGCACGGTCATCGCGAAACGTCGCGGAAAAGGTGTAAAAACAGCCGTTGACGGCGGCGGACAAGGAGCGCAACCGGCGGATTTCGCGGGAGCGCATCATGGTCGAGAACATCAACGCGGTGCTTAAAGTGTTCAAAATAATGGCGTATCCGTATCGCAATCACCGCCGCCGACATCGCTTGCGACTGTCATTGCTCTGCGGCATCATCAACTACGATTTAGCCCTAAAAACTTAACGGTTGTCGAACAGGTCTATTGATGCGCCGGGAAAAGAAAGCCCCCAACCACCGGACTGGCGTCGCCTCTCGTTCGTGGCGCTTATTTGCCCAAACTTGATAAATAGTCCTTACAACGCGGCGATTTCGCTTTCGGTTAAGCCGGTAATCTGCGCAATCAGGGTCGGCGCTATTCCTGCCGCCTTCGACTTTTTGGCGATTTCCATCTTTTCTTCCGCGCGTCCTTCCGCCCGAGATATTTCTTTCGCGCTGGTTATCACGTTGACATTATCGCGATAAATTTTTAGCGAAGCGTCGTAAACGTCGCGCTCGCGTCTATCCATCGCCGCTAAATTCGCCGTCGCAAACGCCCGCGTAAAAATCGGCTCACGCAATATCGCCGGAATATCTTCAAACCGCGCCAAATTCTTCAGAAAATACAGCC
>BNUQ01000080.1 GCA_025997475.1 Planctomycetales bacterium
AATGACTTGCGGTTTTTCGCGCGACGACGCCGGTAAATTCTTAAAGGACTACGTGGCGGCGAGGATTTACGAATACGACCCGTTTAAGTCGCTCGACCAAGAAGGCGTGGGCAAACTGCTGGAATTCGCGGTGAAACTCGGACGCGCCGGGCGCAAGAACATCAAAATCGGCATCTGCGGCGAACACGGCGGCGACCCGCGCACCATCGCCTTCTGCCGCGAAGCCGGTCTGAACTACGTCAGTTGCTCGCCCTACCGCGTGCCGATTGCGCGATTGGCGGCGGCGCAGGCGGAGATTAAATAGGCGATATTTTACCGGAAGTGCGTGGCTTGACGCCGCCACGCACTTCGGCTTGGCAAGCGTTGGCAAATGTTGATTAAATTCTGTTTCCTTGCCGGTTAAGAATTGCGTTGGTGACAGATAATTAAATTGAGGTGATTTATGTTGAGTATTGAATGTCCGCATTGCGCCGCCAAATACAATGTGAAGATTGACGCGGTCGGCAAACGCGCCAGATGCAAAAAATGCCAAAATAATTTCCTCATTTCTTTGACGGATAAAAAAATGGTCGCGTTGTCGGAAATCGCGAGCGTCAACGCCACGGTTACAGCGGCGGCGAGTTGGTATCAAAATCACGCCCGTAGCGTGTTGGAGAAAGTCGCGCCTAATACTGTCAGCGGCTATGACGCGGAGTTGAAAAAGATAAACGATCTTATTAACGAATTGCCGAACGAAAAATATCCCGTGTGCGTTATTGGCGAAGCGCGCGTCGGCAAAAGCACTTTGATAAACACGCTTGTCGGGGGCACCGATATTGTCGTGCCTTCCGGCGGCGGTAGCGGTCCGCTGACCGCCAGTGCTTTGAGCATTACCTATGGCGATAAAAAACGCTTCACCGTGTTTTACCAGGACAAGCGCACGCTTAATTCACTCCGCCTTTCCTTGGAAATGAGTTACAAGAAAAACGACCATTCGCCGACGGCAAGCGCGGAAAGCGAGACCGAAGTTCAAATCACGACGGTTCCGGCAGATGCCGAATCCGACATTCCAGAAGCGCCGAATGAAGCGGATAACGAATCGCTTGAAATCAAACGTAAACGCGCCTGTTTGTTAGTCAAAGGCAATCAAGACACGCCTTGCGACCACGAGTATCTGATAGACGCGCTACGCTTCGCGCAAGGATTGACCAGCCGGTTTCAACGTGAACTCGCCCCCGAAGACCTTGAGCGGCTGAATACGCTAAAAGACGCCTACAACTTGGGAAGTCAAAAAAAAGCGCGCACTTTTATTGACGACAATCACTCCGAATTTGAAAAGCAACTTCGCTTGCACGCCTGCGGTATTTTGGCGCCGCTGATTGATAAATTGCAAATTGAATGGGACACCGACATTTTGAAAAACGGCGTTGAAATTATTGACCTGCCGGGGTTAGGAATTTATCAAGACCAACACCAAGAAATAACCAAACATTTTTTAAAAACGGCAAAGAGTGTCATGTTGGTGGTCGGTAGCGGCGGATTGACGGAAGCGGTGGCCAATTCATTGGTCGCGTCGAATTTCTTGACCGATTTACTCCACGATAATTCCGCTCCATTTCTGGTGGCGGCGGTAAAAATTGACGATGTGGCGAATGAAAATTGGCGGAACGACCGGGATCAAAATCGCGGCAAAGCGCTGAAGAACCGCGACGCACACTTTGCGGAGGTGGTTGACAGTATGCGCGAGACCGTCAAAAACCAAATTACGGATTTTTTACCCACAGTTTGGCGGAGCGAGACCGACCAAATGCTTAACGACGCGAAAGTAAAAGTCCTCGAACAATTGGCGGAGCGCGTACGAGTATTTCCAGTGTCCGCGCCGCAATATCGGTTGTTTTTAGACCAAGAACAAAATCCGGACGACAACGACAAGCCGTTCATCAGCGACAAAGAGGCGACGCAAATCCCGGCGTTAGCGAAAGCCATGGAACAAGCGGCGCGAAATTACATTCAACAGAAGGAGACGCGATTGCGGGAATATTCGCTAAATTTTTTCGGCGGGTCGCGCGCGATTTTACAGCGTGAACAAGCGCGACTGGACCCGGAAATTATCTCGGCGGCAAATGAGCAAGAACGGCGCGAACTCACTGAACGGTTAGATATCTACTTGCGTCCAAAACAAACGGAATATGCCAATCGACAAGGCGCGTTTCGTAATTTTCTGCGCGAAACGATGCCTGAGAAAATTACCGCCGGCATTGAAAGCGCCGCCGCCCGCGCCAAAAAAGAAATTGACGCCTATCTCGGCGTTTTGTCGGATTACCACTGGGCAACGCTAAAAGCCGCAGTGGTGCGCGGCGGAACTTTTGCCGGTTCCCGGCATATTGATTTGCCCAACGATATATCGCGTCGATTTGAGGAGCCGGTCGCCGACACGTGGAGTCAAACTATCTTGCGGTCACTCCGCGCTGAAACCAAAAAATTTGCCGATTATCAAAATGCGGTGATGCAAGAAATCTCCGCGCAAGCCAAGAAAAATTTTGCCGTAAAGTTATCGCTAAAAGTTTTAGACGGCTTCATCGAAGAAATTAAACGCCAAGCGACCGCGTTAAACACTGCGGGCAAAGAAGCCGTTGTCGAATTGAAAGAACAGGTGAAATCTGAACTTTA
Source organism: Planctomycetales bacterium (assembly GCA_025997475.1). Taxonomy (GTDB): domain Bacteria; phylum Planctomycetota; class SZUA-567; order SZUA-567; family SZUA-567; genus MS499-59. The sequence goes on from BNUQ01000080.1 coordinate 2,650, forward strand.
TCAACGAATCGAGAGACCGATAACGAGCCGGTGCCGGAAATTTGTCGGCGATGGCGATGCTTGCGGTCCCGGCGTCAAAGCCAGAGTTCTTACTCTCTTTGGCGAATTGGCGACGGATGCGGTTGAAAAAGCCAAAGAAGCGGCGATGACTTTACTTACCGCGCGTTTTATCGAAGTCGAGCGAGAAATTGCGGCGGCATTTGAGAAAATCGCCAATCCCATAGATGGCGCGCGCGACGCGCTTTTGCAGGTTTTTGCCCGTGAACAAGACCGCGACCAAAAAGCCGAAGCCGTCCAACTCACAGCCATTAACGCCGCTTGGGTCGCGATTCCTGACGAACTCGCCGCCGTTTACGCCAATTGGAGCCACAAAAGAAATGGCGAAAATGCGAAACTCACGTCAACAAAGGAGACCGGATGAAACAGGTCGATTATCAAAACAAATCATATCTTGTCGTTCGCGAATACTCGGATTTCGGCGTTAGCGCTTATGATTTGGCGGCAATGCCGTCGCGTTTATGGGCAGACGAAGCGACCGCGCCGCCGATGCTACTGCACAGTATCGACCCATATCAAACGCAACCTCTCGCCTCGCCCGCCGAATTACTGACGCAACTTTCGCCTAACGATAATTGGCAGGCGTTAAGCCGTCGGTCGTTGGCGCGTTGGGAATCCTTAACGCTATTCGCCGAAGACCCGCAACGCCGTCTCGAAGTTCGTCCCGTCGAAACGCTGGCGCACCAAGCCAGTTTGATTCGACATATTCTCGATTCGACGAAACGCCGCGTCTTGTTGGCGGATGAAGTCGGTTTAGGGAAAACCGTTGAAATTGGACTTATCATCAAAGAGTTGTTGGCAAAAAACGCCAATTTGCGTGTGCTGTATTTGGCGCCGGCAAAATTAGTCGGCAATGTCGGGCGCGAACTTGACCGGTTAGAATTAGGATTTCGTCAATGGAAAGCCGATTCCGAGGGCAACGCCGATTTTACTCGCGACGCGCGGATTATCGCCAGTATTCACCGCGCCGCGCACCAGGTGAATTTCGCCCAAATTAAAGAAAGCGCCCCGTGGGACATCATTGTGATTGACGAATGCCATCACTTGAGCGATTGGGGCGGCACGCCATCGCAACAATACCTTTTGGCAAAAGACCTGTTGGCGCGGCAAAATCTTGAGACCGCGTTCGTGTTTTTGCTCTCCGGCACGCCGCATCAAGTCAATGGAACTCGTTTTAAAAATTTGCTGAAATTGTTGCTTTTGCCTAATGAACCGCAAACCGAATTGGCGGGGCGCGTGATTTTTCGCACCAAAGACGATGTGCGCGATTGGGACAACCTTCCGCTATTTCCGCCGCGACAAGTTAATCCGCCGTTGCTCTGCGAAATGAACGCCAACTACGCTACTTGGTTGGACGATATTTCCGGCTATTTCGATTCTGCGGAAAACTCCGTTTTGTCGCCCAAACAACGTTTTGGAGCGCAATTTAGACGGGCGCAAGCGTTACAATGGGCGGCATCCAGCCCGAATGCCGGTTTGGGTTATTTGACGCGGCAGGCGTTGCGCGACGGCGGCGATTTAGGCGTTCCCGAAATTTGCGCGGCGGTGGCGGCATTGCGTCCGTATCGGCAGGGGGCGCCGAATGAACCGGTAGAAGACCTGTTTGCGCGGTTGCAAGGCGAAATCCGCCGCAAGCAACAACAAAATGACAACGGCGGCGATGACGACAATGACGACCAACCGGACTATGACGACGAGAATCCGCCGCAAGATAACGTATCGGCAACGTTGCGGCATTTGTTGAAACAGGGGACGGCGTTAATCGGCTCCGCCACGGATAAATGGAATTTTTTATGGGACAAAGTTGTTGAACCGGCGCATGGCGAGAAAATCGTGTTTTTCGCGCAACCGATTGAAACGGTCTTGGCGTTGGCGACTTATTTGGAACGGCGTTGCGGACAAAAACCGGCGCTGATTATCGGCGGGCAAGATGAACGCGAACGAGAAAACGAAGTCGATAAATTTCGGTCTGCTTCACAATTTTTAATTTCGTCGAAGGCCGGAGGCGAAGGCATCAACTTGCAATTTTGTCGCCGATTAGTTCATCTTGACGTGCCGTGGAATCCGATGGATATGGAACAACGCGCCGGGCGGGTGCATCGATTCGGCTCGCGCGACATCGTAATCGTTGACACGCTGGTTTTACGCGGTAGTCGCGAGGAAAAAATGTATGCGCGGGCGCGAGCGAGGTTGAAATCCGTGGCGCGAACAATGGTCTCACCGGATAAATTTGAACAATTATTTTCGCGGGTGATGTCTTTAATCGCGCCAAATGAATTGCAGGACGCAATATTGGCGCCGGATTTTGTTGACGCGACGGATAGTGAAAAATTGGCAAAATTGGTCGTCCACGGTTTTGAGCAATGGGAAAATTTTAACAAGGACTACGCGAGCGAACAAAAACGAATCCAACAATTGCCGGTCGGCTTATCGAAATGGGAAGACCTTGAAAAATTTCTCGTCAAGTATGGCGGCGCAACACCGGAAAATTCGATCACCGTAACACGCTTTCAGGACGATGGTAGCGGTCATATCGAAGAGCCGGCGAAAGCGGTGCGTTTAACTATCGGCAAGGAAGAAGCGGTCGGTTTAGTGGCGGATTACGGCGGGCGACTAATCAGTAAGCCGGGAGTAGAAAAATTTGGTTTGAACAAGCCGGCGGTGGCGCAACTGTTACGCGATAAAGTTTTCCCCGCCGAAGCGGTGGGAGCGGCGCATTTTCGCTGGGGAGAAGTTAACTCGACGTTATTGGCTGAACTGGGAGATTCGTGCTTGCTTTACGCTTTTTTACGGCAACGCCTGCAATTTTTAACTACCGGCGGCGCGGAAGAGTTAGGAATTGAGATTATCATTTATTATCGAAATATCGCGACAAATGTGCCGCCGCGCCGTCTGCCGGAAGAATGGAAAAAAACGTTGTTTTCGGCGTTGCGCGAAGTAACCGTTCGCGCTAGACCGGATGTGGCGTTGACGGATACTTTTTCGTTCGCACAACAAATTGAAGTTGAAGAAAATCGAATTGCCGACGAACTTTCAACCTTAACCCCAACCGAGCAACAGGCGCGCATCCGCTACGCTGTGCGTTCAGTTTTATGTGCTCACGCGATACGATAGAGAAACCGTTGCACCGGAAATTGGCATATACCCATAGCGAATTATTTTTTGGGAAAAGATTGCGTTGGTGCTGACAAAAGATAAAAAAAATAGGGGCTGTCCTAGATAAATTGGTTATTTGGTTATTTTTTGCGAGTAAATTTTGAGCCATTTTTTGAGTGTTTTCAACTGCTCTTTGGCGTTACCGTAATTGAATCTGAACTCGCATTCTTTCAAAAATAAAGGAAACGCTTTTCGCGGGATGCCGTTGAATTTTCGTAAGT
>BNUQ01000081.1 GCA_025997475.1 Planctomycetales bacterium
AAGCGTGGCGGCGAGAAAACCTTTATCGTAAAGGCAAGGATTGGATTGAGAATCCGCGGAAGGGTGGAAAAGAGGCGAGTTACCTTTATCGCAGTGTCAAGTGGTGTGAAATAGGTATCGCTTATAATTTGCGGATAAACACGAAAACAAAAAGATTATTACCAATCGTTACCCGTGGCAAGTGGAAATATATTCTCGCTAAAAGAATAGTCGCCGCGCACGAACGATTTCGTTGACATCGGACTCGCGATAAAGGTAACTCGCCTCTTTTCCACCCTTCCGCGGATTCTCAATCCAATCCTTGCCTTTACGATAAAGGTTTTCTCGCCGCCACGCTTCCAATCGCTTTTTTATTCGCTCAACCGGTTTATCATAACGCTCCGCTAATTCTGCCGCAGAAAAATAGCCGTCCGTTGAAATCTGGTTCCGGTTATTGTCGTTCCGTTTATTTTTTTCACCGAACAAATGCCTGTCGGCAAGCCGCCTTATCACATTCGTCAACGCTTCTCGTGGTGTGTGAGAATTCTCTGCCACCGCTTTTATGATATACCAATCATCGTTTTCAAGCGCGTTTTCAAGCGCTTCAAGCACAGCGGAAAGCGGCGTATTCGGGTTGCGAACCGCATTGCGACGAACTTCCATTCGCGAGTCTTCAACCGCCGCTTTTGCCAGAGCCCCCGGCGGAGTATAAGGATTGTCCGCCGCTTCTTTACGAACGTCGGCATCATCGTCATCTTCAATCAATCGCAATAAATCGTCTGGCGGCGTGTGATAGTTAAGCGCCGCTGATATGCGCTGATGTTTCTTGGGATCGTTTGCCGCTTGCGTTAGCGCTTTCGTGTCCGTCGTCAACGTCAAAATCAACCCGTCGTTGGTATTGTCGTAATTGCCCGGCTGTTTCGCGCGGAATGGTTCAACGCCAATTCCGGAAAATTGATTAAAATTGATTGCCGAAAAATCATGTGTATCAGGATAATTAAGGAAATTTTTCGCGTTATTTGCCGCTGTTAGTGATTCAAAGATTTCATCTATTGTTGCCATAATTCACCTCATCAACGTTAAGGTTAAAATTCAACGAAAAAAAATAAGAGGCAGGCGGTCGTTGACTCCGCTTTTCGTCCCGTCGGACTATCCCCTTAAACAAACTTGCGGATGACCATTTCTTTCTCCCCATTTGTGCTTCCCCGCAATAATATGACCCGCCTTCACCGACCAAAATCTACGCTATATCCACGAATCTCCGACAGCGGCAACCCACTTGCTTGACTAATCACTTCGTCAGATACGCCCGCCCTACGAAACCCCAAAATCATCTCTTGGCGAACGCGCTGTTCGCCGAGTTGTTCACCGTGCCGTTCGCCTTCTTCTCTCGCCTCTTCTTCCCACACCTCACGCGCTTCGTCAAGGTCAAATTCTGCCGTCAACATACCAATCACCTCCGTTCTGTGCTCCCGCAAAAAATCCCGCAATTACGTCATTGCCAACGCACCAGTCAATCGCTACTTCAACGGGAGATTTTTTGCTTACCCAGTTTTACCCGTTCGCGTTCGATAGCGCGAACGACACGATTTGAACCGTTCCGCAGATCGACGGCGGCTTCCGCCGGAGTCATTTTCGCCCGACGTTTAGCAATCTCGCGGCGTATCCGGTGAATCTCCGCAACGACTTCGTCCATAATTATTCCTCCCCTAAAAAGTTGGTCGGCGATAGAAGTTTCAACGGTTTCAGCAACTCGTCGGTGTTCACTGCATCAACGGCTTTCATTGCTCTAAAAACAGTGATATGACTACAATTCCACGATAATACCACGTCGCAATTTGCCAGTGAAGCGGCGGCGATGTGCAGGGCATCGGTTTTACTGCTTGGTTTTAAGCCACCGGCTTTGATATATCGCGTTGCCAATCGCTCGGTATTTTCATCAATTTCTACCAACGTATAGTCAATTTCCGCCAACGCCCGAATCATCGCCGCTTGCTTTTCTTTTTGTGCCGGAGGACATTTATCAATTTCGTCAAAGACGGTTATAGACACCACCACGTCATACAGTCCCTGTTTAATACTTCCCCAGAGCCGCCAAGTATCAAGGATTTTACTCAATTTTTTTTCGTTGGTCTTATCCTCAAAAAGATAATTCGGAATGGTTGTTTCAAGATAAATACGTAGTTTTCTGGTTTCGTAGTTCATTTTACTGTCCCCTATAATTTGTTCTTTCACGCGCCGGATTTTAAGCCGCACTGTCGCTTCGACAATGCTTATCTTGGCGCGCGAATTTATCGCGACCAACCGCGCGACGGTTCGCGCTTCGGCGTTTGCGGACGTTCGGGGAGTGGGCGTTTCATTTGTTGCCGGAGATTATCGCGGGCTTGCGCGAGGCGATTTTGCAGTTCGGGGTTCTTGATTTTTATGCCGTGTTCGGCGGCAAGTTGAACGCACGTCGCGAGATATTTTTCGTTGCCGGTAATCGTTATCGCTCCCCATTTCTGCGCGGCTAATTGCAACGCCGCCAACACCGCGTCGCGGCTCTCGTCGTGAATGGAAATCAATTTTCCCTTGTCGATAAACGCCGCCGAATTTTCGCCGCGGCGAGCATAGAAAACGTTGTCGCCGCTGACGCGCGGCGAGAAGTCGCGAATGTCTTTTTCCGCGCGCGGCTTCTCGTAATTATCGCCGATAATTTGCGCCGGTTGCTCGCCGTGGCGATAACGCCACTCGTCCGCGAGTTCGGGATTTTTGGATTTTTTCAACCACCGTTTGAAGTCGGGAAACGGCGGGAAATCGTGCTTGAATTGTTCGCGCTCACGCCGGTGCGCGTCGCGTAGAGTTGCCCGCTCTACCGCTTGTTCGTGCGCCAAGACGCTTCGCAAAGCGTTAATCTTTTTGCCGCGTCCGCGCTTGGGCAACTCTTTTTGCCACTCATTCCACTTTTCACCGCGCTGTTTTTTCTGCCGGTCAAACAGTTCTTCGCGCGCTTGCGCCTGTCGCCGGTCGAGCGCAGTTTTTGCGTCCGCTTTGGCAAGATGAAATTCCTCGCGCTCGCAATGATATTGACTGGGCGCATTCGACTTGACCGGCGCCGCCGCCCGCGCGGTCGTGTTCGGCTGATAAGCGCCTAATCGTTTTTCCAACTTGGTCAAACTTGCGGCGCGGTCAACCGCGCTCGCCTTAACGCCAACGTCGCCAATGAATACCGTCGCGCCGCTACCGGTCTTTTCGTAGCGCATTCCCGCGGCGGCAAGTTCGCGATGCAACCGTTCCCACGAAGTCGCGGATTTGATAATCGGCGCGGCTTGTTCAATCGCGCGGCGTTCCGCCGAAACTTCGCCGGTGCGATTCTCCATATCCCGCGCCCGTTGCCGCGGCTGTGGCGATTTTTCCCCGCCGCGTTCGTAATGGTTATCGCCCCGCCAGCCCTGTTCGCGCTCGATTTTGGCGACCGCAGAATGCGCCGCTTCAATGTCAAAGCCGCCGTTAATTTCCACGCATTTTAGCGTGTCGGGATTGACGCGATTGACCGCAATATGCAAATGACAATTGTCGGTGTCGGCGTGAACGCCATAAATCGCCTGATGTCCGCGCAAGTCGAGCTCGTCCAAAAAGCGCGTTACCGTTTCTTCGATTTGCGCGACGGTCGGTCGCTCGCCCTCACGCCAACTGATGACGTAATGGTTAATCGGGTCGCGACTGCGGACGGCGGCTTCGGCAAGCGCGAGCATTTCCATTGCTTGCGCTTCCGGCGCGTCGTTGCCGCACATAAATCCGCGACCGGCGCGATACACACATTTCTCCGTGCCGTCGGCGCGTTCCGGCGAACTGATGTAGCCGGTCAAACCGGAAATTCGCGCCGTCTTGCTCGCCGACTTATGCGGGTTGGTGATTTTTTTGACAATCATTTTTGCCACTCAATTTTTTGATGTAATCGGTAATTGCCGTCATCGCGTCCGCCGTGGCGATTGTATTTGCGCCGCCGCTTTCGTGGTGAATGTGTTTCAGCAAGCCGCCGAGCCGTCGTAATTCGTTGACCATTACCACGTCGGCGCGAGCGGTAATTGTCCGACCGGCACAACAGCGGCGCACAAATTCCGATACGGTCAAACCGGCGACGTTCGCGGCGGCGCACCAATCGCTTTTTTCCTCCGGCGTCATTCTTATATGAAAATCATTGGCAAGCATATTATTTCCCTTCGTGCAGTTCGGGGGCGAGGGGCGTAGCCCCTACAGTCCCCGCAGGATTGAGCCAAATTGTGAGAAGCGGAGCGCCGAACGATTGGGCGCGGCTTGTGGAAAACGCGAAGCGTTTGTCTCCACAAGCCCCATCCTGTAATTAAATCCACCGCCGAAATTACCGGCAAAACACCGGCGCCGTTTACGCTTACTAAACGACAAACCGACCAAACAACATCCCCGCTGCGCCGGACGTCAGAGCCAATGCTATCGTCAACGATATTCGCAGTTGGCGTTGTTTCTGAACCAACCAAAATCCTTCGCGTAACGCCTCCGTTTTTTTTTGCAACAACGCGATTTCGGCGGCGGTGTCGCGCTCGGCTTTTTCGCGGCGATATTGGCAATCCGCAATGATTGTGGTTGCGTCGCGCTCAATTTCATCGCGGCGGCGTTCCGCTTCCCGCGCTTGCTCGCGGGCAAGTTCCAACGCCGCCAACGTTTCCGCTTCGCGTTTTTCCAAACGCAAACGCCGCTCATTCGCTCGTTCCGCCGCTCGCCGGTCGCTGAACATCGTTGCGGCGATGACGTTATATTGATTGCGCATTTTTCACTCCGGCTTTCCCGACTATCTCGCCGATGATTTTGGCGAATTGCTCGCGCGAAATCGAAAAGCCCTTTTTCGTTGTCGCCGCAAAAATCGCATCGGGTTTTATGCCAACTGCCAACAGCGCCGTGAGGCGTTTACGTAAGGACTTTATCGCGCTAATTTGGATTTTTACGGCGCGTTTGTCATCTCTGGGCGGCGTTAATTCGTCCAGAATGCTCTTAAAATCCGCTTTATATTTCGCCTTTAAGGTCGCAAATTCCGTGCGTTTTTCGTCTTCCAGCGCGTCCGCGACCGGCGCATCCGCAACCGTCGGGGGCGTTTCGGACACAACCGGCGCGGTCGCCGGTGTTTTTGCCGCCGCGTCGGTTTCCGGCTCTGCCGATGCCGTGATTGCTGATTTTGCCACCGCCTCATCGGCGGCGGTCGCCGTCGCTCTTGGGGCGTCGGGCGCGGTCGTTTCGCTTGGCGTCACGGTCGCCGTGAATAACGCATTTTTCGGCGAGAGTGGCGACGGCGATGTCGTTAACGTCGCAGATGCCGTTTCTTTTTTGTTTTTCCAGAAATCCATTGGTTGTCTCCTTACAAGAGGGAAGAGTTATTGGGAAACGCCAAAAAAGAAAAATTGCGCGGAGGCGGTTGGCTTTTTTCCTTCTGGCGTCATCTCTTAAAAAAAATCTCTAAAACAAACAACAACGCAATTATTCATTGACCTTGATTGTTAAAACGCCGCGCCGAAAGTCCGCGCCGCCGGTTGTTCCTTTTTATTTGTTTCTTTTATTTCTTGTTCTTACGCCGCAATTGACACGGTTCGCGCCATTTTTGTCACGGGGTAGAGCAAAAAAAATAAAATCGCCAGTCGCGATTTATTAAAAATTCACTTCACACCGCTACTTCCGGCGTTTGGACGCTCAAAAGTAGCCCCAAGCGCCGCTTTTTCGCTTTTTTAGCCAATAGACATTTGCCCGACCGGAGCGCCGGTCGCAAAAATGACGTTTTTTTTCTTCCCGAACGCCGGGACGCGCTATCCACCGCCGGCGTATAATCTCTTTTTAATTTTGGCAATGGCTTTAGCGCGCTCTTCCGGCGTCGCCCCCGGTGGCGCGTTCGGGTCGGTCGGCTTCGCTCTATCGCATAATCCATACTGCGGCGCGGTCGCTTTCACCGTCGCCGATTTTACTTGCGGTCGGCTACCGACTAATTTTGGCATCGCGCTAAAACCGCGCCGAATCAATCAGACCCGATA
>BNUQ01000082.1 GCA_025997475.1 Planctomycetales bacterium
CCGCGCACCGGATGGCGCCGAGCAAATAATGCGCCGCCGCCGCGAACGCCCCGCCCGTAATACTGCAACGCGGTTTGCTTGTCGTCAACGGACAACTTAAACCGGAGGATTATTTGCCGGTGTTCGCGCTGTATGACCGCGCCGCCGAAATTGTTGACCGGTCGATTGTCATCAATCCGCGCGGGGCGTTCGCGGCGGCGGCGCATTATTTGCTCGGCGCCATCCGGTGCGCGGCGGGGGATTTGCGGCGGGAAATCGCCGGCGAATGGCGCGCCAACGGGCGGCACGACGAGGCGCTCGAACTGGAAAAAAACGGCGCGGCGGACTATTTGCAGGCGGTCGAAAAATTGCAAATCGCCATCGGCACGGCGGCGGACGACACGGATTTGCGCGTCGCTTCGCGGACGTTGCTCGGCAACACCTATCTTAAATTGGCGGACAAAGACCACGCGCGTTATTACGAAGACGGTTTGCGCGAACTGCGGATTTTAGTCAACGAGCCGTCCATTACGCCCGCGCAACGGTTGGACGCGGTGCGCGGCATCGCGGCGGCGTTGATTGGCGGCGAGCAATACGACGAGGCGGCGCGGTTGTTGCTGGCGCAAAGTTCGCGCGATTTGGCGTCGGCGTTGGACGCGATGAAATTGCAATTGACGCTCGGTCAGCCGCGCGCCGCGTATCGGACGTTGCAGGAAAGCGTCGCCAACGCCGAGCGCGACCAACCGGCGCTGTTGGTGGAGGCGAAATTTGAGTTGGCGAATTTGGCGTTGCAACGCGCCGGTCAAATCGGCGCCAACGACGACGAAATCGCGGCGTTGCGGCGGGGCGCGATTGACACGCTCGCGGGCATCGCCGACCGTTACGCCGGCGGTTCGTGGGCGAGTTTGGCGTTGTTGTCGCTGGGGAATTTTCTCATCGACCATCGGCAATACGAACGCGCGCTCGCATACGCGGACGCGGCGTTGCGGGGCGACGAGCGGGCGATTGTAACGACGCAGGCGTTGTATTTATTGCAGGGGCGGGCGTGGCTGGCGTGGGGCAAAGACAAAAAAGACGGCGAGATGTTGGGGCGGGCGGGCGCGGCGTTTGTGCGGGCGGAGCGGGCTAATATCGGCAACAGTTCGCTCGGGCGGCAACAACGGGCGGCGGCGATTTTGGGGCAGGGCGACGTGGCGCAGGCGCGCGGCGACGACGACGCGGCGTTGCAGTATTACGGGCGGGTGTTCGCGATTTTTTATCAGGAATACGTGCCGGCGGATTTGGCGCGGTTGCAGGCGGCGGCGATTCACGAGCGGCGGAAAAACTACGAATTGGCGTGGCAAATTTTAGACCAAGGGTTCGACCAGGCGAAACTGCTCGCGGCAAAAATGCGCCTCCGCGAACTCCTCGACGCCGAAAAAAAAGCGCAGGGGAAGTGAAGGGGAGCGATTAAGAATGAAGATTTTTAAGAATCTTAAGATTCTTAAAAACCTTAATCGACTGCGCGGCGATTCTTGACCGCAAAATAGTATTCGGGATTGCCGCCTTTGCCGCCGCGGAAGGGCGACAACACCGGCGGGCAGACCAGCGCGCCTAACCGTTCCGCGAGCGCCGTTACCCGCGCGACAATTTCCGGCAGAGCGAATTCCCGCACTTCGCCTTTAACGAGCGCGCTCCGGTCGGCTTCGTATTGCGGCTTTAACAGAGAAACGACAACGCCCGCCTCGTCGAGCAACGAGAGGGCGCGGGGCAGAACTTTTTCTTGTTTTGTCCAGCCGACATCGGCGGTTACGACGGCGACTTTTTCCGGCAGTTCGACGTAGAGCGCGTTCGTGCGTTCCATTACCACGACGCGCGGGTCGTTGCGCAACGTCCACGCCAACGAACCGTAAGAAGTGTCAACCGAATAGACCTTCGCCGCGCCGCGTTGCAACAGGCAATCGACAAAGCCGCCGACGTTACTGCCCAAATCGCAACACACTTTTCCCGCGACTTCGACGGCGAGCGCCGTCAACGCCCAGTCCAATTTTTCGCCGCCGCGTCCCACAAATTTCGCTGGCGCGGACGACGGCTTATTTTTCGACATCGGCGTTGTCGGCAGAATTATCGGCGGCGGCGAGGGACTCCGGCTCGCCGCTCCACTGCGCGACCGGAAGATGTTGCGGGTCGGCGTAGGGGTCGGGGATGCCGGCGCGGGGAATGCCCGCCGCGACCTGCCCCAATTCTTCTTTTTTCGCCCGTTCCGGCTCGTCCGCCCGATATTGCTTATCGACGAAAATTTTCTCGTCGGGGGTCAGCGGCGTTTCGGGTGGCCAGTCCGGCATCGTAAAATCGGTAGCGAGTTTGGCTTGTTTTTGGTCGTCCCACCAGAACCGCTCGCCCTGAATAGGTGTGCAACCGGTGAGCGTCCCGACAATCGCCAAGGTCAACAACCACGCGCGCATAAATTTTCTCCCGTAGGCAAGAACACAATGAAATAGTTTATCGGACACAACCGGCGTTTTCTGAAAGTTTTGCGGGGCAACCGCGTGCCCGCAAGACCGATGAAAAGAAGGGCAGGGAGGCACGGAGGACACAATTCAATTATTTGGATGCTCTATTCAATTGCCCCGCGCTTTAGCGCGGAGTTAGCCCGTCCCGCGATGACGTTGTCAATCAGCCGCACGTCGCCCAATTTAATCGCCGCCGCGATGAGCGCGTCGCCGGTAATTTCTTCGAGGTCGGTCAAGGTCGCCAAATCAACGATGTTCAGATAATCAATCTCGATTTCCGGCGCGGACAAGCGGCTCATCATTTTTTCAATGACCGCGTGCGGTCGGCTTTCGCCGGCGGCGAGCATTTGGGCGCCGGTTTGCAAGGCGGCGTATAATTGCGGCGCGATTTGACGCTCTTTTTTCGTCAGCAAGCGGTTGCGACTGCTCAGCGCCAAACCGTCGGCTTCGCGAACCGTCGGCAACAGCGACATTTTTACCGGAAAATTCAAGTCGCTAATCATCCGCTGAATAATCAACGCCTGTTGCGCGTCTTTTTGCCCGAAATACACGCGGTCGGGACGGACTAAATTGAACAGTTTGGCGACGACCGTGCAGACGCCGATGAAATGTCCGCGCCCGCGCGACAAGCCGCAGAGGGGGTTGGCGAGTTTATCGGGAATAACCAAAATATCGCGGTCGGGCGCGTAGATTTCGGCGGCGGTCGGCGTGAAAACATAATCGACGCCCGCCGTCGCGCACAATTGTAAATCGGCGGCGAGCGTGCGCGGATAATTCTCGAAATCGGCGCCGTCGTTGAATTGCGTCGGGTTGACGAAAATGCTGACGGTTACGATTTCGCCGTCGGCGCGGGCTTGGTCGATTAGCGTCCGATGTCCGGCGTGCAGATTGCCCATCGTCGGCACGAAACCGTGTTTTTTACCGGCGCGCAAAATCGCGGCGGCTTCAGTTTGCATCGCGGCGGGTTCGGTGATTTGGCGCATTCTGGGACTCCTTCGGCAAAAATTTCAGACCTCGGCGTAATTACGGCTTTAACCGACGGTCGCGCCGGATTGCGCCGCCGCGTCTTCGGCGCGTTTCATTTCGTCGAGGATGCGGTCTTCGCGGCGGGACCACAAGAAAAAACAACCCGCAAACGCCGACATAAACAGCACCAAGAAAGTCATTGGTTCCGTCAAAACAATCATCACATAGTCCATTTCTTTACCCTCCTTTTTTATATTTGCTTTTAATCGTAAAATAACCCGCGACCGCAAAAGCGGCGGTTCCCAGTCCGCCGATGCCGCAAATTACCCAAAAATGCGCGATGTCCTGATGAAACACCGAACCCAACACCACGCCGCCGAAAAACAATTTGCTGAGGTCGAAAAAATACTTGCCGAAATTGTCTCGCACGTCATTGTCGCGCGCTTGGCGCAATAGTCGCCGGTTCATTTGCGGTCGCTCCTAAATTTGCGGCTATCATACCCGTTTTCATTATCGCCGCCATAATGCGACACGAGGGGCTATTTTGATAAATTATTCCGCTTAAATTCCCCTCTGGGGAGGGGAATTTAATTTGCCGCGCCGAGCGCTTTCATTACTCTCGTCCATCAAAAAAAATGGACACCCTTTGAGGGCGTCCATTCTGGATATTCAATTACGAATGGTTACGGCGAAACGTGGCGGCGATAGATGCGGGACGGCGATGTGGATGCTTTGGGGTTTTCCCATCGGGGTTTTCGGTCTATCGGACAATTCACAATTAACAATTAACAATTAACAATGATGGAGTTTTCACGGTCAAAATCGCTTCGCGCAAGGCGCAATTTTTGATAATTACTCCACAATTGCTAATTGTTAATTGTTAATTGTTAATTTTAGCGCCGCCGCCCGCCGTAAGTCCGTAATTAAAATTTATACGCCGTTTGGAACTGAATCGTGTCCGTGTTGTTCGTGCCGGGGTTCGGCGTCCACGTCCATTTGTGGGCATAACCCAAACTCGTGATGATGCCGTTCGAGAACGTGTAACCCGCGCCGACCGCCACTTGGAACGCCTCGTTGTATTCATTCGAGTTGAAGCCATTTGTGGCAGTATGATAACTTTCAGGACGAGTCAACCGCGCGTAGTCCGCGCCAACGTCCAACACCAATTTGTCGGTAACATTGTAAAAGGCATACGCGCTCAACAAATTCGCAAAACCGTCAACGTAGTGTGCCGATGATAGGCTGGAGCTGACGCCACTAAGATCGCCCTGCCGCGGACTGGTAACGCCTTGCCATTCAGCCACGAATTTCCATTTGTCGGTTTTGTAATACGCCTGCGCGTTAAACGCCGCGCTGTAATTATTGCGGTATGCCGCAAGTTGAGGGGTATTGATGCCATCGTAACTGTCATCATTAAACCGCCCCCAATAGCCCGCTTCCAAGTGCAAACCCTCAATCCAGCACGGGTTATAGACAACGTTGATAATGTGGTCAACCAAACCGATATTCTTCAATTCGTTGCGGTTGTTCACGCCCGAATTGTTGTTGGCGGTGTTGTTACCGAATGTGCGATTAAGGTCCGAACCCAAAATGCCGGCTTTCAGAATCAACTGGTCGTCAAGAAATTTGTAGCGGGCAATCGCGCCAATCGCCACCGGCACGTCATCGTCGCCCTGAACTCCGTTATTGCGCCCGCCGCTGCCAACAAACGACGGCTGGTAAGCATACGTGCCGTCCCACGACCAAGCGCCGTCTTCACCGGTCCAACCGCCGAACGGCACGTATTGATAGCCGACGCGCAAGCCGAGACCGCTACCGCCGATGTTGCTCCAATCCCAATACGCTTGGTTGAGGATGCTACCCGCACCATTCCAGTTGCCACCCTGCACATTGCCGCTCGGACGGAGCGAAATCAACGCTTTGGTGTCGTCCGACAACTTAATCCCAAAGTTCAATTCAACGCGCTGAATTGCCCAACCGGCGGATTGAACACGAGCATTGGGACGAGGATTCGTTGTCGCATTATACACCCCCCCGTTTTGCGTCCACGCCGTATTGTAACGCACGCGCACTTGACCGCCGATAGTCAGCGCGGCTTTGCCGTTGGCGGATTGCAACGCCGCCGGTTCGCCGCCCGCATTCATCCGGTCGTTGATACGGCTCTCGTCCAACTGCCGTTGCAAGGCGCCAACCTGCGCATCGCGCGCCGCCATCTGCCCCTGCAACTTTTCCAATGACGCCTTCATCGCCGCTAATTCGCCAGAATCATCGGCAAACGCGCCGCTCGCCCCCAACAACAACGGGGGGGTGTATAATGCGACAACGAATCCTCGTCCCAATGCTCGTGTTCAATCCGCCGGTTGGGCAATTCAGCGCGTTGAATTGAACTTT
>BNUQ01000083.1 GCA_025997475.1 Planctomycetales bacterium
TTTTGATTTGCAGACGCTGGACACGCTCGACGAGTGGCTTTATTATTTGCAGACGGACGAGATTAAAGAGGAATTTCGGGCGGAACAAGCCGACTTTTTTGCCGGCGGCGCGGGCTTTATCGACGGCGGTGCGCGCCACGCGACTGCACGCGCCATACGCCGTCAGCAAAATTTCCGCGTCGGCGGTATGATAACTCTCAAATTTCGCTTCCCGCGCCGCGATGTCCGCGTATTTGCGTTGCAATTTTTCGTTGTGCGCCTGCAACGCGTTGAAGTCGAGAAAAATACTGGTGACTAAATTTTTCATCGTCGCCGCGTCGCCGCCGACGCTCCACTCTTTATCGGGCGTGGGCGCGAGCGCTTCGTCGGGATACGTCAGCGGCTCAATCATTTGCCCCAGCACGCCGTCGGCAAGCACATACACCGGCGAGCGGTATTTATCGGCGAGCGCGAACGCGGCGCGGGTATGGTCGCACATTTCCTGCACCGAATTGGGCGCGAGCACGATGCATTTGTAATTGCCGTGTCCGCCGCCTTTGACCACTTGGTTGTAGTCGGATTGTTCGGGACCGATGTTGCCCAAACCGGGTCCGGCGCGCATCACGTCAACAATCACCGCCGGCAATTCCGCGCCGGCGAGATAGGACACGCCTTCCTGTTTCAGCGAAATGCCCGGACCGGACGACGCGGTCATCACGCGGCGACCGGTCGCCGCCGCGCCATAGACCATATTGATGGCGGCTTCTTCGGACTCGGCTTGGACAAATTTGCGCCCGCACTGCGGGAACAGTTTGGCGGCATCGTGTAAAATTTCGCTGGCGGGCGTAATCGGATAGCCGAAATAACCGTCGCAACCGGCGTATAACGCGCCGATAATCACGGCGGAATTGCCTTTGGCAAGTTTGGTGGGCATAGAAACTCCTTCAAAATTTAGTTGTTTTTCTGTTTTACGGTCGCCACACTTTCAACGGAAATTCTTCGGCAATCGGGTCAAAATCGCGGTCGTTGTGCAGTAGCCACCTTTCGCCGCAAAGCGCGTAAGCGGCAATCAAACAATCCGCCGCGTTGCGCACCGTTTTTCCTTTTCGCCGCAATTGCCGGTAGATGTCAATCGCGCAATCGGTCGCCGTCAACAGGTCGGTTTCGACCATCGGATAACTCAACAAACGTTCTTTTATCGCCCTAAATTCGTGGTCTTTTACGCCTTGCAGGACTTCTTGGTAAATGACCGGACACAAACGCAACGGCGCGTTGCGAGTGAACAACCGCTCCAACGTTTCTTTCGCGAAACTTTTCTTTTGCGGGCGGTAATAATCAATCCACACGCTGGAATCGACAAGAATGGCGTTCATAACGTCGCTCGCATCTCGCCTTCCCAAACGCCGGAGTCCTTGTAATCCAGCATTTGCATATTGCGATAATAGCGGACAAGTTCTTTCAGCGCGGTGTTGAGCAACTGGTCTTTGGTCGTGATGTTGGTCAATTCCATCGCCTTGCGCACGAGTTCGTCGTCAAGTTCGACCGAAGTTTTTTTGGCAATCGCCCGCTTCAAAGACGCGGCGGTGTCTTTGGTCGTCCGCATCGCTTTTTTCACTAACGCCTCGTCAAGTTTAACCGCAGTTTTCATCGTTAGCCCTCCGTTGGTTTCGCGTCCGCCGGTTTGTCGTTTTATTCTTTAATCACCGACAAGCAATTCGGTTCGGGGCAGGTGTAATAGCAGTTGCCGCAACCGACGCAACCGGCGCCGACGTATTCGATATATTCGTAGCCGCGGTCGTTGAGTTTGCCGCTCGGGCGCAACAATTTTTTCGGACACGCCAACGCGCACCGTCCGCACGCCTTGCATTCCAACGCCACGATTTGCGGATAAGGAACTTCCATTATTTTCTCCTCTCACTGAAAGAAAAAACTCATCCACAAATTTTCACGAATTAGACGAATTAACACGAATTTAAGAGCAAGAGATTTCTCACAGAGCCACAGAGACCCGGAGAGAAAAAAGAGAAGAAATAAATGATTTCGTTTTTCTCGGTGGAACGCTGTGCCTCTGTGCCTCTGTGAGAAAAGATTAGTGAAAATCGGTTTAATTCATGAAAATTCGTGGACGAATCTCTTGTTTTTTTTACCCCGCCGCTTCCGCCGCCGGTTCCGACACCGTCTCCGCCTCGACCGCCGCCGTCTCTTGAACTTCCGCGATAATTTCCGGGTCGAGGTTGTTCACCATTGATTGCATTTCCAACGCCTCTTTCTTTTTCTCCGCCGCGTGCGTTTTACGCATCCGGTCATCGACCAGCCGTTGCTGATAACCCGCCACCGCGAACTTGTAAATTTTATCCGCGTCCTTGCCGGAAATACCGGCGATTTTCGCCAACTCGCCGGTGCCGGATTCGACGATGTCTTGGAAGCACTCGAAGCCGTTCATCGTTAAATTATTGGCGATTTCGTCGTTGATTTCCGGTAACGCCGCGATTTCCTCGCGTCCGAGCGCCCGCCATTCGCTATGTTGGTCCACCGTCATCACGCTTAAATCCCAACCGGTGAGTTTGCTCGACAGCCGCACGTTTTGCCCTTTGCGCCCGATGGCGAGCGACAGTTGCTCGTCGTCAACAATGACGCGGGCGCGATTGCGGCGCGCGTCAAATTCGATGGCTTGAATTTCGGCGGGCGCCAACGCGTTGCGGATAAACATTTCGATATTGTCGTTCCAGCGCACGATGTCGATTTTTTCGCCGCCGAGTTCATCGACGATATTGCGGATGCGACTGCCCTTCACGCCGACGCAGGCGCCGACCGGGTCCACGCGGCTGTCGGGACAGGTAACCGCGAGTTTCGTCCGGTAGCCCGGCTCGCGGACGATGCCTTTAATTTCGACGACGTGGTCAAAAATTTCCGGCACTTCCATTTCAAACATTTCGCGCACAAGATTCGGATGGGTGCGCGAGAGCGTGATTTGCACGCGATTGCCGCGTTTGCGGACGCTGGTTACGTAACAGCGCAGACGCTCGCCGGGTTTGTAATTTTCCGCCGGCACCTGTTCGTTGCGCGGGACGAGGGCTTCGATGTTGCCGATGTTGACGACCACCGCGCCGCGCTCGACGCGCTGAACGCTACCGACGACGACCGTGCCTTCTTTTTCGCGATAGTTGCCGAACACGACATCGCTTTCGGCTTCGCGAATCCGCTGGATGATAATTTGCTTCGCCGTTTGCGCGGCGATGCGCCCGAAGATGGCGGGGTCTAAAGTTTTCAGAGGACGGTCGCCGTCGAGCAACACAATGTCGCCGGTGTCGCGGCTGATGCGGATGCGGAGTTCCTCAATGTCGGGGAATTTTTTGCGGGCGGCGGCGACGAGCGCCGTTTCGACGCCGTCGAGCAACAGTTCGCGGTCAACGCCTTTTTCCATTTGCAAACTGCTGAGCAGTCGCAGAAATTCTTCATTGCCGGGCATAATTTTACCTCTCGTTAAAAATAAGAAATCGCCAAAAAAGAAAAAAACGGTCGCGGTCGCCCGCGTCCGTCATCAAAAAAACACCTGCCTGTCCCACGGGCGCGTATCGTAAAAAGACGCCCCTGAAAGTCAAACGAAAATCCACAATTGAGGGAAAAGGGGAAAGGGCAATTAAGAATTAAAAATTGTGGATTGAACTTAAAAATTGCGCGAAGCGATTTTGAGAATCAAACTCCATAATTTTTAATTCTTAATTAGACCTGTTCTAAACCTACGAGCGAGCAAATGTTCGGGTCTAATTTTTCGTGCCGCAAGGAAAAATGACGAAGCAATACCGAGAGTATTGCAAGGAATTTTGACGCGGCGGGACGGAAAATTAGCCGAAAATTTGCCGAGAATTGGTTGTCGAACAGGTCTATTGCTCTTCGTTATAGCGCCCAATCGGGAATGTCGTCCGGTAAAAAATCCTCGGCGGAGAGCGGCGCGAACGGCTGGCGCGTTGACTTTTGCGGCGGCAACAACGCCGGTATTTCGTCCAAGACCTCGCTAAGCGAAACGTTATTTTCCGCCTTAAATTCGGGCGTCGGTCGGTCGTTATTGGCGGCGCTAACGGAATTAACGGAATTGCCGGCGGCGCCGATTTTATTCTCCGTCGGCAACGTCATCGCGCCCGCCGCCGCTCGCAGGTCGTCCGCGAAAGTAATCGGCGCGGACGCCATCGTCAGCACGTCGGCGTTAATCGGCGTCATCTCTTTTTTGATGGCGGCGACTTGCGCGTCCATTTGCCACAGTTCCTCCGTCTTGGCGACCGGCGCGAGGTCTTCCGTTATGATTAAATCGTCAAACTCGTCCGCCATCGGCAAATCGCTTCGGTCGATAAACGGATTTTTTTCCACCCGCGCCAATTGCGGCGCTTGCGGCGCCATCGGCGCGTGGGCGATAACGCCCGCGTTCGGCGCGACCACGCCCGCGTTACTGCGCAGAGGACGATTTTGCGGTTCGGTGTCGCGAACCGACGCCAGCGCCTCAATGTCGCGCGTCATCGCCAATTTCGCCGAAGTCAATTCCGCGTCCAACTGCCGCGCGAGCGGATGCTCCGGCGCGATTTGCAAACAGTTCGCCAAATACGCGGCGGCGTCGCCGAATTGATGCCGGTCTTTGCCCAACGCGAACGCGACGCGCGCTTTCAGAAATTGCAAGTCCGCGTCCGGCGCGCCGTTCAGCGTTTCGGCTTGGCGATACGCGCCGAGCGCTTTTTCCAACTGTCCCGCCGCCGGATTGAGCGTGTGCCGATATTCGTAGAACAAGCCGATTTCTTTGTAGAGCCAAGCGTGATTGGCGGCTTTGCGGCGGGCTTCGAGGTAATAACTCTCGGCGTCGGTAAAATCACTGGCGCGCGCCGCTTTTCGCGCCGCTTCGACGAGCGGCATATAATTTTCGAGCGGACGTTGCGTAATCGCACGCGGCGCTTCGTAGTTGGCGGTTACGGTTTCAATGTGTTGACGAACAAACGCCGGCGCGCCTTGCGACACCGCTTGCGCGAAGGACTCTTTCGCCTCGGCGACTTTGCCCTGCTCCAACAACCGGTCGCCGGTCGCGATTTGTTTCAGCATTTCGTCGTCAATCGCCTCGCCGGTAATCGGCGCGATTTTTTCGACGGCAATCCACGGTAAGTTGGCATAGACCTCTTCGACAAAACCGGCGATTTTCACCGTGTCGTAGCGGGACAGCGATTCGAGCGCGGCGAGGGCTTCGTGATTGTCTTTGCGGACATAAAGCGACGACAGTAAATTGCGCCGCGCGGTTTTGTCCCAGAGTTCGGCTTCGACGGGCCAGACGACGAAATTCACATATTCTTTCGGCGTGAACAAATCGGCGTCCTGCCGGAAAAGTTCGCCGCGTTTGGCGAAACGACAGGTGAAAACGACGGCTTGCCGGTTGAATTGATGCGGCGCGCGAACGAGCCGTTTCACGTCGATAAATTGCGGCTTGACGGCGTCGGTTTGCGCCCAGACCCGCGCGCGCGCGCCCACCGAAATGCCGACCACGCTTAACACCGCCAATATCGCCACACAAATACGCAGATTCATAATGCCACCGTCCGGTTAGAGTTGGAAAACGGTGGTTTATCGGCACGCCGGCGAGGGAAACTTTAACGGAGGGCGTAATTATGAAATCAAGGCGTGTTCACTATAATTTTTTGCAATTTTACCGAAAGGGGCTGGCATAGATAACGTGGTTATTTTTGCCTGTTTTGGTTATAAATTTTGAGCCATTTTTTGAGTGTTTTCAACTGCTCTTTGGCGTTACCGTAATTGAATCTGAACTCGCATTCTTTCAAAA
>BNUQ01000084.1 GCA_025997475.1 Planctomycetales bacterium
CGCGGTCGTTAAAAATTCCGCCAAAAAGTAAAACGCGGTCAACGCGAACGGTAAAGACATCGCGTAGCCGCGCAATTCGGTGGCGAAATTTAAGACGCAATGCGCGGTGGCGAACAACAAGCCGGCGCACAGCGCGGCGGTTTTACCGGCGCGGCGAAACGCCAAATGCGCAACCCCGACCACCGCCGCCAAAAAGAAAAACAGCGACAACAACCGCGTAACCGGATAATCAAACGCCAGCGTTTCCGGCGATAAAAATTGCCGCCAGCCATAAAAAGCCAAACTGAATAGTTGATGATTGTTCGGCGCGTTATAGTCCAACAACGCCGGTTGCCAGCCAATCGCAAATTCCATCATCGTGCGGATTTCGTCAATTTGATACGGGTGCGCCAAGCCGCCTATCGTCAAAATCAGCCCCGCGACCGCCGGAATGAGATAGCAATGCCACGTTTTCATTTTTTATTCCTCGACGAAGCGAAACCTACTTTTGCGGTTGGTTGACCCGTTGTTGGGTGAGGTGAAGGAACAATTCCGGCGTGAGTTTATTGACGACCCAGACGGCGAGTTGGCGATTGGTCGCTTCGGGGTCTTTTTCGCCGAGGTAAATCAGCGCGGCTTCGGCGTCTTTTTGTTTGGCGGGGTCGGTAAAAATGATTTTGCCGTCGCTCCCCGGCGCGCCGTGCCGATAGACGCCGAGCCGCAAAATCGCCTCGCGCCGCCACGCCGGGTCGGCGTCTTCCGTCGCGATGCGAACGGCGCTATACAGCGAGTTGAACGCCAACGTGTTGCCGAGAAAATAACCGAGTTTCCGCTCCAATAAATTTTCCGCGTGCATCAATAAATCAAAATACTCGCGCGCGAATTTTTCCCGCGGGTCGAGTTGCCGTTGCAAGAAACGCGCGTATTCGTTGGCGGCAAGCGCCTTGATGCGCAATCCTAACGTTTCGACCAACAAACTTTCGGGCTGTTGCGTCAAGTGCCAGCCGAAAATCAAAGCGCACCGATAAACCGTGTCCGCGCCTTTGACGTTTTGCCGGTCTTCCAATTCTTTGGCGCGGTCGATAAGCGCGCGCGCGTAAGCCAAAAACACCACCAAATCCGGCTGTTTAATTTCGGCGGAAGTCAGCGCCGGATAATACTGCGGCGTGAGCGAACAGTTGCGAACGGCGACCGCTTTGAAAATCGCCGCCACGCCGGCGCCGTCGGTTTTGACCGCCGGCTTATCCGGCGCGACGCGGTCGGCGGCGTAATACTCTTCCAATTTGCCGTAAAAATCGGCGGCGTTGCCCGCGCCCGCCGGCAAGCCGGTCAGTTTTTCAATGCCGGTGTCGGTGTCGATTTTGCCGAGCGGCACCGACCGCGCCAAAATCCCTTGCGCCATCGTCATCTCTTTTAACGGCGGCAATAATTCGTTTTTCCCCCAGCGCGCCGTGTCGGACGCCGCTTCCGCCGCCCGAATTGCGGGAAACGGATTCGCCGCGCCGCCGCTGAAAATTATGCCGCTGAAAATAATGACGTTTGCCGCTAAAAATAAAGTTTTTGCCCGCAACATTTTGTCTTCCCGCCGGTCGTTAAAAATAAAAACGCGACAAGCGTAGGGAAAAGCGGATATTTTGCAATTGTCGCCAATTACCCCGCGAATTCCCCGCTATCGAGGGGAATAGAGGCGCGTCGCCGCCGAACTGCGTCGCCGCCGGACTGCGCTCGCCGAAAGTCGCGGGTAACGTTTGAACGGTTTTGCTGGCGTGCGCCGCATAAAGCGCGACCGCGCCGAGGGCTGGTGCGCGTGCGCGTGCCGGACCGGCGGGCGATTGCGGCTGAGTTTCAGCGGGGGATGGGGAAGATGCTGGCGGAGTTGTGAAAAATTTTAAATAATTATTGCTCACTATCAGCGCCTATCTAAAATCAGCGCTCTATTGCGTTTGGAAAATTTTTTGGACGTCTGCCGATGGTCTGCGACCGGCGTTTTCAGTCGAAAAATTACGACTGATTCCATACACAACCGCAGCAACCAAACCATGAACGACACCCATTTCAGAAACGCCCTGACCAGCCTCGGCTTCGCCGCCAATGACGCCGGCACCGTGTTCACCAAGCAATTCCCCGACCGCACCGGCGATTTGATTGGCACCTGTGAAATGCGCGCCGACTTCGCCAAGCGGCAGCTTGTCTATCCCGAAGCCCAAGGTCTCACGGTCAACGAACACCAGACCTGCAACTTCTCCGCCCCGGAAAACTTCGTCGTCTTTGAATGCGTCCACCGCCTCCTTGAAAATGGCTACCGCCCCGCGCACATCGAGCTGGAGCACCACGTCGAAGTCGGTCACGGCGCCAGCGGCGGACGCCTCGACATCTGGATCAAGGACAACGACGGACGTTCCCTGCTCATCATCGAATGCAAAACCGCCGGAAAAGAATTTGACGACGCATGGAAGGCAACGCAGGAAGACGGCGACCAGCTATGGAACGCGGGCAGCTCGCCCGCTTACTGCAAGCCCACGCGAAGTGGCAATGCCACAAGGCGCGAAGCCGCGAAGCGTGGAAAAGCCAACAATCCACGCCTCGCCAAAGTGGCGGGAGCATCCTGCTCCCGTCGTCCTGAAACCGGCACCGAAATCATCCACGACTACCGCCTCATTTCCCCTCAAGACAACGCGGAGTTCCCAAAAATCCTCCCCAAAGACGCCCCCAGCTTCGCCAAAGCCGCCACCGTGAAAGACCGCTTCCGCGCATGGAAAGAGACCTACCAGCAAGACTTCACCACACGCGGCCTGTTTGAATCGGACATCGCCTCCTACACCATTGGCAAAACCAAGTCCTCCACCGCCGACCTCAAAACCGCAAAGAACATGCGGGCGAGCCGCCCGCGCTCCATGGGCAAATACCACGAATTCGCCACCATCCTCCGCCAGCACAACGTCGCCCGCCATCCGCCCGCCAACTGTGCCGCCCCCACACGTCGCGCGCTATGGAACGCGGGCGACCCGCCCGCTCGTTGGATGCGACGTTCGATTCGCTCACGACGGAATGACCGTCCATGTTTTCTCTCCCACTGGAAATACGAGATGACGTCTCGTATTTCCCCAAGTGCCATGTCATTTATAGAGACCGTCACCAAAAATGCCGCGTTTGATATCTCCCAGACAGCGAGAACGAATCTACCTGCTCCACTCCAATTCACCGAAATCCAAACAAAAGGAAACAAACAATGAGCTACGACATCACACAGTGGCTAAAGAATCAACCAGCGTGGTTGCAAGAGGCTGCGCTTCGTTTGCAATCAAAGAAATCGCTTGCCGATACGGATATTGCCTACTTGGGTGAAATCATCAAAGGCACGAGTTCGGTGACGCCCAATTTGTCAGTATTCCAAGTTGCCCAAGCAGTGAAAAATTCCGTGCAGTTGCAATCTATTGGAGAAATCAAAGGAATTGATAAACTAAATCCACGGAAGCCGTTAGACTTCGGGAAAAGTAATATTTCTGTGGTTTATGGTCGTAATGGTTCAGGGAAGTCTGGGTATGCGAGAATTCTTAAAAGGGTTTGCGGAAAATCAACCGACTTACTAAAGCATAATGTTTATAAGGACTCACCAGTTGCGCAAACATGCTCAATAAAGTTCTCGATTGACGGAAACGAACACACTCAAGCATGGGATGCAAAAGGCGACAAAATTAATGCCTTGTCTGTAATTGATATTTTTGACGGTTCAGTTGGGGAATTTTATCTGCAACAAGAACGCGAGGCGACTTACACGCCGCAAGAAATGGTGATTTTTACAAATCTGGTTTCTGTTTGCGAATTGCTTGCGCAGTTTCTGGAAACGGAAAAAATTAAATTAACATCAAAGCTGCCTTCCATCCCGGAAAAATTTGTTGTGACGAATATAGCAAAACAATATCAAGGATTGCGGCATGATATTAAACAGAGTATCGTAGATATGTTAACGGTTTTCCGCAGTGAAGAAGAGCAAAAAACAAAGGAACTGCGCGAGCGTCTAAGTTTGGCTGACCCAGCCGCAGGAGCGAAAAAACGCAGGGATGTAAAAAAACAAATTGAGATCCTTAAAACTAGCGTGGAGAATCGCTTGCCGATAATATCAAACGAGTTCATTGAACAATTACGCGCTTTATTATCTGCGGCGATGCAGAAACGGCACGCGGCCACCGAAGGAGCAAAGGTATTGAGTGATGTTTCCAAATTGGACGGCATCGGACAAGAAACGTGGAAAGCACTTTGGGAAGCGGCACGGGCATATTCCACTACATCTGCATACCTCGGTAAAGCATTTCCGCACACGGATAACAATGCACGTTGTGTTCTGTGTCATCAAGAACTCAACGAGGAAGCCAAAACGCGAGTGCGCCGTTTTGAAGAATTTGTCCAAGGAACACTTGAAACCGAAGCAAAAACTGCGGAGCAGACGTTCAACAGAGCACTACAGGGCTTGCCGAATGTGATGGCGGAAGACGATGTCAGATCAAGACTCCAGGCGGCTGAATTAGAAGAGGCATTTGGAAATGAGCTTTGGGCATTCATCGAGAAGATCAATGTGCTTGTCAGCCAACTACAAACCAGAAGTATTCCTGATATGAAAACCCTTGAGATACCTTCTGTCCAAGGTATTTTACAAAACCTTGATGAGTTAGCCGATAATGCGGAACGGAAGGCCGTGCAATTTGACGCTGATGCAAAAGCGTTTGACCGCCCGAAGGCGCAAGGCGAGTTGTTGGATTTGGAAGCAAGACAATGGATAGCACAACAAAAGGATGCGGTTTTTTCGGAAATTGAACGGTTGAAACAAATTCACCAATACGATAATTGGATAAAAGCAACCAATACTCGTTCCATCACAATCGAAGCCGGTTCTGCTTCCGAGCAACTCATAACAAACGCATATGTACACCGATTTAATACGGAACTTGAAAAACTCGGTGCAAGGGGGATTACAGTTGAACTGGTTAAGTCAAATAATGTAAAAGGAAGGGCGAAATATCGTATCCAATTGAAGAACGCAAAATCGACAAACAGCCCTGCTGAGATTTTGAGTGATGGAGAAAAGCGAATTGTTTCTTTAGCGGCATTTTTGGCTGATGTTACTGGACGGAACTCCAATGTGCCGTTTATTTTCGACGACCCTATCTCATCACTTGACCAAGATTTTGAGGAACGCACAATTGACCGCCTTGTTGCATTGGGAGAATCTCGACAGGTCATTGTATTTACCCACAGATTGAGTTTCTTGAGTATTCTAACAGATAAGACAGATGATGATAACCTCACCACAATTTGTATCAACAGTGAGCAATGGGGAACTGGCGAACCCAGCGATATTCCTATCAATGCAAAAAAACCGGAAAAAGCGTTGAAAAAATTACACGGTGAACGCATCCCACAATCTCGCAGAATTCAAGCCGAACAAGGTCAGGAACAATATAATATACACGCACAAGCAACATGCAGCGATTTTCGGAAACTAATGGAACGCATGGTTGAGATTGTCCTTCTTGCCGATGTCGTTCAACGACACCGACGGGCAATAAACACAATGGGAAAGGTGCAAAAACTCGCAAAGATTAAAAAAGAAGATTGTGACTTGGTTGACAAAATGATGACAAAATACTCATGCTATGAACATAGTCAATCAAATGAGGCGCCTGGAACATTACCTTCTCCTGATGATTTGGAAAAAGACATCAAAGAAGTCCTTGATTGGCATAAG
>BNUQ01000085.1 GCA_025997475.1 Planctomycetales bacterium
CTACAGGCCTCTGAACACTCTTCCCTTCCACCACTCTCTTCCGTTCTAAATTTTTGGGGCTAAAGCCCTTTCTTTTTTTTCACCATTTTACCCGCCGTTAAAACGGCGGGCTATTGAATTTCGTGGCGGCTTCGCCGCCCGGCAATCGGCGGCGATAAATCACCGCCGAAATATCGCCATTCCGCTCACTGCCCACTATCAAACAAATTGCTTTTTTCCGCCGCCGCTCTTTTTATACTCGGCGGCGTTTATTTTCGCAACTCGCGGACGCGGAGGCAACTATGCGCACATTATTCGACGGAGCGCGCGGCACACTATTTTTAGCGGCGCTGTTTTTGGCGGGGTTTTCGCCCGCCGCGACGGCGGAGGACGCGCTGACCAGCCACCGCATTCTGGTCAAAGTCGGCACGGAAAACATCACGCAAAAGGACTTCGACGATATGGGCGAAGTCATCTTCAAATTATATTATCCGAACCGCGACATCGCCGAAATCACCCCCGGCGAATTGGAGCAACTAAACCCGCTCGCGCTCAAAGAACTCATCGTCATTCTGCTCGCCGAAGACGAAGTCAAGCAACTCACCGGACGCGAAGCGGTGCGCGTAACGTCGAGCCAAATCGTCGATTATATGCGCGATTTTAATTTGGATAAATTGTATCAAAACCGCATCGCCCGCCGCTACGCGCAGGCGCAACTCGGCATCAACCAAATCACGCGGATGTATGTGGCGGAGCCGACGCCGTCGCCGAGCAAAGTGAAAAATTTTTACCGTCTCCACACGCAAGACGTTTTCGTCACGCCCCGCTTCGTCAAAGTCCGGCATATTTTGTTGAGCGCGGAACCGCAGGACGCGGCGGCGGAGCGGCGCGCGCGCGGACTTTTGGCGGACTTGCAAAAATTGCCGCCGGCGGAACGGGTCGAAGAATTTAAGCGCGTGGCGCGCAACGTCAGCGCCGACCGCTTCAAACAAAATTCCGGCTTGATTATTTTGGGCGACGACGCGGAGGGCTGGATTTTACCGACCTTCGATTTCCAGATGCCGGACGGCTCGTCGCTGTTTCCGGCGGCGGTGGTCGAGGGGATTCGCGCGTTGCAAACGCCGGGCGAAGTGCTGTTGCGGTCGAGCGAGCGCGGCTGGCATTTGTTGTTGTTGGAAGACACGAAAGGCGGCGAAACGATTCCTTACGGTCCCGTCGCGCGGGGCTTTATCGAGAACTATTTATCCAACGGGGCGTTGGACGCGGGGCGGGAAAAATGGCTTCGCAACAAAACGCGACGGACGCGCATCACGTGGAACGACGGCACGGATTTTCCGGTGGACAAAGTTCTGCTCAGCCAAAACGAAGAGGCGCGGCTTCGCCTGTTGCACCAACAAGTAATCCGCGCGACGACGGCGAAGAAATAGCAAGGTCTGAGGTTTGCGCGGCGAAAAGATTGCGGTGCCGGCGAACACCGGTCGCGAGCGGGTAAATATCAACGGCGCGCTGAACATTGAGACGCGCGAAGCCCTCGCGTATCGTGGCATTTCAGGACAACCGCTAACGACGAATTGCAACAATGGGCAACGTCAAGCAAACGCGGACGGTGTAGTGTTTAAGCCGAAATTTGGCGGCGAAAAAGCGTGGCACCCTCATGGGGATTCGAACCCCAGTTCACAGACTGAGAATCTGTTGTCCTAGACCCCTAGACGATGAGGGCGTGAACGGTTTGATAAAACGCGGCGCATTGTAGGCGGCGGTATTGTTCTGACAAGGGACGGCGTTCGATAACCGCTTTGGGCGAGAAAAGTGAAAAGCGGTTGCCGGCGCAAAGTGGCGCGGTGAGTTCTTGCGGCTCTTAAAACCTTAAAAATCTTCAAACCGCTTAAAACCTTTTTCCGACCGTCGTTCGTCTAAATTTCGTGTAAATTCGCGGACGAGTTCTTGCGCTTGCCGACTCTTGACCGGCGCGGCGGTTTCGGTCTAATCCCGCGCTTCGCGCTATTACTATTTATTTTTGGCAATCAAATCAGGAGAGAAATCGTTATGGGTCGTTTCACCAAACCGCGGACGAAGGTCTGCCGCCATCTCGGAATGGTCGTCTTCAACAATAGCAACGTCGAAAAAGCGTTCGCCAAGCGCGAGACGATTAACTTCACGCGCCGCAAGCAGTCCGAATACGGCATCCGCCTCATCGAAAAACAAAAAATTATGTTCTATTACGGACTCCGTGAAGGGCAGATGCTCCGCTTTTTCGACCGCGCCCGTCATATCAAAGGCGACACCGGTCGGAACTTTTTGGTGTTGTGCGAGCGGCGCTTGGACAACGTGGTGTGCGTCAGCGGCTTCGCCAACAGTCGCGCCGCCGCGCGGCAATTGGTCGCGCACGGGCATCTGTCGGTCAACGGCAGAAAATGCGACATCGCCTCGCGCGTCCTCGAAGTCAACGACAAAATCACCGTGCAGGACAAAGAGCCGATTCGGAAATTAGTCGATGCGTCGTTGGAGTCGCGCTCCGGCTACGCTTCGCCGGATTGGCTGGCGGTCGATGCCAAAACGCGGGCGATTACCGTGTTGCGCCTGCCGGAACGCGAAGACGTGACTCTGCCGGTCAACGAACAGTTGGTCGTCGAATTTTATAGCCGGTAGTTGCTTGCCGCGATGTTTCATAAAAAAGGACTCCCAAGGCGGAGTCCTTTTTTTATTAGACCCGTTCCAAGCCGACGAGCGAACAGATTTTCGCCGCGTAATCCGCCGGATAAGGAGTTTTTTTTTAACGCGCGAAGCTCAACCTCCGCCCGACTCTAAATTCTAAAAATATCTCAACTTTTAACCCTCAACCCTTTTCACCGAAATTTTCCAAAAAATTTGATTTATCTGTTGTCGCGCGGCGCGGACTGCTTATATTTCCGCGCCATTATTTTCGCCGAAAAACTTTTCACCCGAAAAACTTTTCACAGGAGGGAAACGATATGGAGATTAGCGAAGCGATTGTTAAAGGCGCGGCGTATCTCGGCGCCGGCATTGCGATGGGCTTGGGGTCGATTGGTCCGGGCGTCGGCGAAGGTTTTGCCGCCGCCAAAGCGTGCGAAGCCATTTCGCGCCGCCCTGAGGAATACTCGACGCTGTTCCGCACGATGCTCATCGGGCAAGCCGTTACCGAATCGACCGCCATTTATTCGCTCGTCATCGCGTTGTTGCTGTTTAGCGCCGCCGGTTAAACCGCGCGACCAAATTAAGAATGCAGAATTAAGAATTTCGGAATTTAACGGTCAGATTAAGAAGCGCCATTTTTCAATAATTATTCCACCGTTCTTAATTCCGCGTTCTTAATTCTTCCGCGTCTCCGTGCGAGAAAAAAAGTTAGAAAATAGGTCTATTGGCTTGGGCGGGAAAGGGGTGGGTTGTGGGCAATCGGATTATCGTCGCGGTCGCGGCTTTAATTTTTATCGTTTACTGCTTCGGCGTTGCCGGCAACATCGGCAAAGTGCCCTTGCCGCGTTACCACGCCGAAGTTATCAACGCCTTAGGCGAACACGCTTTCAGCGAATCGTTCAATCACGACGACCCGCGTTTTCGCGAACATATTCGCGGTTTAGCCCGCCATAATTATTTGGCGATGCCCGCCAACCACAACGCCAACTTTGCCGACCCCAATCAAGTTCTTAACGAAGAAGCGTTGCTCAAAATCACCGCCGACCAGCCGGACGCGGCGCGGCATTTGACGGTGGTTTCGCAAGACGAAATCCAAAAACTCGCCCACTTGGGCTACAAATTTGCCGAAGACACCAACGTCGGCGGGACGGTTTTCAAGGCGGGAACGGAGTTGGACGTCGGCGCTTTGACGGCGCTCGCCCGCGACGGCAAGCGGCGCGACTTAAAAGTTTCCGGTAGCGGAGTAACGATTTCGCTTCAGCCTGGCACAATGCTGATGATTATCATTATTTTCATCGGTTTGTTGTGCGCGCTGAAAATCATTCTGTTCGACCCGTTGGTAAAAATTATCGACGAGCGGGACGCGGAAATCGAATCCGGGGAACTTAACCGGCGTGAAATTAGCGCGTTGGTGAAAAATTTAGACGCCGAAGTGGTGGAAGAACGCGCCGAAATCCGGCGGCAGCGGCTGAACACGATTGCCCAGGCGCGGCGCACGGTTACGGACGAGGCGAGCGAGATTGTGAAAAAAGCGCACGAAGAGGCGCGGCGGGCGCACGAATTGACGGCGAGCGAACTCCGGCAGGCGCAAAAAGAAGCCGAAGAAAAATTGGCGCAAGAGGTGTCGCCGTTGGCGCAACAAATCGTCGGCAAAGTGTTGAGCGCGTAGATTTAATCACGAATTAAAAATTAAAAATGGCGGAGTTTGATCCGTAAATTCACTTCGCGCGATTTTAAAGTTCAATCCACTATTTTTAATTTGTAATTGCTCTTGCAAAAAAGGTGAAAGATGTCGCCGTTGGTAAAAGTAAAAATAGCCGGTATCGTCTTTGGCGTCATTTACGTGGCGCTGATTATTGTTTTTTTGTGTTTGCGCAATTCGCCGACCGTGGAAATTGACTGGTCGTATTGGTTCACGCTTTACAACGCGATTATTGTTTTCACGTTGCTGTGGTTAGGGTTTAAGGAGATGGTCGCGAAAGGGTTAGACGCGGCGGCGGCGGACACGGCGAAAAAACTGAAAGAAGCGCGCGCCGCCAATAACTCGGCGCGAGAGTTTGAAGATTACGAAGCGGAAATGGAGGCGCAATTAGAAGCCGAACGGACGCACTTGATGTCGTCGTTGACGGCGCAAATCGCCTCGGAAAAGCAAGCTATACTGGCAAGCGCGCACGCGGACGCCCAACAGACGGTCGCCGACATTGAGCGCGAGGCGGCGGCGGAAGTCGAGCGCGTGAAGAAGGAATTGCGCAATAAATTATTAAACGCCGCCTTTGCCGAAGCGGAGAAAACTGTGCACGGCAAATTAACGGACGCCGACCGGAAAAAGGTCTTTGACGACATCCTTAAAACGATGACCAAGTAATACAAATTATAAATTAGAGATTGTGGAATTTGATGTGTAAGTTCGCTTCGCGCAATTTTTAAGTCCAATCCGCTATTTTTAATTTGTAATTGTTCTTAAAA
>BNUQ01000086.1 GCA_025997475.1 Planctomycetales bacterium
TCGACATTGATTTTTTGCTCCGCGATTTTCAGCAATTTTGGCGCGAGAACAGCGAAATTTGGGTGGAGCGTTATTTTTATAAAGAGGCGGCGCCGCATTTAATTTTGCAAGCGTTTTTGCAACGGGTAGTCAACGGCGGCGGAGAAATTATTCGTGAAATGGCGATTGGTGCCAAGCGCGAGGACTTATGTTTGGTCTATGACGGACACAAATATCCCATCGAATTGAAAATTTACCGCAACAAAAATACTTACGCCGACGGCTTAAAACAAACGGCGGAATATATGGATAAATTCGGCGTGAATGACGGTTGGTTGGTAGTGTTTAATCGCGCGCCGAAAAAGTCGTGGCGAGACAAAATTTTTATGCGTCGTGAAATTTATGACGGCAAAAATATCACCATCGCCGGAATGTGATAAGGTCGAAAAATCAAGCGAATCGCAATCGTCGCGCTCGTTAATGCGGCGAGCAAGCACAGATTAAGGGGGCAAAGCGAGAAGAAAAAACGAAAAACGTGAATTTTTCTTTTCCTCTTGGCGAGCGGTAAAAGCCTGCGTGAAAATTTATCAAGATTCAAGAAATAAATATGACAATCGCCGAAAAAAAATAATACAATACAGAGGCGTTGTTGTAACGGCGAAATAAATACTCCTTAAGACGCCCCAACGGGGCGAAACAGAATAGGCGGGGGAGGAGCGAACGGCGGTATCGTTCGCGCAACCCCCGCAACGCTTGACCAATGATTGCGCCCTGAAAGGGCGCAACAAAAATTCACGGTGCCGTAATTCACGGTGCCGTATTGTCGCGCCCCGTTGGGCGCAGGTTTTCTCTAACGCTTGCGGAGGTTACGTTGCCGAAAGAGCGTCGGCAACTCACCCCCGCCTATTCTGTTTTGCGCCGTTGGCGCGGTTTAAGGAATTTTTATTTGTTTTACGTTGAAACAACGCCCAATACGGATAATTTGTATTCGGACTGAACGTTAGCGTAATCTCTATTCGTGCTCACTACCTTATGGAAGGAAATAACTATGTTGAAGTTCTTCGTTCGCGTGTGTTCGTTGTTTATTTTTAATCGCATCAAGCGCAAAAAGTTTAGAAATTATTGGCATGATCGTGTTGACCAATATGCGCGTCAACGCCAATTAAAATCAGCCATCATAAGGGGGGGGGGGCGCGAGCGATATTATCGCGCGGCGGCATCATTAAATTGCATCTCGGTTGCGGCACCGTTTATAAAGACGGTTGGGTGAATATCGACAACAATTCCGACCACAACATTCAGAAATTGGATTTGGACTGGGATTTACGTCAACCATTACCGTTACCGGATAATTCCGTGGATTTTATTTTCAACGAGCATTTTCTTGATCATTTAACGGTGGAAGAGGGGCAAAAATCAATCAAGGATTTTATGCGCGTCTTGAAGCCGAACGGAGTAATGCGGATTGCGATGCCGGATCTGGCTAACACGGTAAAAGCATATTACGATGAAAACTGGAAAGAAAATAGCCGAGAATACTTTCAAAAATTCGGACTAACTTTTATCCAGACCCGTGCTGAACTAATCAATATCGGTTTTCGCTGGTGGGGACACAAATGGTTGTATGATTTTGAAGAACTCTACCGCCGCCTGCGTGAAGCCGGTTGCGTCAACATCAAGCGCGGGAATCTTCGCGAATCCGAACATCAGGAATTACGCAATTTGGAAACGCGCGACGAATCGACGCTGATTGCCGAAGTGGTTAAACCGTGTGTGCGTAGTATTCTCGATTGCCTGCAAAACGACGAATCGCGCTACATCTTCCATGAGAGAATAGCATTTACGCAAGACAACAATAATGCGCATATCGATAACATCGTCAAAGAATCTCTCGTTCATCGATTGATTGAAAACGGCAAAATAAATGCGTTGCGAAATGCCAAAAAGATCGTTTGTTATATGCCATATAGTAGTTATATAAGTGATCACGCGGTTGATTGTTTTTATAAACTTCATCGTTATCTGACGGAACAGGACATTAAATTGACTCATATTTGCCTTAGCGAAATTCCATCGTCAACGTTAAAAATTGCCGGCGATGACAAGTTACTCGCCGCCGGTATAAAGTTTATTACGCGAGAGGAACTCGTTCGCGAATACCGCGACGCAATTGTCACTTTACTGGGATTGCCCTATGCGCGTGCGCACGAGGTGTGGGATTATTTGTTGACGGAAGGATTTCATCGCGAGCAATTTTTTTCGTTTATCGGTAAAGCATCGCCCTATTTTAATGAAGATTTTCTCGGTAAACAGTATTTTGATTTACCGGAAATCAGACCGGATGCAGAAGAAGTTTTTATCGACGGCGGCAGTTTTGACGGCGGAACGCTTGCGGATTTTGTAACTTTCGCCGGCGGGAAATATCGCAAAATTTATGCTTTTGAACCGATAACGTCGCAATATGAAAACGTTCGCCAAAATATATCCGAATGGAAAATTGAGCGGACGAATGTTATCAATAAAGGGCTGTGGAGTAGCGACACAACATTGTCGTTCATTGAGAATTCTGCCGGTTCGAGAGCAAGTGCTAACGGACATCTAAAAATCCCGGTTACGACTATTGACAGTGTGATTGCCGAACGGGTTACGTTCATCAAATTAGATGTCGAAGGCGCCGAAATGGAAGCGCTGAAAGGTGCCGCCGCGACAATTCGCCGCGATAAACCCAAATTGGCGATTTCACTTTATCATTTGCCTACAGATGTCGTCAATATTCCGACGTATATCCTCTCTTTGGTGCCGGAATACCGGCTGTTTATTCGGCACTACTATTACAATCACTGGGAAACCGTGCTTTATGCGGTAATGCCGTAGTCCGCCGCGCCCGCATCGTAAAATCATAGATATATGTAAAATTTTTATTGTAGTTAAAACGAAAGATTACCAATGAATACTCCATTAGTCAGCATAATTTGCCCAACCTACAACCACGCCAAGTTTATCCGGCAGTGCCTTGACGGTTTCGTGATGCAAAAAACGAATTTTCCGGTCGAAGTGTTAATTCACGACGATGCATCCACCGACGGCACCGCCGACATTATCCGCGAATACGAACAAAAATATCCCGACCTCATCAAACCGATTTACCAGACAGAAAACCAATGGTCAAAAAATCGTCTTAATGTGTCGAAAATTTGCTGTGAAATGTATTGTAATAGTCAAAGTAAATATATCGCCAGTTGTGAAGGCGACGATTATTGGACTGACCCGAGTAAGTTGCAAAAACAGATAGATTTTTTAGAAAATAATGATAATTACTCTATTTGTTTTTGTTCGGCGCGGGTTTTGTGGGAAGATACCCCCCCCCCCCCACGCTTCGACTTCAGATATAAATCCGCCACTGGAATCATATGACGATACCGACTTTTATGATCTCGCAAGAGGTCTCTATATTACCAACGCTACGACTGTATACCGAAAAATAGGTGAAGTCGAAATGCGGCTGAAAGAAAACCCCGCTCTTGCTGGCGATTATCCGTGTAAATTATTACATGCTAAATATGGAAGAGTAAAAAAACTGTCGGAGGTAATGGCGGTTTACCGAAAACACAGCGGCGGAGTGTGGAGTTCTTTATCGCCAAAAAATCAAAGAATTGAGTTGATCAATTGTTTGCCATGGCTTAGAACTCAATTTAAATCTGATGCTAAATTTGATGAGATAGTGTTAAATCGCATGATAGACATAGCGGTTGATGTAGTAAATACGCAAGACGAGGATGGTGTTAAAACTGTCTGTCAAAGTTACCCCGAGATTGTTTTCGCAGTTATACAGCGAAATACACAGATAGAGATGAATAAAAGCGAACTATATCGCTTGGGGGAAAAATTATTGGCAAATAAATTGTTCCGCTTCCTTTATTCCTCGATTAAACAAGTATGCCGCTTGTGGCGAAAACTATTCGGTTCTCGCCGACATTGACTTTTGGTGGCGGACGCACGGCACAAATTGAATGTGCCGATTAAACGAATATGATAGGCGCGTAAAAAATATGCCACGAAAGGACTTTTATGAAACGCTTGTTTTTCAATGTCGCCGGACCGTGCGTACCGGGCTCGCATTATATGATTGATGCCTCGCGGCGCTTGGGAAAAGAAGTCCACGCGCTGATTGACGACGCGCAGTATTTCGTCATTCACGCCGCGCGGCAAAGCGGCAAAACCACGTTGTTGCAAGACCTCGTCCGCAACCTCCACGGCGGCGATTATTACGCGCTTTATTGTTCGCTTGAAAGCGTGCAAGGCATCATTGATCCGCACGACGGCATTCCGGCGATTGTGCGCGGTATCGGCTATGTATTGGAAAATTTCGCACTCCCCGAAGCCGCGACCTTTTTTGACCAACTCAATTTTGACGATTATTCCAATCTATTAAATCTGGCGTTGTCGCGCTATTGCCGCCGTTTGGACAAGCCGCTCATCCTCTTTTTCGACGAAGCGGATTGCTTGAGCGAACAGACGCTGATTTTATTTTTACGCCAACTGCGTAACGGCTACGTCAATCGCGCCGACATTCCGTTCGTGCATTCATTGGCGCTGGTCGGATTGCGAAATATCCGCGATTTCAAAGCCCACGTTCGCCCCGACAGCGACACGCTCGGCGGTGCCAGTCCGTTTAATATCGCGGCGGAATCGTTGACGCTTCGCAATTTTACCGAAGGCGAAGTCGGTGAACTTTACGCGCAACACACCGCCGCCGTCGGACAAATTTTCACGCCGGACGCGATTGCGAAGGTCTATCAACAAACGCTCGGTCAACCGTGGTTGGTCAACGCGATTGCGCGGGAATGCGTGGAAAAAATTACCGCGCGCGACGCGACGCTCACGATTGATTACGCGATGATTGAAAAAGCGATTTCAACTTTGATTTTACGGCGCGACGTGC
>BNUQ01000087.1 GCA_025997475.1 Planctomycetales bacterium
AACAGAGAGAAAAAGATGTCGCAGGTAAATTCGTAGTCCAGAAGCAATAAATCGAACGGCTTGTCGTCGGCGAGCGCCTGCCGCATCGCCTCGAACGCTTCGGTGTGCGTCGCCACGGTAACGCGCTGACCGGGCAACGTCGCGACGGCGGCGGTGAAGTCGTCCGACGCGGACGCGCTGGTGAGGATATGCAAATCTTTCAGCGCGCACGCCGGCAACAACATTTTCGTCGGCGCGGCGGCGGCGGTCAGCGCGACGGTGAAGGAAAAAACCGAGCCCTTGCCGACGACGCTTTGCACCGACATTTCGCCGCCCATTAGTTGCACGATTTTCCGCGCGATAGCCAAGCCCAAACCGGTGCCGCCGTATTTGCGCGACGTGCCGGCGTCGGCTTGCTCGAACGCCAAAAATATCTTGCCGATTTGCTCGTCGTGAATGCCGATGCCGGTGTCGGTAACGCGGACAAGAAGCCGCGTTTTGCCGACCGCGCCGCCGGGCGCGCGGGTGACCAACACGCGCACCGTGCCTTTTTCCGGCGTGAATTTCACCGCGTTGGAGAGCAGATTCATCAGCACTTGCACCAACCGCGTTTCGTCGCCGACGACGGTCTGCGGCACGTTGTTGTCGAGGCGCGCCCGCAATTTAATGTCTTTTTCCGCCGCGCGCACGGCGATTAAATTGAGCGTGCGGAAAATCGCTTTGGCGAAGTCGAACTCTTCGTTCTCCAATTGCAACCGTCCGGCTTCGATTTTCGAGAAGTCCAAAATGTCGTTAATCATCGACAACAAATGTTGCGAGGCGTCGGCGATGCGGAAGAGGCACTCCTGCACTTCCGACGGGCTGGCGGAGCGCGCGATGTCGGTCATACCGATAACCGCGTTGATGGGCGTGCGGATTTCGTGGCTCATATTGGCGAAGAACAGCGACTTGGCTTCGCTCGACTCGCGCGCCGCCGCGGCTTCGGCTTCGATGAGGGCGCTTTGCGCCAAAATCCGCTCTTTTTCCTCGCGCAGACGTTTTTCCCGCGCGATTTCGTCGCGCAGGTCGCGCCCATAGACCACGATGCGAAAATCGTCCATAAACGGAATCCGCACCAGCGTGTAAAATATCGACACGTCTTCGCCGGTGGCGACGTTGGGGCTGACCGTCACCTGTTCGTAATAGCCGTCGCGCACGGCGATTTTAATCGCGTCGAGCAACGCCAAATGGCGATATTGGTTTTCCGCCTGATAGGTCGTTGACGCCAAAATGTTCAGCGAATTGGCTTCGTTCGCCGTCGCGAGCGCGTAGCCGCAAATTTCCGCCGCCGCCCGATTGTAAAAGACCATTCGCGCGTCGCGGTCGTAGATGGAGCAGACAATCGGCATTTTTTCGACAATCGTCCGAATCGTGGCGTAAGCCGTCTGCACTTCGCTACGTTGCCGGATTTCGACGCGGCGGTCGCGGATATACGCCGCGACGCGAAAATCGTCGCCGTAAGGAATGCGCACCAACGTAACTTCGCCGGGCAGAACGTCGCCGCTTTTGGTGGAGTAATTTTTGAAGTAATGGTTGCCGCCGCTCGCGAACGCCGCGTCCAACACTTTTTCCGTCCGGTGTTCTTCATCCTCGCGGGGCTTGTTGGAAAATTGGGTGAAATTGGCGCAAAAATCCGCCGTCGAATCGTAGCCGAAAGCGTCCACGGCGGCTTGGTTGCAGTCGCACACCGTCCAGACGCCGTCGATTTTTTGCCACAGGAGGCAAGTCAGCGGCATCTTGCCGAACATCAGCGTCACGTTGGCATACGCTTCCGCCATCTCCCGCTGGTGTTGAATGTCGCGGCGCAGGTCGCGGACATACACCACCAACCGGTAACTTTCGCGATACGGCAGGCGGGAAATCGACAACTCCGCCGGCACGATTTCGCCGGTCTCGAAATTTTGAAAATTTTGCCGCGTCAGCGCGAAGTCGTGTTCGGCGGCAAGGCGCAACCCGAAAGCGTTTTGCGCGTCGTCCAAGGTGGCGTCGTCGTCGTGGTTAATCGATTTGTCCCAGAAATTGGCGCGCAATTCTTCGACCGACTTATAGCCGAACCAGTCGAGCATTTGCGGGTTGCAATCGACGACGCGCATCTGGTCGTCCCAGACGACGGCGCCGAGCGGCATCGCCTTCAACATCGTCAGCGAGTTGTTATACGCCGCGTCGAGTTCGCGTTGTTTTTTGATTTCTTCGCGCCGGTCGCGCAGATACATCGCGATGCGGAAACGGTTGCGATACTGCACGCGCGCCAACGTCATTTCCGCCGACAACCGTTCGCCGTCCTTCGTCAAAAAATAGTAATTCGAAAAATGCTGATGACCGAGCCCCAGCGTCGCGGCGAGAATTTTTTGCCCCTGCTTCCACCCGTCGTCGCCGCCGGGTTGCCGCGCGTGCGGACGCCCGACAAAATTATCGCAAAAATCCCGCCGCGAGGCGTAGCCGAGCATCGTCACGGTGGCGTCGTTGCAATCGACCAATTTCCACCCGTCGGGGTTTTCTTCCCACAACACGCACGCCAGCGGACTTTTCGCCATCATCGCCTCCGCGTTGGCGTAGGCGTCTTCGACCGCCTGCCGGTTGGCGATTTCTTCGCGCAGGTCGCGGGCAAAAGTTACAATGCGGCAACCGTCGTTCCATTCCAGCCGCACGGCGACGACATCGAGCGGCACCGGTTTGCCGGCGACATCGCGCCCGTCAAACCGCAACCGCGCGTAGCCGTCGGCGCGCACTTGGTTGATAAGCGCGGCGACCGTTTCGGCGGTCGAGCGTCCGCCCGGTTGTTCCGGCGGGCAGTAGTCGTAAAAGCGGCGCATATATTCTTTTTTGTTCGCGCAACCGATTACGCGCACGGTCTCGTCGTTGGCGTCGATAATTTTCCCGTCCTCGCTCCAGAGGACGGTCAACACCGGCGAGGCGTTGAAAACTTGCCGCAACTGTTGCTCGGCTTCCCGCACCTGCCGTTGCAGGGAAATGGACTCCCGCAGGTCGCGCGAATACGCCGCGATAAAAAACCGGTCTTGCCACGCCAAACGCAACAGCGTCGTTTCCACCGGCAGGGACGTGCCGTCCGTCTTCCGGTATTCCCAGAAAAAACGCTCGTAACCGGACTTCAGCGTGGATTTGATGTAACGCTCCGCCGCCGCGAACGTGGGCGTGCCGTCGGGCTGGACGGCGGGGTTTAAGTAGTCGTAAAAGCCGTTGATGTAAGCGTGTTTGCTTTCGCAACCGAGCATCCGCACGGCTTCGTCGTTGCAATCGACCATTTTGCCGTCGGGCGTCCAGAGCGACACCGCGAGCGGCGCGCTGTTGAGCAACAGTTGCCATTGCTGTTGCCACAACGCCGCCTGCGCCTCAAACCGTTGCGGCAATTCCAATAAATTCCGGTATTGGGCGAGCGCGTATAAAAACCGCACGAGCAACAACCCGACCGCCAAAAGGATGCCGCCGAAAACTTCTAACAGCCACGGCGGAACGGTCTGCAACGGCGCGAACGCCGCGCCGAACGCCGCCGGTTCAATCAACAAGCCCAGCGCGACCACGACAAGCACCGCCGCCGCGACGCCCGTCGCCACCCGCTCAATCAAAAATAAAAACAACTTGCGAGACATTTTGATTTAGAGTTTAGAGTTAAGAGTTGAGAGTTAAGAGTTTAGAGTTGGAAGTTTTTATTTTAAAAATGCGCGAAGCGCAACCTCTGCTAAACTCTCAACTCTAAACTTTCAACTCTAATCTTTAAACGCCGCCAATCACTTCTACGACCACTTTCCGATAGCGGTCGTTTAACTTTTGCGCCTGTTCGAGCGTGCGCGCTTCGCTGTAAATCCGCACAATCGGCTCGGTGTTCGAGGCGCGGACGTGCGCCCAGCCGTCGGGGAAATCAATTTTCACGCCGTCGCGCGCGTCGATGACGCCTTCTTTTTCCTGCTTCAATTTTTCCAACACCGGCACGAGCGCCCGTTTGGAGCAGGTGATTTTCGTTTTCACAAATTGATACGTCGGAATTTCCGCCGCCAGTTCCGACACCGATTTGCCGGTTTCCAACATCAGTTGCAACAACAGCGCCATGCCGGTCAAACCCTCGCGCCCGTAATGCACGCGCGGGTCGATGACGCCGCCGTTGCCCTCGCCGCCCGCCACCGCGCCGATTTCCAACATTTTTTCCGACACGTTGACTTCGCCGACCGGCACCCGCGTAACTTTACAGCCGAACGAGGCCGCCACGTCGTCAATCATCCGCGTCGTCGAAAGATTGGTCACCACCGCGCCGGGCGTTTTCGACAACAGATATTTCGCCGCGAGGCAGAGCGAGTATTCCTCGCCGATATATTTGCCGTATTCCGACACAAACGCGATGCGGTCGGCGTCGGCGTCCTGCGCGAAGCCGACCTCGCAGGCGGTTTCTTTGACGAGTTCGCAAAGCGCGGTAACGTTCGCGGCGGTCGGTTCCGGCGGACGCGAAAAATTGCCGTGCGGCTCGCAAAACAGCGGTTCGACCGTCGCGCCGATTTCACGCAAAAACAATAGCGCCAGTTCGCCCCCCGCGCCGTTGCAACAATCGAGCGCGACCTTGAATTTACGGCGGCGCATCGCCGGCACATCGACGATTTTCAGCACCCGCGCCAAATGGCGTTGCACCGCGCCGTCGGAAATTTGCACCGCGCGAATCTCGCGCCAGCCGACTTTCTTCGCCTGCCCGCCGTAATAAATGTCGAGCAACGACCGCCCCTGTTCGCCGTTAAGATATACGCCGTCGTCGCGGAAAAACTTGAGCGCGTTCCATTCAATCGTGTTGTGACTGGCGGCATCGTCATTTCCGCCAGTCAC
>BNUQ01000088.1 GCA_025997475.1 Planctomycetales bacterium
AGCCCCTCAAACCGTCGCGGACGGGGATTTTGTCCTTTTGGGCGAGAAAATCGCTCTACGCGTCTGCAATCGCGTTCTGGCGGTTGTTCTTGGCTTCTTTGTCGCGTTAGCGACCGAGTCATTCCCCCCCCTATTTCTGGCGTTATGCCCCAGAATTTCCCAGATTTCGCCCTGACAATTCCTCAAAACCTTGCCGGCGCGACGCGCCGGCGTCTTAACCAATTCCCAATTCCGCGCCGGCTGTGCCGGCGCACCTTCTCTCCGGCGGCGAACGCCGCCGGTCTTACCGGCGCATCGCGCCGGTCATAGTCCACAAGCCGCCGACAGGCGGCGGTGGACTGATGACTCGTTTTCGCGTTCTTTGCGAAAACAACTCTTTTGATTCGGCGCGCGTGCGCGATTCATAGCGTAGTAAAGAGATTAAGCTCTTTCTCTTTTCCTTTTTCCCCTCCACGAAATGCTATACAGTCCGCTCCAAATTGATTCAAATATGGCAAATTGTCCCTCCAAATATGGCAAATTGTCCCAACAAATATGGCAAATTGTCCCAGCTTTCTGTCCCTGATTTTATGGCTGGCATATTGACGCGCCATAAATAGCGGTTATACTCTGTTTTTACCGATAAAATTTTGGAGGGAAGGCAGTGAGTAAAAATGAAATAGTGAGTAAAAATGAAATGTTGTTTTATGAGGAGTTTGTCGCTGCGAACCAGATGCTACGAGG
This sequence comes from Planctomycetales bacterium, assembly GCA_025997475.1. Lineage (GTDB taxonomy): Bacteria > Planctomycetota > SZUA-567 > SZUA-567 > SZUA-567 > MS499-59. Next base: position 724 of record BNUQ01000088.1, read on the forward strand.
GCAAATGTCGCCAGTTGGCGCATTGACCGGTCGAATGTTTGCCGCGCTCGTCGCGCAGATTGACGCGACCGATAAGACGTTTCAACGGGAATATAAAATCCTTGTAAATGATTTTCCCGAACTGCTGAACGGCGAAAGTTTTTCACGGATTGAACACGCGGCAAAAGAACTCGCCGGAATGAAATTGATTCTGAAAAACGCCCAAACTGAGCGACTCGTTGTATTTAATTTTTTTCGCAAAATTACGTATGAAAAAGGCGTGTTGTCCGCACGATTCATAGACGATGAAATTGGCGGGTTTCTCCTCAATTTGAAAGACTGCTTCACCAAGTTTAACTTGTGGGAATTTTTTAACTTGAATGGTGAATACGCACAGCGACTTTTTCAAATTATGAAGTCCTACGAGTCGCTTGAAAAAGCAACTATGAAACTCACTGATTTGCATTTCGCGCTCGGCATTAGTAAGGACAGTGTCGCGGCAACAAACTTCGCAGAGTTCAAGCGCAAAATTCTTAACCCGGCACTAAAACAAATTAACAAGAACACTTCGCTTGATGTGAGTTTTGATGCAAAAGGACGCGGAGAATTTCGACGGTTACAATTTTATTTTGGCGACGCGCAACCGGCAAAAAGAATCGACCGACATTTCTACGCAATGCAGGAAAAGCGCTTGAAAGAAATAGAACGTGAAAGAAAAGTCATTAAGTGTCGCCACAAACATTTTGATAAATCTCTCGTCCTTACCTGTAACCGCGACAACACTCCGGCAGTGTGTAGGGTATGCGACGAATATGGCGAGAAAATTAAAAGCCATCTGAAAGACGGTCTTTTCCCTGAAAAATAAACACACTTGACAAGCAGACCGTAAACGCCTAAAATATGTTTCTTGTATGTTTCTCGTGGAACATTTGAAAGGGTGAAAATGGTTAAGAAACTTGCCGCGGCAACGACCGCGGCGGCGGCAAAAGACGTAACGCCAAAAAAGAAAAAGCCGACTGTTGCGGCAACGCCGGTGGCAATCGATGACGGCGCGGGGATTCGGATTGCGGTGAAATTACCGCTCGCGACGCGCGATTGGTTTTACGCTCGCGCTAAATCGCTCGGTATTCCGGCGTCCGGTTTGATGGCGTTGATTCTCGACCAATACGCCGACGCGGCGCGAGCGCAAAAAAATGTCCTCGACCGTGCCGGGGCGCTCGGTATCCAAGTCGCCGCGCCGGACAAATTGACGCTGTGAAAAGTTACGGCAAAAAAAACGACCGTCGTCCGTAATCGGACCGACGGTCATTTTTTTAAGATTGGCGTTCCTACTCGAATCACGCTCGCCGGGTTCCCGGCGTGGCGATGAAATTCAACAAGTTGTTTTTGCCGGTCGGCGTGAACTTCATCCGGTGTCATCTTGTCCCAACGCTCGGTAAGTTTCTGCCGAATTTCGTGTATCACTCTAATCGTTTCGTCCACAATTATTCCTCCCCTAAAAAAATGGTCGGCGACAAAATTTCTAACGGTTTCCACAGCCCATCCGCGTTGACTTTTTTCACGGCTCGCATTGCTTTTAATTTTACGATGTGCGAAAAGTTCCACGACAAAATATAATCGCAATTGGCTAACGTAGCGGCGGCGATATGGAGCGCATCCATTTTACAACTCGGCGGCAAACCACCTGCGTTGATATAGGCATTTGCCAAAGCGATGGCTTCTGCCATTTCTAACACTTCAATTTCGTTGTATTCTATGCGGTTAATTTCATCGCGCATCTTTTTCTTTTTTTCGCCAAAGTCTGGCGGGCAATCTTCTATCTCTGATACCACAGCATCGGAAATTACCACATCATATTTTCCTGTTTTAATTTCATTCCAAAGCCGCCACGTGTCGTGTTGCTTCTCAGGTTTGTCATCATCGAACAAATAATTAATGATTGACGTTTCAAGATAAACAATCGGTTTCTTAATCATTTCTCACCGTTTCTTTTTTCGATGATTTTTTACGCGGCTTAAAAATTTCCGCGAGTTCGCTCTCGTTGAAATTTAACCCGTCTTTTTTTAGCCGGTCAACAATCGTTTCGCGGGATATGTTCCGGTTTAACAATCTGCCGACTTTTGATTTTAGCACGGCGATTTTTATCTGGCGTTTTTCTGTCTCGGTCGCCGGTATATCGGCGTTGAGTTTTTTAACAAATTCAGTCGCCCATTTTTTTTCGTCGGCGGTGATTTGTTTCCTTTCTTTGGCGTTCATAGTTTTTTATCCTTTTCGCGCACCGGCGCGAACGTGTGCCGCAACTGCGGCGCACAAATTCTATTGCGCCCTGCTCTGTGGCGCAATAGAATTTATGGCGGGGGTAGAGGGGGCGGCAAGCCCCTCTGAACTCCACCAGATTTTCGGCTCTACCGAAAATCTGGTGGAAGTTCCTCTACCATAAAAATCGACGGCAGGAATCATCCCTGCCAACCGTCGATTTTTATGGCGTTATCTTTTGAGGACGGTTGACGATGGCTCACAAGCAAAAATTCTCTATGGCAAATGTCAGCGGTCTTCTACGGCATTGCGAGCGTAAAAATAAAAATTACGGCAATGAGGACATCGACAAATCGAAGTCCGCCGAAAATTACGATTTAATTGACCGCAACAACTCGTTTGACTACCTCAAACAACGGTTGAGTGAAATTTCTGTCTATAACCGTTCCGATGTTGTCGTTCTTGTCGATTGGATTGTTACGAAGCCGAAAGAGTTTGACGGCGACGAGCGTAAATTTTTCGAGGAAACAGTCAATTTCTTGAATGACCGCTACGGCGAAAAAAACGCCGTTTTTGCCATCGTTCACAAGGACGAAAAAACTCCTCACCTGCACTATTCTTTTGTTCCGGCAACGCCGGACAAAAAGCACCCTGACCGTGAAAAATGCTCGGCAAAAGAAGTTATCACGCGCGGCGATTTACTGACTTTCCACCCTGATTTATCCAAGCACTTGGAGCGCGTCTTTGGCTATGATGTCGGCATTGAAAACGGCGCGACCAAAGACGGTCATTTTGATATTCCAGAACTAAAAGCGGCGACCGCCGAACTCACGAAAATTAAGGCGGAAATCGACAACGCCAAAAAAGAAAAATCCGCTTTACCGTCTGAAAAATTTAAAGAACAACTTATCGATAAATACGGCGATGCAACGTTCTTAAACAAATTGAAAAATTTTACAAAACATTACGTCGATAGTGATGTCGTAAAAATTCCAATGGCAGAATTATCTGTCATTACGAGCGTCGCTGACCAAGCAGAAAACTTTCAACGAGAGGTCGGCGACTTGCAAGAACAACTGAACGCCGCCACTAAAAAACTCATCGTCGAACGGCAAGCCGCCGACAACCGGCGCATCGCTACCGAACGCGACGCCGAACGTTCAATTGCCGCCGCGAAAAGCAACACCGAAGCCGCCGAACGGCAAGCCCGCGTTTCTAAACGCGCTTTCGATATGCTCAACGATGACCTCGCAAAAAAACGCGAACTGTTGGAAGTTATCGCGATTAGAAGCGAACCGGCACTTACCGACGCTAAAAATTTTATCGCCGAGCGTGAACGTGAAGCCGCCGAACGCGAGAGATTCGAAGAAGCCAAGAAAACCGCCGAAGCCAAAGCCGCCGCCGATGAAATCGCGAAACGCGAAGCAGTGACGCGCAATATCAACACGTTTGAATTCTGTTTTTCTGGCAGTGCGAGCGGAATGAGCAGGGAAAAAATCGTTGAATTTTTCGGCAAGCCGGACGGCAAAAATTGGGTGGACGAGGTGAGCGAACAGTTGTCGGTTGATTATTTTAAGTCTCTAAAACTATCGGCGAGCGAGGCGAAATTTCGCGGCGATTCGTTCAAGAAAACTTGCGTTTCGCTGTTGAACAAAGAATTTGCGGCGGAACTGACATCAGTTCAGCGTCCACCGGCACGACTGGAGCGAGAGCGAAAAATCGAGCCGGAACGCGGACGCGACGCCGGAATGTCGATGTAAGACCGGCGCGACGGCTCAAAACGCCGTTTTAAGCCCCTCAAACCGTCGCGGACGGGGATTTTGTCCTTTTGGGC
>BNUQ01000089.1 GCA_025997475.1 Planctomycetales bacterium
CTTAACCCGCTGGGCAATCGCGTTTTTCAGGAACAAGCCGATGTCGCCGTAGACCGCGTTGCCGGAGGCGTCTTTCGGCGCGTTTTCCGCTTGCATCAACTCCTGCCCCACGCCTTCCGCGACGACGACGACCGCGTGCTGGCGCTTAAACAAGCGGCGTTTCAGCGACGTTAAAAATTTATCCAAGTTGACCGGCTGTTCGGGAATCAGCACGTAGTTGGGATAGCCGGTCGCGAGCGACGCCGCGCAGGCGATAAAGCCGGAATCGCGCCCCATCAATTTGACCAAGCCGACGCAGTTCGGCGCGCCTTTCGATTCGACGTGCGCCGATTCAATCGCCTTCGCCGCGACTTCGACGGCGGTGCGATAGCCGAAAGTGGTGTCTAAAAACACGATGTCGTTGTCAATCGTTTTCGGGATGCCAATCAGCGAAATTTTGGCGGCGCGCCGGTCGATTTCTTCGGCGATGTCGAGCGCTCCGCGCATCGTGCCGTCGCCGCCGACCGCGAATAAAATGTTGATTTCGTTTTTTTCGAGAAAGTCAACCATTCGCCGCGGGTCTTGATTGCCGCGCGACGAGCCGAGTTTCGTGCCGCCGAGTCCGGTCCAGCCGTCCACCATATCGGGGTCCAACCGCACCGGCGCGTAGCCGGAGTCGGCGACGAGTCCGGCGTAGCCGAAGCGAAAACCGAAAATTTCCCGCACCTGATAATTGCGCCAGAGCGCCGTCGTCAGCGCGTAAATGACGTTGTTCAGCCCCGGACACAAGCCGCCGCAGGTAACGATACCGGCGCGGACATCCGCCGGACGAAAATAAATTTTTTCGCGCGGACCGGCGCGCTCAAAACTGAAAGAAGTCGGCAAGTCCTCTTTTTCCGGGCAGTATTCGTGCCCGCATTCTTCGCCGGTGATTTCGGCGCCACAAGTCGTAACGTCGTAAAGCACGCGCTCGCTGTCGCACAAAAAACCGCGGTCGCGCGCGCTGGTCTTCATCACGTGTTCGTAAAACGGCGACAGCACCTTACAGCCGCCCAAGGTTTTCACCGCCACGCGCGGGTCGATAACGCCCATAATTCTCCCTCCTTTACCGGTCGCCAACAATCCCCGCGATTGTGGCAGACGCGCGGAAATTAGCAATTGAAAAAATCACCGACGCGCCCCCGCCTACTTTTGCCGGCGAAGGCGATGGCTACAATCACCGGCTATCAAATATCGCTTCGCGAAATTTTCGCTAAATATGCCGGCATTCGTCATTCGTAATTTTTAATTCGCCACTAAAAACTGAAAGGTTCACGCCGATGAAAAAGGACTTTATCAACATCTTGGATTTCACGCGCGACGAGTTGGAGCAAATTCTCGCGACGGCGCAAGAACTGAAAGCCCGCAAAAAAGCCGGCGTGGTCGAAACCGGTATGGCGGGCAAAACGTTGGCGTTGTATTTCTCGAAAGATTCGTTGCGGACGCGCGTCAGTTTGGAAGTGGCGGCGACCTCGATGGGCGGCGCGGCGGTGTATCTCGATTTCAAGGGCAAGCCGATGTTTGAGCGCGAGTCGCTTCCCGACCAGGCGCGCGTCGTCGGGCGGTTGGTTGACGCGGTGGCGATTCGGACGTTCAGTCACCAAGACGTGGTTGACTTCGCGCGGTGGTGCGCCGTGCCGGTGATTAACGCGCTGACCGACTGGACGCATCCGACGCAGGCGATGGCGGATATTTTGACGATGCGCGAGTGCCTCGGCGACACGCGCGGGCGGCATTTGGTTTATATCGGCGACGGCAACAACGTGGCGCGGTCGCTCGCCGCGATTTGCGCCAAGTTGGAAGTAAAACTGACCATTGCCGCGCCGGCGGGCTACAAGTTGGGCGACGACTTGGTGCGCATCCGCCGCGAAGCCGGCGGCGGCGATTTGCGCGAAGTCGCCGACCCGATTGAAGCGGTGAAAACCGCCGACGTGATTTACACCGACGTGTGGGTGAGCATGGGGCAGGAAAACGAAGAGGACAAGCGCCTCGCGGCGTTCGCGGCGTATCAGGTCAATCGCGATTTATGGCGGCGCGCGCCGGACGGCGCGATGGTGTTGCACTGCTTGCCGGCGGAGCGCGGGCGCGAAATTACCGACGAAATCATCGACGACGAAAACGTGTCGCGCGTCTTTCAACAAGCCGAAAACCGGATGCACATTATGCGGGCGCTGATGCAGGAATTCGTCGTCAATCGGGGAAAGTAAGCAGTGGGCGGTAAGATTCACGTTTGCCGGGAGCGGTTAATCGCCGGATTTCAGCGCGAAAAAAAATAACCGGCTTTAGCCGAATAAGTGAATTGGGGCTAAAACCATTTTCTTTTTTTACCGCCGACCCCGCGCTAAAGCGCGGGGCTATTAACCGCTAATCGCGAGTTTTTTCGCCGCGCGTAACCTCAAATAAAACCCCATAACTGTCCACCGTCCACAGTTCTTTTCAGTTAAGGTTGACGCCTAATCGTTGCGCGAAAAATCCGGCGGCATTACAATTCCCTCCACGTTAGCGGACTCGGCGGACGGCGAGGAATTATTGAATGAGCGGATTGCATAAGACCTTATTTATTTTTGCCGGCGGGCTGTTTTGCCTGCTGTTGGTGCGCGTCGCCGAACGTCCGGCGGCGTCAAGCAAAACTGCGCCTATCGGTTTGGCGATGGTCGCCGATCGCGCGAATTTTGCGCCGGAGAATAACGGCGAAGCGTCTCGCAACGAGTTGCGCCGCTACGAGTTTCTCCGCGGCGAGTCGCTCCGCAACGAGTTGCTCCGCGACGAGTCGCCATTTGTCGCCGATTTTAGCCGCGTGTTGGCGAACCCGAAACTTTCCGCGTTGCCGTGGCGTGCGCCGTCGCCGACTTCGCGGTTGCCGTCGCCCAATCCGCTCAATCCGCCCGATGCCGCCGCGCCGGCGAAATATCACGAGGTCTGGGCGATGGTTACGGCGTATTGTCCGTGCGCCCGTTGTTGCGGGTCGCGGGCGCACGGGCGGACCTCGCTCGGCAAGACCGCGTGGGTGCCGGGCATCGCCGCCGACCCGCGCGCGTTGCCTTATGGCACGCGCCTCGCCGTGCCGGGCTACGGCGTTTCGGTGGTTGACGACACCGGCGGCGCGATGCGGCGCCACTGGGACCGGCGCGGTGAGATTCACGTTGACGTGCGAATGAAATGGCACCACGAAGCCCGCGACTGGGGGCGGAAGTGGATGAAGATTCGGATTTATGACGAGTGAAAAAACAATTAAAAATTAATAATTAAAAATTAAGAATTGTGGAGTTTTATTGTCGGATTCGCGTCGCGCGCGCTTGCCGATTTGCCAATCAAACGCCTCAATTTTTAATTTGTAATTCCGCAATTCCCTCCGCCCTCCGCCGTGACACCGAAAAACGCAATGCCGAAAAAAGGAAACGGCGATGATTGATTTCACCGGTCCCGTGGCGGTCTTATCCGACGTGCATGGCAATTTAGAAGCGTTGGACGCCGTGTTGACCGACATTCGCAACACCGGCGTCCTCGACATCGTCAACCTCGGCGATTGCGTCGGCTACGGTCCCAATCCGTGCGAATGTATCGATTTATTGCAAGCGTCCTGCCGCATCAATTTGCGCGGCAACCACGACTACGCCACGCTTTATCGCAGCGACAATTTCAATCCGGCGGCGCAGGCGGCAATCCTCTTTGTCCGCCAACAACTGCAACCCGCCGACAACGCGGACGCCGCGCGGCGGCGCTGGCTCTTTCTGCAACAACTCCTGCCGATGTATGAAAACGCCGACTTTGAGTTTATGCACGGCTCGCCGCGCCGCCCCATCACCGAATACATTTTGCCGTCCGACCCGCTCTGCGACCCGTTCAAAATCGACGATATTTTCGCCGCGATGGGGCATCGCTACGCTTTCGTCGGACATACGCACTACGCGGGCGTGATTGAAGAACATCAGGAATCGTTTGTCCGCCCCGACGAACTGCAAGGGAAATACCGGCTGACGGAAAAACGCGCCATTATCAACGTCGGGAGCGTCGGGCAACCGCGCGACTCCGACCGGCGCGCCGCTTACGTCGTCATTCACCGGCACCAGGTCGAATGGCGGCGCGTCCCGTATAAAGTTGCGGACACCGTCGCGAAAATCGAAGCGCAAAATTTGTTGGACGACCAACTCGCCCGCCGGCTGTTGGTCGGGCAATAGACGCAATTAACAATTCACAATTATAGTATTTTGATTTTAAAAACGAGCGGCGTCTGGTTATTAGCGGACAGTAATCGCTTGCATTTGTCCACCGTTCATTATCCAATTAAGTTCAATTTTTAAGTCAATCGACTATAAAAGTAAAATCTTTTCGTGCGGTTAAGATATCGCCACCCTGTTCACGTTCGCAACGGATTTACAGCGCGGCGATTTCGCTTTCGGTCAAACCGGTGTATCGCGCAATCTGCGCCGATGATATTCCATCCGCTTTCATATTTTTGGCAATCGCCAACTGTTGTTTAATTCCTCCTTGTTCAACCCCTTGTTCTATCCCTTGCGCCACACCTTTTTGATACGCACTGTCTATCACGTTGACATTATCGCGATAAATTTTTAGCGAAGCGTCGTAAACATCGCGCTCGCGTCTGTCCATCGCCGCTAAATTCGCCGTCGCAAACGCCCGCGTAAAAATCGGCTCACGCAATATCGCCGGAATATCTTCAAACCGCGCCAAATTCTTCAGAAAATACAGCCATTTATCTTTGTGATTCGTCA
>BNUQ01000090.1 GCA_025997475.1 Planctomycetales bacterium
AGTCGCAAGCGCACGCGAAGCGAATTTTTGCCAAAAGAACAGAGTTGGTAGTTTTTAGTTGGTAGTCGGTAGTTTTGGAGTTTTTATTGTCAAAGTCGCAAGCGCACGCGAAGCGAATTTTTGCCAATCAAACTCCACCAACTACCAACTATCAACTACCAACTAAAAACTGCTCCTTAGAACTTCACGCTCAACCCCAGCGTGAATTGCGAGGCGTGACCGCCGTCCCAGAGGCGCTCGTCGTAACGACCATAGACCTCGTATTTGTTTTTGATGATGGTCGTCAAACCGACGCCCAACACCGCGCGGTCTTGGGCGATGGCTTTCACCGGTGCGACCCAATTCCCTTGCACGGTCGTGAACGATTGCGCCACCGTGTTATTGTTGTTGATGTATTCGTGTTCCCAGCCGCCCCAAATTTCCGGCAACAGCGCGAAGCAATCGCTCACGCGGAAAAGTTTCCCGACGCGCAATTCAAGATTCTGCACCAGCGACCATTGGTCGTAATCGCCGAAGCGCGAACTGACACTGCCCGTCCCGTATTCGCTATGCGACGGGTCTCGGAAATAGGTCATCGACAGCGCGTAACTTGGCGTCAGATAGAAATCCGCCGGAAGTTCAAACGTGTAGCCCAAACGGTTGAACCACGAAAAATCAAAACCCGTGCGGTCGCTCTTCGCCGTGCCGAGAATCGTGTTGCGCTCGGTGTTGATTAAGTGAATGCCGAACGTCGGCGCGGTGTTGAAGAATAAATTATCGTAGGCATAGTTGCCGTAGAGACCGAGCCGCAAAATGTTGTCCGTGTTCTCGCCGTAGTTGCCGTAACTCTCCGCTTTGTTCCACGAGTAGCCGAACAACGCGCCGAGTTCGAGTTCGTTGGCGAATTTATAACCGGAGCCGACCAACACGCCCACGCCACCGAAGTCATAGCCCGCCGCCGCGTGCGTCGAACCTTGCGAACCGAAACCGCCATACGCTTTCACGAAGCCCGTAACATAACCCGCGCCCGCGCCCGTCGCGCCCGTCGGTTTGCCGCCCGCCGAACTGCGTCCGCCGAATTGCGCGTTATTCGTATTTCCTCGCACCAAATTCGCCGCGAAGGTGTCGCCGAAAACTTGCCCGAGGGCGGCGTTGAATTGATGCGAGGCGTTGAGCGACGCTTGCGCTTGCGCCGTCTGACTGTTCGTGCCGTTGAGTTCGGTAAGCGCGCGACCGAGTTTGCCCGCATCGGTAATCTCGTCCAGTTTGTCGCGAAGTTCGGCGGGCAAGTTGTCATAATTATCGACGATAAAATGCGCGATACTGTCGTTCGAGGAAGACGCCGCGTCCGCCGCTTCGACAATCGCATTAGCGTCGGCGCCGAGATATTGCACCCACAGATTGCCGTTTTCCGTGCCAAACAAGTATTTGCTCGCATAAGAGGTCGCGATGCCGTCATAACCCGTTGCGGCGCTGAACAAGCCGTAATACTTGTCTTTCGTGCCGCCGGTAAGAATGAGATTGGCGTCGGTCTTGCCGGTAAAATCGGCAGTGCCGCCGACTCTGACAGTAACAATTTCCTTACCCGCCGTGTCCGCGCCGCCGGCTTGCTCCGCAGCTTTCCCGGCATATTGCGTGAGATTGAACTTAAAAACGCCAACGTTAGTCCCCAAATTTCCCACCGACATTTTGCCGCCGTTGAGGCAGATGTTTGAATTATTGGTAAAGGCGAAATTGGGGTTGTCCCCCGACGCCATCAGATAGCCGCTGTTGACATTGACCCAACCGGTGCCGCCGAGTGTGTCAGAGTTGAACACTACGCCGGTTGCTATTGACCCATCCCCGTCTCCTTCCACATTGATGGTGCCGTTGTTGATTACTGTGCCGTGGCTGAACTCCACCATACCGCCGTTGGTGCTGGTGAGAGTTATCATATTGTTGTTGGTTAGAGTGCCGCTATTTACGTTGATTCCGAAGGACGCAACGCTCGTGCCGTCGGCAGAGACCGAGATATTGCCGTTGTTCGTAATTGTGCCGGATGCCGACAAAGACGCATTGCCATTCGAAGCGTTGATGTTGATATTACCACTGTTATCAACAGATGTTGGCTGTAAAGATGTTGACTGTAATGACCCCACACTTTCGATGTCGATATTTGCGCCGCTTTTGACTGTGACTGCACCGGCAGGTGTCATATGGTTGGATGAATCGAGTTCCACTGTGCCGGATTCAATAGTGGCATTATCTGATGACACCCGTGCGTCAGTCCCCGTGTTGCCTGAACTTGATGACCACACGTTACCCCCCCAATTGGCTGAACCCGTGTTGTTGAAATACTGGTCGGCGGCGGCGGCGGTTGACGTTCCGCCGAGAACGGTCAGCGCCGTGAGCGCGACCGCCGACAGCAACTTCCAACCCCGCTCCGTGGCGCGTTGTAACCACAGATTCTTGAAACTTCTCATAACCAATCCCCCTCTAAAAAAGAAAAAAGTGACCGAAAAAAACAAAAAAAACGCCCAAATCCAAAATGGATGCGGGCGTTTCCAAAAAATCAAATTGACGCGAGAACTTTGTTACATTTGCGTCCTTCAAGCGACTATAAAAGTATAGCCATAAAAAAAGGACGCCGTTTCCGCGTCCCAATCAAGGGCTCCTACACCCCACATCTACAACACGACCAACAGCGCCCAAACAGGGCGTGCGGTTTGTAGATGTGGGAATTTTCTTAAAACGTAGGAGTTTTTGATTGGTCCCGTTTGGTAACGCCGAATCATCGGCGTATTTGTCTAACGCTAAATTTTGTGGCTGATAGAATTTTCCTTTAAGAAATTTTTTTAAGGGCTTTAAGCGGTTTAAGCATTTAAGAATTTTAAGAAACGCAAGAACGTAACTTCATTCAAGACGCGAATCAAGACGCAAATTTAACAAACCCGTGGATTTGACCAACCGCGCCGCGATTGTCAAGACCAAAACTTGCTCTTATCGACCAAACGGACGGCGGAAATTCAATAGACCTATTCGGTAACTGTGGTTAAAAAAACGAGTCGCTTTTTACGCCGTCATCACGTCGCCGCCGAAAAACCGCCAACTTTCCTTCATTCCCACTTCACATAAAAATTTTCTTCCGCGGCGGCGCGGCGGATTTTTAGCGTAACGATGCGCCCGCGCGGTTGACGCGCGAAATAATCGGTGATTTCTTTCCACGAGCGCAAACCCAAATTATCGACCGTCAGCAACACGTCGCCCGCCTGCAAACCGGCGCGCGCCGCCGGCGAGTTTGGGCGCACGGCGGCGATGGCCACTTGCGGCGCAAAAGCGTTGACCGGCGTAATGCCGAGCGTATTGGTCGCCGTCAGCGGCACTTCCGCGCCGTTTATCAACGCCGGTAACGCCGCGGCAATCGCCGCCGCCGCGGTCGCCAAACCGACGCCGCTGTTCGGCGCGTTGTGATAATCCGCGAGCGACGGCGTCGCGCCGCCAAACGGAATAATTTTGCCCATCAGCGGCGCCGGATTAAGCGGAGCGCCAGCCAAACCCAAAAATCTGCCCGCCGCCGAAACGACGACGCCGCCGGCGTTGCCGTAATTCAGCGGCGCGTCAAATTGAAAAAAATTCCCGTTTTCCCGCGCCGCGGCGCTGACGATGCCGGTGTTTAACGTCAAGTCCGCGTCGCCGGCAACGCCTCCCGATACGCCGCCCGAGATGCCAATGAGCGCCACCGCTTCGCCCGTTACCGGCGGCGCGGCGTTGACGGACAAATCCAAATAGGACAATTCCGCCGGCAAAGTTTCCGGCGCAATCCGCAACAGCGCCAAACCTAACGGCAAATTGAAACCGATAATTTCCGCCGGCATCCGCCGCCCGTCGGCGGTGGTCGCGAAAATTTCACGCACCGGATTGTCGGTCAAAAAAGTCGCGCCGCCCGCCGCGGCGGACGCGACCGCGTCAAGTCCGACATACACGCGGTCGTTCGCTTGCACGTTAAACACGCCGGTCAAAATGTGTCCTTGCGGGCTGACGATAACGCCGCTGACGGCGCCGTCGGGACGCCTAATCATTTGATTGGCGGCGATTAAACCGTCGGCGGCGAAAAAATCCGCCGTGGCGCGCCGCCGCTGTTCGTCGTCGGAATTTTGCCAATGCGCCGTCAAATCCGCCCAATTTTCGCGCGGCAGTTTTTCCGCCGGATATTGGCGGACAACCTCCAACGCGACTAACGCCGGACGATAAAGCGCCGGCAGACGGGAATAAGGCGTTGGGGCAACAACGTCCGCCGCTTCGTTTTTTACCGCGTCCGTGAACGCCGCCCATTCAAGAATCTTGGCGCTCGGCACGGCGACGCCTTGCCAGCGATTGAGCGAGAATCCGCGGGAAATGATGCCGATGACGTTGCCGTTGCCGTCAACCAACGGACCGCCGTCCTGCCCGGGATTTGCCGCCGCGTCGGTTTCGACGACCTCGCCGTGATAGGAACTTTGCGGGTCGGCGTTGTTCAGCCGATAAAGGCCGCTGACGACGCCGGCGCTGAACGACGCGCCGTCGCCGAGTTTCAACATATTGCCGGCGTTACCCGCCGTGTAGGCGGTTTCGCCGATTGCCGGTCGGTCGCGGCGCAGACGCAAAAACGGCAAGTCGCGCAACGACGGGTCGCGCAGTTCGACTTTGAGGAGTGCGATTTCGAGTTCGGCGCGCGCGG
>BNUQ01000091.1 GCA_025997475.1 Planctomycetales bacterium
TAGAGCGTGTCGCTTACCCTGGGCTAACATATGACGCGCTTTCAGCGCGACTGTCGGAGTTTTTTCAATTTCTTCGTCGCAACAACACCGACACTAACCGCGTAACACGAGTTGTTAATTGTTAATTGTGAATTGTTAATTGCTAACGGCGGAACTGTCGGATGGTTCGCTTCGCGAACCGCTACCCAGGGTGGCGCGACGGTAGAGCGTGTCGCTTACCCTGGGCTAACATATGACGCGCTTTCAGCGCGACTGTCGGAGTTTTTTCAATTTCTTCGTCGCAACAACACCGACACTAACCGCGTAACACGAGTTGTTAATTGTTAATTATGAATTGTTAATTGCTCTACCCAACGGAGAATCTAAAAAATGCGCTCAAACTTCACCGCCGTGTTGTTGTCGTTGATTTGCGGCTTGCTCGCGGTCGGCTTGTATTTGCTGGTTGATTCGTATAGCCGCGTAACGATGGCGATTGCCGAGAACACCGAGGCGTTGCGTCAACTCAATCAACAATTTCGCCACGCGCCGCTAACGAGCGCGGCGCGCTCGTCTGCCGACTCAACCGCCGACCAGACCGGCGTCCCGTTCGCCAACGCCGAATTTTTCCCGCGCGACGGGCAACGCGGCTACACCCGCGTCTCGGCGGTCGCGTCTTTTTCCGGCAATTTCAATCAGCTGATTCGGAGCGAGCAAACCACCGGCGCGGTGTGGGATTTGTGCAACGACTCGCTGGCGGAGCGTAATTTAGCCCGCCCGCTCGAATGGGAGCCGAAGTTGGCGGAGAGTTGGCGCGTCAGCGACGACGGTTTGGTGTTCACGATTAAGTTGCGGCGCAACGCCAAGTGGCACCCTTACACCGACCCGCTCACCAAAGAAAAAATTCCGGCGAAACCGGTTACGGCGGACGACTTCGTTTTCTTTTGGGAGTGTTTGCAAAATCCGCTCATCCCCTGCGACGCGCTTCGCAATTACTATGAAATGGTGAAGTCGCTCACCGCGCTCGACGACCACACTTTGCGCGTCGAATGGCGCGAGCCCTACGCGTTAAGCACGGTGTTCACGTTGGGGCTGTCGCCGTTGCCGCGCCATTATTTCCGTCCCGACCCGCAAATGACCGACGCGGAGTTTGCCGATTATTTGAAATCCACGCCGCGCAATATGTGGGTCGTCGGTTGCGGGGCTTACCGTTTCGCCGAATACAAGCCGAACGACTCGCTGACCTTTGAGTTGTTCCCCGATTATTACGGGCTAAAACCGTTCGCGGAAAAAATCGTCTGGCGCGTCATTCCCGAACCGAGCATTCAATTGGTCGAACTGCAAAAAGGGTCGCTCAGCGATTTGGGCTTGATGCCGGAACAGTGGACGAAAGAAACGCCCGCGCCGAAATTTCGCGTGATTACGCCCGACCTCTTGACCGCCGCCGCCGACGCCGCGGCGTGGGAACAAGTCAAAGCGTCCGGCGGCGCACCGCGCAACGGCGAGCCGCGCAACGGCGAGCCGCGCGATTATGCGTTCGAGAAATATCAATATGAACTGCCGGCGACTTCGTGGTCTTACATCGGTTGGAATCTGAAAAATCCGCTGTTCGCCGACCGGCGCACGCGCCGGGCGCTGGCGATGTTGATTGACCGCGACCGGATTTTACGCGAGGTGTATCAAGGTTTCGGGCGATTGTGCGACGGACCGTTTGTTCAAAATTCGCCCTACGCCGACCCGGAAATGCCGGCGGTTCCCTACGACCCGCCGACCGCGAAAGAACTGCTCGCCGCCGCCGGTTGGACGGATTCGGACGGCGACGGCTTTCTTGATAAAATCATCGACGGCAAAAAACGTAATTTTGCGTTCACGCTGATTTACAACAGCACCAACACTTTACGGCGGCAAATCGCGACGATTATGCAGGCGGAACTGAAAAACGCCGGAATTGATATGCAGGTCAACGCGCTCGATTGGAGCGTCGTCGTGCAGAAGTTGGAGGAAAAATCCTTCGACGCCTGCGTGATGGGCTGGACGGGCGTGTTGGAGCCGGACCCCTATCAAGTGTGGCACGGTTCGCAAGCCGCGTTGAGCGGTTCAAGCAATCACGTCAGTTTCGTCAACGCCGACGCCGACCGGTTGATGGCAGCCGGACGGCGGGAAATCGACCCGGTCAAGCGCGTGGCGATTTACCGCGAGTTCTATCGCTTGGTCGCCGCCGAACAGCCGTATATGTTTTTGTTGAGCAACGTCGCGCTCATCGCGCAAAAGAAAGAAATCCGCAACGCCCTGATTTATCGCTTGGGAATGGCGGAGGCGTTCCAATGGGCGCCGTGAACCTTTCTTTTCGCGCGGGAGGTAATGACTACAATTAAGAGTTAGGGACTCGAGTTACGCGGTCAACAAAGTGACTCGAATTTTTATTTGTTAATTTTTAATGGTTAATTGTCGGTAAAAATATGCCGGTGGTCGAAAAACGAGATTTGCGTCCGTATGTGCTTGCCGTGTGTTTTTTGTGCGGTTTGCTGGCGGGTTTTATCGCCTATGCGGACACGCAATCGGCGGCGGCGCGCTACGCCCAAGAACTCGACGAGCAACAACAAGCCGAAGCCGCCCGCAAACAACAACGCGCCGCCGAAAAAAAAGAAGAGCCGCCGCCGCTCGAATTTACCGCGCCCAAAAACGAAGCCACGCCGACCATTTCACCGGAAGCGATTGCGCCGACGCGCATCGAGGACGACGTGGAATTTGCCAAATCGCCGGATTGGAAAACTCTGCCGCAAGACGGCAAAATCCCGCTCAATCCGCAGTTCGGCTTAAACGCCCACACGGCGGCTCTGCCGTTACCGCCGGAACAAATGCGCGAAAGCGACTTCTCGCCGCGCGCGCCGTCGCGCCGCACGGATTTCGACGACGAGTTGCCGTTGCCGGATATTGAGTAGTCAATTAACAATTAAGAATTAAGAATTAAGAATTAAGAAATTTGGCGTTAGTTAATTGTCAAAATTCCGCGAAGCGAATTTGAAAATAAAAACTCCACAATTGTAAATTGTTAATTGTTAATTGGTCTCAAAATGTCCGCGAAACCGACCCGTCCGCATCGCCGCGCCAAGTCCAACGCCGTGTTCAAGCAGGTGATTGCGGCGTTGCGGGAATTTACCGAAGATGAAATCGCGACGCTCGCGGCGCGTCATCTCGCCGAGCGCCAGCGCCGCGAACGGCGCAAACGCCACGAACACAATTAACAATTCACAATTAACAATTCACAATTGAGGAGTTAATTGTCAAAATTTCGCGAAGCGATTTTTAATTATCAAACCTCACAATTGTTAATTGTAAATTGTTAATTATTAATTGTTAATTGTCCTTTCCCTCGCCGAGAAAAAATAATGCCCGTCACCCGCTATGCCGTCGCCATTATCGGTCGCCCGAATGTCGGTAAATCCACGCTGTTCAACCGGCTCGTCGGCAGTCGCATCGCCATTGAGGCGCCGCTCGCCGGCGTTACCCGCGACCGCGTGTTGTATCCGCTGACCATCAACGACCGCTCGTTCGACCTCATCGACACCGGCGGCATCGGCATCGTCGATAAACAGTCGCTCGAAACGCTCGTCGAAAAACAAATCACCGTCGCCATCGCAGAGGCCGCCGTCATTCTGTTTCTCGTCGATTCCCGCGACGGGTTGGTGCCGCTCGACCAAACGGTCGCCGAACGCCTGCGGCAGGAAAAAAAAGGCAAAGTGATTATCGTCGCCACCAAAGTCGACTCGCCGAAAATGGAGGACAATTTGCCGAGTTTCCACGCGCTCGGTTTCGGCGACGCGATTCCCGTCAGCGCCCTCGGCAATCGCCACGTGGACGAAATCGAAGACGCGATTCTGAACGCGCTTCCGCCGCCCACGCCGACCGAAGAGCCGGTGAGCGGACTGAATTTATTGAAAATCGCGTTCGTCGGGCGGCGCAACGTCGGCAAGTCGTCCATCGTCAACCAACTGTGCGGCGGCGAGCGGGTGATTGTTTCCGACACGCCCGGCACGACGCGCGACTCGGTTGACGTGATTATCGAACGCGGCGGCGAAAAGTTTGTCGCCATCGACACCGCCGGTTTGCGCAAGCGCGGACAAATGGACGACGTGATGGAATTTTTCGGGCATTTGCGAAGCGAGCGCGCCATCTCCCGCGCCGACGCGGTGGTGATGATGCTCGACGCGACCGCCGAAATCAGCAAAGTCGAAAAACGTCTCGGCGATTTAATTCGCGAGGAATACAAGCCGTGCATTATCGTGCTGAACAAATGGGACTTGGCGAAAGCGCAACGCCCCGACATCACGCTGACGGGCTTTCAGGCTTACGTCGCGGAAAATTTGCCGGGTTTGCATTATTGCCGGCTGGCGGCGGCGAGCGCCAAAACCGGCGAGAATGTCTGGCAGATTATCAAGGCGTGCCGCGATTTGCAGGCGCAGGCGTCGCGCGAAACGCGCACGGCGGCGATAAATCAGGCGCTGGCGGCGGCGTTCAAACAGCGGCATCCGCGGGCGGTCGGCGGGAAAATCGGCAAAATTTATTACGGGAATCAAGTCGGGACGCGCCCGCCGACGTTCCTGTTGTTTTGCAACAATCCGGCGGTCTTCGACGATAGTTACCGGCGCTACTTGGAGAACTCCTTCC
>BNUQ01000092.1 GCA_025997475.1 Planctomycetales bacterium
CGTAAAGAAAATCCAACACCGCGACGAAATAAACTTTCTGCAATTTGAAATCCCATTCACTGCCTTGCGGTGCCTGCCGTTGCAACGGGAACGTCGAATAAAACAACGCGCGGTCTTTGAAATAATGCTGATATGCCTTTTGCATTTCGACAATGAACGCCTCGCCGCGCTCGTTGCGACAGTGAATATCAAACACGGCGCGCCGACCGTCGGGATATTCCGGCAGATTTTCAGGATTGGTGAGTTGCAATTCTTTGATACGGTCGGACGCGGGCAAAATCGTGTTGAGAAAATCAATCAACAAATCCTTGCTCGCCTCTTCGCCGAAAAGTTTCTTGAACCCGAAATCGGTGTAGGGGTTGATAAATTTGGCTTCCATCGACAACTCCTTTCACAATAGACCTGTTCGACAACCAATTCGCGGCAAATTTTCGGCTAACACCGCCGCGTCAAAATTCCTCGCAATTCGCCGCGCTCCCCCAACATCGCCGGTAATCCGCTCTTTCTCATTCAGGCAACCTATTTGCCCCTTGCCGATACCGCGATTTTAACCGCCTGCCCGTCAATCTCAAATTCGCGAACGGTGTCGCCGGCGGCGGTAATAGCGCCGTCAGTCCACGCGGTCGCCAGCGTTTCGCTCATAATGTAGTCGCGGTGGTCGGCGAAGGCGGCGGAGAGTTCGGCGGCGGCTTGCACGGTCAGCGCGATGCGTTGCTGATATGCCAAGTCCAAATCCTTGCGGAGATTTTGCACGCGGTTGACTAATTCGCGCGCCCAACCCTCGCGCAACAATTCGGGGGTAACTTTTTCGTCAATCGCCACCACCGCGCCGCCGCCGCTTTGCGCCGCGAAGCCGTTTTTTGCCGTTAGGCGAACCGTTAATTCTTCCGTGGTCAGCGGGATTTTTTCGCCGTCCAAGTCGAGCGCAAATGAGCCGTCGCGGTCGAGCGCGGCGATGATTGCGGCGGGGGCGATTTTGGCGATGGCGCCCGCGACGGCTTTCATTTTCGCGCCGAGTTTCGCGCCGAGTTTTTTGAAGTCGGGCTTGACTTCGTAGTTGACGTATTGCGCGGCGTCGCGGCTGAATTCCAATTTTTTCACGTTCAATTCGTCGCGAATCACGGCGGCAAACCGCGCGATACGCTCGCTCAATTTTTCGTCGCTCAGAATAATCACCGCCCGCGACAACGGCGTCCGCACTTTCAATTTATGCGCCGCCCGCGCCGACAGTCCAAGCGAGACCACATTCCGCGCCGCGTCCATTTCGGTCTCGACTTCGGGATTGCGCCGCGCCGCGTCCGCGTTTTGCCACGCGGTCAAATGAATGCTGTCGGGCAAATGCGGGAACAAATCGCAGAATAATCTTTGATAAATTTCTTCCGCCAAATACGGCACGAACGGCGCGATAAGACCGGAAATTTTCGCGAGCGTTTCGTAAAGCGTCCAATACGCCGCCCATTTTTCAGCGTTTTTTTCGCTCTGCCAAAAACGGTCGCGACTGCGGCGCACAAACCAATTCGACAAACCGTCAACCAGCGCGGTTAATGCCTGCGCCGCGTTTAAGATGTTCATCGCCTGCAAATTTTCCGTTACGACGCCTGCCGCTTTTTCCAAATGCGACAGCATCCAAAGGTCTAACGGCGGGCGCTCGGCGAGCGGCACATAAGTTTTCGCATCGGCGAACGACGACGGCTCCAGATTTTCGACGCGGTCTTTAATTCCGTCGGCGGGATTAAATTCGTCGATATTCGCGTAAATCACGAAGAACGAATAGACGTTGCGCAGGCGGATTAAAAAATCCTTTTGCGCGTCGCGAATCGCGTTTTGGAAAAAGCGCACCGAAGTCCACGGCTGATTCGACGAATAAAAATACCAGCGCAAAGCGTCCGCGCCTTCGTTGTCCAAAATCGTCCATGGGTCAAGATAATTGCCTTTGGACTTCGACATTTTGAAGCCCTTCTCGTCGCAGACGTGTCCGAGCACCAAACATTTTTTGTAAGGGAGCGGATAATCGCGGTCAAGCCACGGCGCGAGTTCCGGCGACAATTTTCCCGCCGCTTTTTGGACGTTGGCGGACTGGCGCAGAAGCGTCGCAATCGCAAGCAAGGTGTAAAACCAGCCGCGCGTTTGGTCAATCGCCTCGGTGATAAAATCGGCGGGAAACGCCGCCGCGAGTTTTTCCGCGCTACCGTCGGCGTAAGGATACCCCCACTGCGCAAACGGCATCGAACCGCTGTCATACCAGCAGTCGATAACTTCCGGCACGCGCGCCATTTCGGCGCCGCACTTTTCGCACTTGATTTTGATGAGGTCAACGTAGGGCTTGTGCAATTCAATTTCGCCATTTTTGTAGCCGTCGGTTTTGGCGATTTCGGCGAGCGATTCCGGCGTCGCGAGATTCTTCAATTCGGCGCCGCCGCCGACAATTATTTCGTGTCCACAACCACCTTCTTCAATTCTACACTGCCAAATCGGGAGCGGTGTGCCCCAGTAACGTTCGCGCGACAGCGCCCAGTCAACGTTGGTCTGCAAAAAATTGCCGAAACGCCCGTCCTTAATATGTTCGGGGAGCCAGCCGATTTTTTCGTTGTTGGCAAGCATTTCGTCTTTGATTTTCGTCGTCGCAATATACCACGCGGGGCGCGGATAATACAACAGCGGACTGTCGCATCGCCAGCAAAACGGATATTCATGTTCGTATTGCTCGGTCTTCAAAAGTTGCCCGCGCGCTTTGAGGTCGCGCAAAATTTCCTTATCGGCGTCCTTGACAAATTTTCCCGCGTAGGGCGTCGCCGCGGCGATAAACCGCCCCGCCGTGTCCACAAGATTGACGACCGGCAAATCATTAACTTTCCCAACTTTCGCGTCGTCCTCGCCGTATGCGGGCGCGATATGCACGATGCCGCTCCCCGTATCCAATCCGACAAAATCGCCCGCGATAATGCGATACGCGGGTTTCGTCGGCGCCGCGAAATCGAATAACGGCGCGTAGGTTTTGCCGAGCAAATCCGCGCCGCGCACGGTTTTCACGACTGCGTGCGGAATTTTGCCGAGCGTTTTTTCGCGAAGCGCCGCCGCGACGACGAGCGTTTCGCCGCCGTCAACTTTGCAATATACATATTCGAAATCGGCGCCGACCGCGAGCGCGACGTTGCTCGGCAAAGTCCACGGCGTCGTCGTCCACGCGACGAACAGCGTTTGCGGGTCGTCCGTTGACTTGAACGCGACGAACGCCGACGGGTCTTGCACGGTTTTGTAGCCCTGTCCGACTTCTTGGCTCGACAGCGCCGTGCCGCAACGCGGACACCACGGGACGATTTTGTGTCCGTGATAAATCAGTCCCGCGTCCCAAATTTGTTTGAGCGACCACCAGACGGAATTGATGTAACTTTGGTGATAAGTTACGTAGGGGTCGTCGAGGTCAATCCAAAAGCCGATACGCTCGGTGAGTTTCGCCCAGAGGTCGGAATACTTGAAGACCGAGTCCTTGCATTTTTTAATGAACGGTTCGACGCCGAATTTTTCGATGCCCGGTTTGCCCTCGATTTTCAGGACTTTTTCGACTTCGACTTCGACCGGCAAGCCGTGCGTGTCCCACCCCGCTTTGCGCGGCACGTCGTAGCCGTTCATCGCGTAGAAGCGCGGGAACAAATCCTTAATCACGCGGGTCAACACGTGCCCCGGATGCGGAATGCCGTTGGCGGTGGGCGGACCTTCGTAAAAAATATAGGTCGGATTTTGCGGATGCTCGGCGGCGGCGCGGATTTTCCCCTGCGCGAGTTGTCGGTCAAAAATTTGGCGCTCGCGCCAAAATTCCGCCCAAGTTTTTTCAGCGCCGACGAAATCAATTTCCCGCGGCACGGGGGTGAAGATGGTCATAATTTTTGTCCTTGTAAGATGGTCGCGTAATATAGCCGCATTTTAAGCGGACGATTATAGTCAGGACGGGATTTATTGGCGAGATGATTTCGGCGCGGTTCTAAATTCTTCACGCGAATCGGTCGTGGAGGCGAGGCGCGGTTGCGGCGAGAAAGCGGCGGAGAACCGCCGCACGCCAAAGCGCTCCGCGCGAGCGGGGATTATTCGGCGGCGGCGCCGAGACGGTATTTGATGTCGTAGTTGACGATGAAATCCGCTTTAATCATCGCTTTTTTGTCTTGACAAAATGGCGCAGTTTCGGACGGGATGGCGGTAGGTTATGGATTGCGAACTCCGGCGATTGACGACCTAAAAGCGACGCCTAACATCAATTCGTAATTATCTACGGGGGAAAAAATGGAAATTTTTGAAATCATCGGTTTTATCGCGGCAATTTTCTCCACCATCTCCTTTGTGCCGCAGGTGTATAAAACGTGGAAAACCAAGTCGGCGCGCGATGTCTCAATGCCGATGTTTGTGATTTACGCCATTTCCACTTTGCTGTGGATGACCTACGGCTTCGGCGTAAAGAAAATCCAACACCGCGACGAAATAAACTTTCTGCAATTTGAAATCCCATTCACTGCCTTGCGGTGCCTGCCGTTGCAACGGGAACGTCGAATAAAACAACGCGCGGTCTTTGAAATAATG
>BNUQ01000093.1 GCA_025997475.1 Planctomycetales bacterium
CGGCACGACCGGCGATGCCGCCGGTTCGTTCCCACGATTCCAGAAATTCATAATTTGTCCTCCTGCAAAAGAATTGCTTACGCCAGAAAAGAAAAACCGTTTTTCCGCCGGCGTAAAAAAAATGGTTATGCGCCGTCGCCGGCATCGGTCGCCGGTGCGGTTGATGTATATGGTTTGATGATTGCTTGAATTGCGATTTGAATGGCGTTCGGGAGCGTATCCCAAACGGCGGCAAGTTCCGCCGATGCGAGCGGAATTTCCGATGTGGAACTGCTCGCCGATTCGTCGTCGGCAATACGTCCCGAAACCGACGAATTTACGGACAATGAGTCCCTACGTGAGTCCCTGCTGCCGTAAGTGTTTGATTTGTAATGGTTGTTTTCGGGATTTCTAATCCGTAGGTCAGGGGTTCGAAACCCTTCCGGCGCGCCAACTTCTGATGTTGGGCAAAACGACTTTAGTTTTCTCGAACTGTTCCGGCGTCAGCGGTTTTGTAATGGGTAAATCAAAATTTGTTGTCTTCCGTCCAACCGGCGATTGATTGGTGCCGCGAAAAATTTGCCGTCGAGTTTTCCATCAGCGGAATGCGCGATTTACTGCACAGTTTGGACTTCGTGTATAGGCATACGGTCTGGGTGCCGGGCAACGCCGACCCGCAAGCGCAACGCGAATTTGTCGAAAATCAGGGATTTATTGGCGCATAAAGCGCCGGAAACGCCGGTCATTTATCTCGACGCGGTGCCTCCGACGCACCATCCGCGTCCGACCAAGGTCTGGGGTTTGCGCGGCGAAAATATCGCGGTTCCGGCGAACACCGATTATGTATCAGCAAGTAACGAATAACCGTTATTATGAGAAATTTTGGGGCTTTCGAGGTGCCCTGCGCGAATTTTTCTTTCGGTTGTCCGCGGGCGATTTTGCTGATGACCTAAAAACGTTGCTGACGCTAAAATTCGACATCGTTTCTCCCATCAAGAAACGCTTGCCGTTGCCAACACGACTTTCCGCAAAACAATTCGCCTTGAGTATAGTTCGGATTTGCCACGCCGGAAAATTTTGGCCGGCGGCGGCAAACGCGGCTTCGTGCGCCGCGCTCATTCTTTCGATTTTCGCCGCTAAACTCTAATTCGCCGCCCTTCCGATTGACTTTGCGCCGTCCGCCTCTATAAATCACCGCTTAAATTTTTGGGTCGTTACCTTACACCGAATCGAAGGAGATAAGTATGTTCACGGGGAAAAATTTGACCTTGGTCATCGCGGTCACGGCGGTTTTGACTTTCGGCGGGTGCGACCAAAAGCGACAGGAACGGGTGGCGCAGGCGCAAAAATTAGACGTTATCACGCAACGGCTTGACGGCATTGAGGCGAATTTGGTCGTGATGTCCGATCGTCCCGCCCCCGCGCCGGTGTTTTACGCGGCGACGCCCGCGCCGCTCGCCGCCGACCAACTGTTGCTACGCCCCGACAACAACGACGCGATTGTGCAAATCACCGATTTCGCGCCCGCCGGCATCGAACCGAAACGCCGCGCGGAAGTGGCGCGTCTCGGACAACCGGCGCCGAAGAGTTCGACCAAAAAATCGTCAAGCAAAACGAAAGCCGGCGGCAAGAAATCCACCGCCAACAACTACGCGAAAACGATTGCGGTGTCCGGTTTGAACGCGACCGATGTGCAAAAAGCGTTGAAAAACGCCGGTTACAATCCCGGTCCGGTCGATGGCAAAATCGGCACGAAAACCGTCGCGGCGATTAAGAATTTCCAGCGGGTGGAAGGATTGTCCGCCGACGGCGTGGTCGGTCGCAAAACGTGGGAGCGGCTGAGCGTCCACTTAAACGGCGCCTCCGCCGCGTCCGACCAGACCGCGGGCAAATCCGATTTTGTGCCGGCGTCGGATTTCACGTTCTAAACACCATTAAAAATTAACAATTAACAATTAAAAATTGTGGAGTTTGACGGTCAAAATCGCTTCGCGAAATTTCAATAGACCTGTTCTAAACCTACGAGTGAGCAAATTTTCGTGTCTAATTTTTCGTGCCGCAAGGAAAAATGACGAAGCAATACCGAGAGTATTGCGAGGAATTTTGACGCGGCGGAACGGAAAATTAGCCGAAAATTTGCCGCGAATTGGTTGTCGAACAGGTCTAATTAACTCCGAAATTTTTAATTTGTAATTTTTAATTATCGTAAATCCCCGCCCCGCGCGTCGGCGGGGATTTTTCATCAACGGAGACCGCGATGGCGAAATGGACGCTCGACGAAGTCAACCGGCTGTATGACACGCTGTATCCCAACGACCCGGTGCCGGCGACCTACCGCGACGTGTTGTGGCTCGACCGCGACACGCCCGGCGCGTTGGCGATCGCCGCGTATTTGGGGCGCAACGGCTTTAACTGCACGATGGCGGATTCGCCGATGAACGCCCTAACGCAAATCGACAACGGTTTTTTCGACGTGTGCATTTTTGAACTCGACCTCCGTCCGATGACCGGCATCGACTTGCTCGAAATTTTGCGCCGCGACCCCGCCCACAGCCAAATGCCGGTCGTCATTTTATCGGGACACGAGCCGGCGCGTTTTGTCCGCGAGCGCACGCTGACGCAACTCTTCGGTCGCGCCGCCCTGTTGAAAAAACCGCTGACCGCCAATACGCTGATGGCGCTCTTCAACCTGCTAAACACCACCGCGACGGACGCCGTCGATAACCACAATTAATAATTAAGAATTTTGGCGTTTGGTTGGCAAATTCGCTTCGCGAAATTTGATAATTTACTCCACCATTCTTAATTCATAATTCTTAATTTCAAAAATAAGCCCACGAATGAATATCGCCTCCCGCCTCCAAGCCCTCGCGCAACGTTTGCCGACCAAACGCGCCGTCGTTGACCGGCGAAGCGGGCGGACGCTGACGTTTCAGCAACTCGACCGTTTGAGCGGCGAATACGCGCGGGCGCTGAACGCTTACGGTCTGCGGCGCGGCGATAAAACGCTCTTAATGGTCAAGCCGTCGCCGGACTTCTTCGCGCTGGTTTTCGCGCTGTTCAAAATCGGCGCCCCGCCGGTGATGCTCGACCCCGGCATGGGCGTCGCGCGTCTGCTTCATTGCATTCAACAAGCCGCTCCGACCGCGCTCGTCGGCGTTCCGCTCGCCCATTTGACGCGCGTCCTGCGCCCGCGTTTTTTCGCGAGCGTCAAAATCAACGTTACCGTCGGGCGAAAATTTTTCTGGCGCGGCGCGACGTTGTCCGCGTTGCATCGCGCGTCCGCGCCCGAGCCGTTGCCGCCGGTGGACGCCGCGCCCGACGAACTCGCCGCCGTGCTGTTCACCACCGGTAGCACCGGTCCCGCCAAAGGCGTCGAATACACGCATCGGATTTTCCTCCGCCAATGCGCGATGATTGGCGAGATTTACGGCGTTACCGAAAACGACGTTGACCTCGCTTGTTATCCGCTGTTCGCGCTGTTCTCGGTCGGACTCGGAATGACGGCGGTAATCCCGAAAATGAATGCGGCGCGACCGGCGGCGGCGAACCCGCGCGAACTTATCGCGGCGATTAACGCGGAACGATGCACGTTCTCTTTCGGCTCGCCGACGCTGTGGCGCAAGGTCGCCGAAGACGCCGCGGCGCGAAAAATTCGATTGCCGTCGTTGCGGCAAGTGCTGATGTCCGGCTGTCCGGTGCCGCCGCGCACGCACGAAATTTTATTGCGGCAAGTCCTGCCCGCCGGCGCGGAAACGCACGCGCCCTACGGCGCCACCGAAAGTTTGCCGGTTTGCGATTTGGCGGGTAGCGCGGTGCTAAACGAAACCGCCGCCGCGACCCGGCAGGGGCGGGGCTACTGCGTCGGCGCGCCGGTCGGCGGCGTTGAACTAAAAATTATTGAATGGCGCGCCGGCGGCGGCGAACTTGCGGACGCTAAAATTCTGCCGGTCGGCGCCGTCGGCGAAATTATCGTGCGCGGCGAAAACGTAACGCGGGCGTATCACCGCTTGCCGGACGCGACGGCGCGCGCGAAAATCCGCGACGGCGAAACGTTTTGGCATCGGTTGGGCGATGTCGGTTATCTTGACGAGCGCGGGCGGGTTTGGTATTGCGGACGCGCGGCGCACCGCGTGGAAACGGCGGACGGAGTTTTATATTCGGTTTGTTGCGAAGCGATTTTCAACGAACATCCGTTAGTCCGCCGCTCGGCGCTTATCGGGCTTGGCGTCGCGCCGCGCCAAACGCCGGCCATCGTCATCGAACCGGTCGGGCGCTTGTCCGCCGCCGCACAAAAAAAATTGACGGCGGAATTGTTGGCGGCGGCGCAAAAATACGAGCCGACCCGCGCGATAGCGCGCCTGTTTTTCTGCCGCGCCCTGCCGGTCGATATTCGCCATAACGCGAAAATCAACCGCGAAAAATTGCGGGAGCGATATGAAGAACCGTTAAAAATTGAGAATTAAAAATCAAGGAGTTATTTTTATGAAAAAATCCCCGCCGCCCGTGCCGGACGCGCAACTCATCGACCGCGAACTCAGTT
>BNUQ01000094.1 GCA_025997475.1 Planctomycetales bacterium
AATAACCAGAGGACAGGGAAAATGAGAAAGGGGGAGTAGAGTGAGGAATGAGATGAGGGAGGAGGTGGGAAAAA
This sequence comes from Planctomycetales bacterium, assembly GCA_025997475.1. Taxonomy (GTDB): domain Bacteria; phylum Planctomycetota; class SZUA-567; order SZUA-567; family SZUA-567; genus MS499-59. Next base: position 75 of record BNUQ01000094.1, read on the forward strand.
TCAAAGGGGGGAGGGGAGTGGGGGGGGGGGGGGGGGGCATAAATTTTCCTTTATACAGTTGTTTGATTTTAATAATGAACTTAGTCGCGCGGCGGTTAACGGGCGGAAAAATTACGAATTACGAATTACGAACGAACGCCGCCGTGTAATTCGTAATTCATTTTACCACTGAGCGACGATTATGTTCACTTTTTAAGTCAATAGACTATACTATGGTAATAATTTCGCCTTTATATTCGTATTTCGTCCGTAATTCATCAACGATTGCGTGATCGTACCGGGTATTAAATAATAGAATAATATCGTCTTGACGGATTCTTTCGCTGTTCGGTGCTGAAATTTTAGTCGCGCAATTGACTACATACCTGCCTTGCACCGCTGGATTATTATCATACCAATTCGTTATCGATAAATGTTTTTCGATCAATCGCATTAAGGCGTGTGAATTTTTCCCGGCGCCAAATGCCGATATACGTTTATTTTGGGGCAAAGACTTGATAAAAACTATGATTTTGTCACGACGATCGGTGAAATTTTTATTTTTTTGCCGTTCTTTTCTTAATAAAATCTCAATGTTTTTACCGTCATACGCATTACAACATTCCACCGAAAAACCGGAACGCGCCGCCAACAGAGTTAAACTCAACGGTGAAAAATAGTTAATATGTTCATTAACCACATAACCAAACGATTTTGCCTCCCAAATTTTTTGACCGTCCGGCACTTCAATGATGCCTACGGCACCGTCCCGGCAGACGGCGTAAATATCTTTCATCACCGTTAGCGGCTCCGCAAGATGTTCAAAAACCTGTGACGAGTAAAAGGCATCTATCGGGTTATCGATAAATAAATCTCGGGTAAAATAAGCATTGATATGATGAATACCCTTTCGTTTTAGAATTTCGCACGACTTTACCGATGGTTCAATCCCTACCACTTCGGCAAAGTATCTTTGCGCCGATTCTAAAAAATCTCCGGTATCACAACCAATATCAATCAATAATTTTTTCTGCGGCGCATATTTTTCTAATAGCGCCAATTGTCTTTTCCGGTCTTCGCCTAATAAATGCTTAGTTATATATTGCAAATCCGGTTCATCGTAAGCATCATAATGTTGCCACGAAAGTATATACGGTATTTGCAAATGTTGACAATCAAAGCAATAAGACAACACAACTGCCTCGTCTTTATAATGCGTTATTTCATTTACATAGCCGGGACGGGATACGGTTATGGTCTCTATCGCTTCACTTGCCTTGCCGCAAATACGACAAAGCGATTCTTGGGGGGGGGGGGGGGGTAATCATTAAAATTTTTCCTTTTGCCAAATAATTTGTTGTTCTATGCCAACATCCAATAAAGTTAAATCAAGTTTTCCCATTTCTGCTAATAACCTTTCATTCGTAGCGGTGTATTCATTATTCCAGCCATCTTTTAGGATTTTAATTCCGTTGCTATTCTCCATTTTTCCCGCCACTAATCGTGCAATGGCGGATAAACTCACGGGCTTGCCGGTTACCGCGTTGTAATCGTGATATTGCGGTTGATTTTCGATAAACCATTCGATAATTTGGGCGAAATCTTCGACATACAAATAATCAAAGTAACAATCTTGTCGAATTATTATCGGTTCATTGCGCAAGCAGCAATCAATCGCATCGCGGATAAATTTACCCGAGTCATCGGTCGGTCCATAGCAACCGAATAAGCGCAAATTATAGATGTTCGCCGACTGCCGCGCTACCGTATTCATAATATATTTGGCAAAACCATAAGCATCTTCCGGGATGACTTCGCCAATCCGCTCTTCGGTTATCATAGTAATATCGCGGGTCTTGCCATATTCGGCGCCGGAACCGGTGTAGATAACTTTGGCAAATTCATTCGCGCACGCTTGCAAATTAAAAAACGCGCGCACCATATCGTTAAACTGATTTTCTTGTCGGTCGGACGGATTTTGTCCAAGACGCGGCGTCGCCAAATGAAGCAATATGTCAAAATTTTGCCGCCGCCAATAATCATCAACCGACGATTTATCGATTAAATTTAATTCACTGCGAGACGGCGCGATAACTTCATATTTTTTATTCAAAATCGGCACGACATTCCGCCCGACAAAACCCGTGCCGCCGGTAACTAAAATTTTTTTCATTTAATCACCGGTTTTTACCGAAGTTGTTGTATTTAGCAACGCGCTCTAAACACAACCAAGTTCAACACAGTCCATCGAAAGAACGCTTGCTCTCTATTTCAACCGCTCGATTTCCGCGACCGTCAAGCCGGTAAATTTCGCGATGTCCGACAGCGAAAAATCGCTCGCCAACATACTGCGGGCAATTGCGGCTTTGCCTCGCGCTTCCCCCCGCGCTTCCCCTCGCGCCTCTCCTCGCGCCTCCCCTCGCGCTTCCCCACGCGCTTCACTCCGCGCTTCTATGCCGGCGGTAATCCCCGACTCCACTAAAAAGTCCTCTAATGTTTGTGCGCTCATTTGATACTCCTCCATCAATGTTGCCATATTCGCTTGCGCTATCGCCTGCAAATATGACCGAAATTTACTGATACTTTTTTGCCGTAACGCTTGTTTCATTAACCGCTCTAACGACTGCGCGTCCAAACCCGCGCGCAACTGCTTCAACCATAAATTATCCTCAGAGTTCAATTCCGGCGCAATCACAATTTGTAGCGGCATAACCCAACCGGTAATTTCATAAATACCGCTTCCTTGCTCAACGATTTTACCGTCCTGTTCGCGCAGATAAGCCAATACTTTTTGCGGATAACGCGATACGACAAAGGTAATCGTTAAATCCGCCAACGTGATATTTTCAATCGCGCAATACAGATACCCGTAAGCCAGACCGCGATGAAAATCAGCCAACGCCAAATAATCGTCGGGAGATTTATATTCGACGATATTGTGCGTCCGAAAAATCCGCCCGATATTTTTCTTAATCACCACCTCGGCGGGCTTTTTAATGACCAACACGTCAATTCGTAACGGCTCGGTGTTTAGTTGATGTTCGGGCTCAAAAGTGAGCACGTCGCTGTAATCGCGCAATTCCAATTGTAGTGCATCGCAAAACGCCGGATGCCAGAGAATTTTCGAGGTGTCGTCCATCGCTCATTACCTGTATCCGCCTTACGGAAAGGAAAATGACGGGGAGAATAAGGTGGTGGCGAGAGAAAGATTCGAACCTTCGAAGGCAATGCCAACAGATTTACAGTCTGTCCCCTTTGGCCGCTTGGGTATCTCGCCACGTAATAAGCAAATGAATTTCAGGAACGAGTTTTGGGATTGTATATTTCGGCAAAACCGGCGCAATAACCCCGCGCCGCTAATTTTTGCGGCAAAATTCGCCGATGATTTTCACTTCCGGCGTCAACGCAATTCCCGTCCGCCGGCGCACGGCGTCGCGCGCCCTGTCTAACAAATCGCAAAAATCGTCGCCGGTCGCGCCGCCGAGATTTTCAAAAAAATTGGCGTGCGTCGGGCTGACCCGCAACGCGCCGCGCGTTTCGCCTTTCATTCCGGCGCTTTCCAGAAGTTCGCCGGCGGATTTCTCCCCCGCCGGATTGCGAAAAACACTGCCGCAATTCGGTAATTTTATCCGGCACGCCGCGCGGGCGGCGAGCCATGCCGCCGCGCGTGGCGCCAATTCCGCGACCGCCGTGCGACGCAGTCGCAACTCCACCGCCACCACCGCGATTGGCGTCGTCTGCAAGCGCGAAGTCCGATAGGCGAAACCCAATTCGGCGGGCGTAAAAATTTTTTCGACTGGCGTCCCGCCGTAATCGACGCCGACGACTTTTTCGACCGCGTCGCCAATCGCCCGCCCTTGCGCACCCGCGTTCATCGCCACCGCGCCGCCGACCGTGCCGGGAATGCCGATTAGATTTTCGACGCCGCGCCAACCGCCCGCGACGGCTTGCCGCACCACTTCCGCGAGCGGTTTGCCCGCGCCGACGGTTACGCGAATTTCATCGGCGGCAATTTCCCGCCATTCGTTTAACGCCGCGTTAATTTTTTTCATTGAAATAACGGCGCGGCGCGGCATCGCGCCGAAAACGATATTCGTGCCGCCGCCGAGCAACACCGCGTCGGGATGCGCCGCCAGCAACGCGGTCAGTTCCACGACCGTCGCCGGTTCATAAAAAAAAGCGGCGGCGCCGCCGATTTTTATCGAAGTCAACTCGGCTAAATTTTTGGTCATTTTCGCGGAAGCGGTGAAAGAGCAATTAACAATTAACAATTCATGTTACCCGATTGATTGTTTTGATAATTCATTCCGCTAATCGCGCTGAAAGCGCAAAACATATCAGCCTATGGTAAGCGGCGACGCGCTATCAGCCGCGCCACCATAGGTAAAGACGGCGCGAAGCGCCAACCGCAATTGGACGGTTCGCCGCATTTTGGCGAACCGCTCTCGCCGCCATTGGC
>BNUQ01000095.1 GCA_025997475.1 Planctomycetales bacterium
CGGAATTATTGGCGCCGGACGCGGCGGTTTTCGTCATCGGTAAAAATAAAACTTTTCATCTTGAACAATGCGGCGTTATCGAACGCGCGAAAAAAGACGGCAAAGAAATCGGCAAAGATATTGCCCAAACAACCTACGCCGAAGCGACCGCCAACGGTCTCAACGCTTGCAAACAATGCCTTGACAAAGACGCCAGAAAAAAGCCGTCCAAAACGGACAAAACTGACGTTAAAAATCCCGACCGGAAAAACGCCGAGTAACGCCGACAACTGTCCAAACCGGCGGCAATGACGGCGGAGAATTTGTTGGTGGATTGAGAGTGAAGAGCGTCGGGGCAGTTTGTCCCGATGCTCACTAACGCGAAAGCGTAAAGAGGAAAAACGCGATGAATACGTGGACGCAAATGAGCATTGAATACGCCAATCAACGGTCGTATTTAGACGACTTATTTCAAGTTTATCCGACTATCCCCGACGGCATTCGCGAGGTCAACGCGGAAATTTGGGGCGCGGTCGAAAAAGCGTTTAAGCGCAAAAACAACGAGGCGCTGATTCGCGAATTGTTGAAACTAAACTTATTCCCGCTTAAAGACAGTTATGTCGCCTACTTGAAGCGGGATAAAACGGCGATGGCGCGCAATCCGCGCACGGTCAATCGCCTTTGCGGTCGGCTTTATGAGCTAGGATTGGATAAAATTTATGAACGGTGCGGCGAGCCGAAAGAAACCAACCGCCAAATCGGACCGATGTTTCGCGAGTGGTTGCGCAAGAAATCGTTAGGGCTGTCGCCGGTCGGTGTGGATAAATTTACCGCCGACAGGAAAGACGCCGTTTTGGACGGCGACGACCGGTCGATGATGGATTTCGCGCGCGACGAGTTGAACTACCGGCGCGATAAAGGGCTTGACTTTGTCGCTCGTTTTAACGGCAAATACGTTATCGGCGAAGCCAAATTTTTGACCGCTTTTGGCGGGCATCAAAACGCGCAGTTCGCCGACGCGATGAGCACGCTAAGAACGCCGGACGTCAAAGCCGAAAAAATCGCGATTTTAGACGGCGTTTTATACATCAACGGCAAGAATAAGTTGCGTCAGACCTTGACCGGAAACTACGCCGGCGGTAACATTATGAGCGCGCTCGTTCTGCGTAATTTTCTCTATCAATTGTGAGCCGATGAAAAAAAATCTCCTCATTAGCGGCGATAATCTCGACGGACTTAACTACCTTTTGGCAAACGGCTGGAAGGGAGAAATTGACTTGGTCTATATCGACCCGCCTTTTGCCACCGGCGGTAATTTTACCATTACCAACGGTCGCGCCACAACGATTAGTAATTCTAAAAACGGCGAAGTCGCTTATGCCGACACGCGCAAAGGCGGTGAATTTATTGAGTTCTTGCGCGCGCGATTGATGCTAATCCGCGAGTTGTTATCGGAGCGCGGTTCGTTCTATTTGCACACTGACTATAAAATCGGGCATTACGTCAAAGTGATGTTGGACGAGGTTTTTGGCATTGAAAATTTTCGTAACGACATTACGCGCGTAAAATGCAATCCCAAAAATTTTGAGCGCGTCGGTTTCGGCAACATTAAGGACTTGATTTTGTTTTACACGAAAACGGCGCATCCGATTTGGCATGAGCCGCGCCAAAAATACGCGCCGGAAAAAATCGCGACTTTGTTTCCGAAAATCGACGCGCAGGGACGGCGTTACACGACGGTGCCGCTCCACGCGCCGGGTGAAACAAAAAACGGCAAATCCAACCAACCGTTCAAAGGAATGTTGCCGCCGGTCGGTCGGCATTGGCGCACCGGCGCGGCGGCGTTGGAACAATGGGACCACGACGGGCTGATTGAATGGTCAAGCAACGGCAATCCGCGAAAGATTATTTATGCCGATGCCAGCGAGGGCGGGCGTAGGCAGGATATTTGGGAATTCAAAGACCCGCCGTATCCGCAATATCCGACCGAGAAAAACGCGGCGATGTTAGACCTGATTATTAAGACCTCGTCGAATGAAAACAGCGTGGTCCTTGATTGTTTTTGCGGTTCGGGAACGACGTTGAAAGCCGCGCAAAACAACGGTCGGCGATGGATTGGCATCGACCAAAGTGATTTGGCGATAAAAACGACAATGGCAAAAATTGCCGACAATTACGACGCGCTATTTACGGAGCGCAGTTACACGTTTTTACCGCTACGCCCTGCCGTAATCGCCGACGCAAAATAATGGCGCGAGCTTGCAAACAATAAACTTTCTGCCGCACGGGGCGGCATTCTTGTGTGATTTATCGGAAGGAGAAACGCTATGAAAAGGTTACTTGCTGTGGTGTTGTTGGCGGGGTGTTTGACGGGAATTAGTTTGGCGGCGGAGACGGCGGACACGGCGGGCGAGGCGGCGGCTAATGCTTCGGCGGCGGCGGCGACTGCCGAGTTATTGGCGCCGGACGCGGCGGTTTTCGTCATCGGTAAAAATAAAACTTTTCATCTTGAACAATGCGGCGTTATCGAACGCGCGAAAAAAGACGGCAAAGAAATCGGCAAAGATATTGCCCAAACGACCTCCGCCGAAGCGACCGCCAACGGTCTTAACGCTTGCAAACAATGCATCGACAAAGACGCCAGAAAAAAGCCGTCCAAAACGGACAAAACTGACGTTAAAAATCCCGACCGGAAAAACGCCGAGTAACACTCGTGGAATTGATTGGCGTGGCGAAATGTAGAAGGCAACTATGCGCGTTATCGGTATCGACCCCGGAACCTTGCACGCCGGTTACGGGGTGGTGGAAGAAAAAGGCGGCGGTTTTCGCTATGTGGCGTCCGGCGTGATTAACGCCGCCGGCGAGACCGTCGCGGCGCGGTTGGCGGTGATTTTTCGCGGACTGCGCGCCGCGATAGAAACATATCGTCCCGAAGCGGCGGCGGTGGAAACGGTTTTCGCCGGCAACAACCTCAAAACGGCGATTACGATTGGCGAGGCGCGCGGCGTGGCGTTGTTGGCGGCGGCGGTGGACAATTTGCCGGTCGCCGGTTATGAGCCGACGGTCGTCAAACGCGCCGTTACCGGCAACGGGCACGCGACCAAAGAGCAGGTGCAACGGCTGATGCAAATTTTGCTGAATTTGCCGCAACTGCCGCCCTCCGACCACGAAGCCGACGCGCTGGCAATGGCGCTGACCCACCTCCGCCGCCAAACCGTGGCGCGCCGCCTGCCGCGCTGACCGGCGCGGCGCGCGGACTTTTCAAAATCGTCGCCGGCATATACAGACCTTTTTCGGCGAAGACATTCGGCGAAACCTGCGTCATCACAGAATTTGCGGGCGAAAATTTCAACCGCCGCGCCGGAGCGCGGCTATTGTTCGTCGCCGAGTTTTTGTCCGATGTATAAAATTCGATGGTCGCGTTCTTGCCCCGCGACGGTTGCTCGCCCGACCACTTCGCGGTGCAAAATCTTAAAAGTTTTGCGGAAATTTTGGGCGAACCAATCGTCGTTATACCACGCCGGAAGCGGCGGCAAGCGGTCTGGATAGTCGCCGCTATACATTCCTAATGGACAAAATTCGAGGTAAGCGTAGCGGTTCGTGTATCTCGCAATGATGGATAGCACCGCGTGGATATTGTAATTTTGCGTCAACAGCAAATGGTGGGTCAACGCCAACCCCAAAACAATATCCGATTTAACCGCGTCGGCGATGCCCGCGCCGAGCATCGTGTCGGCGCAATAAAATTCAATCCGCTCATCCCGAAATTTTTCCCGCCCGCTTTCAATCGCGTTTTCATCGTAATCAAGATTTATGATGGCGGTAAATTGTCCGGTCTGCGCCAATAAGTGCGCGATATAACCGGCGTTTCCCGCCAAATCCACACAAGTTCTCGCTTCCGGTGAAAATTGTTTAACCAAATCAACAATTCGGGCGTGGCGTCCGGTCGGCGCGGTTTCGGCGGTGCAACCGCGATGATAATCCTGCCACGCCGTTTTCGGTTGCGGACACTTCTGCAAAAGATAGTCAACGTATTCTATCTTTACCGTTTTCTGCCGCATAATTATTTTAAGCAACTTTTTAAGCAACTTTTGTTTCAAGAAAGCGAGGCGCTCCCGCCAATTACGCGGCTTTATTTTCCGCGACAACCACGGCATCAGCGCGTAGTTGAGCAATTCGCTAATAAAACCCGATTGCCCTTTGACCAAACTGCCGACATCCAGAAAAACCGGTCGATTGTGCTTAAAGGTGATATTGCCGAAATGTCCGTCAAGAAGTCCGTAACCATAGTGCCGGAGCGTGGCGTCAACCACCAACATATTTATCGCCGCCTCTTTCGCCATCGTAAAAGTCCAAGCCGAATCCGGCACTATTCGCAACGTTTCCAACGCGAAAATCAGCGGAAACTCTTCGGTGTAATAATCGGTCAAGCGAATACCGACTAACCGTCCGGCATCGGCAATATCACCTTTAAGCACAA
>BNUQ01000096.1 GCA_025997475.1 Planctomycetales bacterium
AAGCGCGTTAAGGAAGTTGTAACAGTCGGTTTTGACCGTGCCGCGGGGTTTGGGCAAAACGTCTTTAATTTTTTCGAACTGTTCTTGCGTCAGCGGTTTCATCGGGAATAACCTCCGGCAAAATTTTATCCGCTACTTTTATATCTTTTACTTAACGCCTTACCAACTCATTTTATAGTGAACACGCCCTAGTTGGCGTGGGCAGTGGTCGGCGCACGGGAACATTAAAAATTATCCGCGCCGGTTGAACAACAAGCGCAATTTCTGTCGGGTGTAGAAATCGAATTTATTGTCGGAACTGATGAGCGTCATTCGCTCGGCGATGGCTTGCGCGATGATGATATGGTCGTTCGGGTCATTGTGGTCGGAATGAATCGTCAGATTAGCGTAAGCCCGCAAATGCTCGCGATTGACCGGCAACAATTTAAAGCCCGTCGTTTCGCACGCCAAAATAATGTCTTCCGGCTTTTTACCGTAAGATTTAATTTTTCCGCGCTTTTGCAAATGGATAATTTCGCGCATCGAAACGGTGCTGATATGGCAATCGTCGGCGTAGTCGTCAAGCAACCCCGCCACAACGTGGTCTAATTCCCGCGGATTGGACAACGCATACACGGCGATATGCGCGTCCAATAAAAATCGTTCCGGTCTCATTTCAGCACCGCCCGCATATCAAGAATTTCTATCAATGGTCGATGTTCGCGCAACCATTGACCGCCTTTCGACGGTTTTTGGGGTTTCGGATAACTGGTAAATTCCGTCCACACGCCGTTTTCGATGAGGAACGCTTTCGGCGCTCTTTTCGCGCGTTTTTTCGGCGCGGATTTTTCAATTGGTTGGTTTTTCATTTCATTCTCCGGTTGAAACTTTCGGCGCATTGTAGCCGCGACGAAGTTAAAATAAATCCGCCGCCCACGAGAAAAAATCCCCGCGCTTTTCGGCGCGGGGAAAACTTAGCGCGACACCATTTTACTCCCCGTTTAAGCGACAATTTGCATCGTCGATAAAAATACGCTACGTCCGCATCGTCGCCAACAATCCCTTAAACGCATTTTTTATATCGGTGAATGACCGCAACATTTTCAGTCGCTTGCAAAGATAGCGCGGACGCCAATAAAATTTCCGGTAAGCGTAAGTGTATAATTCGCTCAATTCTTGATTGGAAATCGTCGGCAATTCCATCACCGGATGGCGCAAGTCGTATAACCGCCAATCCTTGGTCAGCAGATAACCGTTGTCGTCCGCCCACTTGAACATTTCCGTGCCGGGGTAAGGCGTGGTCATATTGTAAATAACCAAATCCGGGTCAAGTTCGTTGGCGAAACGAATGGTCTCCATTATCGTGGCGCGGGTTTCCCCCGGATTGCCCAGCATAAACGCCACGCGCACCTCAATGCCGACATTTTTCGTATCGCGCACCGCTTCTTTGACGCGCTCCAACGAAATGCCTTTTTTGATATTTTTCCGCACCTCTTTATTCGCCGATTCCACGCCGAACATAAGTTGATGGCAACCGGCTTGCGCCATCGCCGCCAATAACGGCGCGTCCACCGCGTCAACGCGGCTAAAACAACACCAAGTCATATCTAAATTAAATTCTTTCAGCGCCGCGATAAAACTATAAACCTCGTCTTTGTTCGCGGTAAAAGTGTCGTCGTAAAACGAGATTTCGTTGATGCCGTACGTTTCGTGCAAATATTTGACTTCTTCCGCCACCCGCCGTCCCGACCGCGACCGCACCCGTTTGCCCATTTGCCGGTGGCAATAAGTGCAAACTCCGGGACAACCGCGTGCCGACATCACATTGATTGCCGGCAATCTTTTGTAACTACCGACCGCCGGATGATACTTACTCATCGGCAATAAATGATACGCCGGATTGGGCAAATCATCTAAATTTTCAATAAACGGACGGTCGGGATTATGAATTACCCCCCCCCCCCCCGCAATCGATGTTTTATAGGATATGCCTAAAATATCTCGTAACGGCTTGCCTTGCGCAATTTCCAGCAAAGTCAATTCGCCTTCGCCGCGCACGACGATATCGGCGACCGAGTTGGTCAACACTTCGTCAGGCATCGTGGTAGGATGGACGCCGCCGAAAATTACTTGGGCTCGCGGGTGGAATTGCTTATATAGTGCCGCGATTGCCTCGCCGGCGTTAGTTTGCGGCGTGGTGGCGCTGATGCCCAAATAGTCGTAATCGGCATTTTGCAAAAAGGCGCGGTCGATTTCGTAACCGCCGCTGTCGGCTTGAAAATCTTTAATCGCGACGGCGAAACCGTTTTTCTCCAAAGTCGCCGCCAAAGACGCGATGCCAAGCGGCGGCTGAACCGAAGAAATCGACGCCCAAATACTTTCGGCGTCAAAAGAATAGCCCGGATTAACCAACAAAAACGACGGATGCGAAGCGGTCATATTATCTCCGAATAAAAATTGCGGTCATTCTCTCCAAAATTGAATGGAGCAAATTTAATACGGTGCGAAGTGTTAAAATAAAATTTTTTCAAGTCAAGACGATTCTTTTTGCCATTCTGATTTTATCACTCCCTTTTCGTGTTTTTTGCGCTAAATTTTGCGCCGCGCAATTTGCCAATCCAACTCCGCAATTTGTAATTTGTAATTTCTCAAAACAGGTCTCACAACCGTTCAACCCCCAAGGAACCACCATGCGCCTTTTGCTTACTCTGCCGCGGTATCTGCTGAGCGACCTCGGCAAGGCGTTTGCGATGTCGTTAGCGGTTTATTCGTTTGTCTTTCTCGCGCTGATGTGCTCGCAGGTCATCAGCAACGGCGTGTCGATGCCGGCGGTCTTGCAGATTATTCCCTACATCTTTCCGCTCATCAGCCGGTTGGTGTTGCCGCTCGCGGTCGTTACCGCCATTCTCATCGCCTACGGGCGGTTCACGGCGAACAACGAAATGGTCGCGGCGCAGGCGGCGGGAATTCATCCGTTCTGGCTCGGCGCGCCCGGCATGGTTTTGGCGCTGTTCGCCTCGATGATAACGGTGTATCTCAACGCCGACGTGCTGACCGCGTCGGTCGTCAATATGGAGCGGCGCATCCTCGCCGACCGCACCAACATCATCAACGCCAAATTGGAAAAGCCCGGCAGTTTTTCGTTTCAGATTCCCGGCTCGATTACGCTGGCGATTTGCCGCTTGCCCTCGGCGTGGAACGGCGAGTCGGGCAATCAGACCGGCATTGATTTCGCCGTGTTCAAAAGCCCCGAAGCGAACGCGGCGGACGACGAGGTTTGGGACCCGCGCTATCCGCATTTGGAAACGCGCACGCTCGCCAAAAATCATCAAATCAAAGTAACCGAAGACGACGACGGCAATATGTCGATTATCGGCGATTTTTGGGACGCCATCGTGTTCAACCGCATCAACAAAAATCTGACTTCCATTCAGTTGACGCCGCACACGCGCGACAAATTCGTCCACCCGAACGGCGGCTTTGAAGTTACTTTCGACCCGCACCGCGTCCAATATATGGGCATCGACAAACTGCTGTTGGAAATGGCGGCGCGGCGAAAAAAAGTCGCCGAAACCGGCGAGCGCTTTTATCAGGAATTGCGGGCGGGCTTGACGAAAGCGGCGACGGGACGCGCCTTGCCGGCAGACGTGGCGACGTGGTTGGCGGCGACGACGGCGACGACGGCAGAAATCGCCGCGAGAAATCCGGTGTTGGCGGCGGAATGGGCGAAAGTAAAAAGTCCGGCGCTGGCGAGCGAGGATTATCGCATCGGCAATTGGCGCGGGCAGAGCGAAGAGGCGCATTGGAGTTTGATTAGCGCGATGGCGGAAGTGCAGGTGAAATTGGTGATGTCGTTCGCGTGCGTGTCGTTTGCGTTTTTGGGGATTCCGTTGGCGTCGAGCGCGCGGTGCGGCAACTCGACGATTGGCTACGCGGCGGGCTTGGGCTTCGCGTTTATTTTTTATATGGTCGTCAGTATGCTGTTTAATTCGGTGCGTAACGGCACGTTCCCGTGGTATTCGTTATGGGTGCCGAATTTGGCGATGATGCTCGCCGGCGGCTACTGGTGGTTCCGCGCCACGCGGTATTAGGCGGAGAAGGCGCGGCGACCGCCGCGATTATTTTCAGCGTTTCGCATTTGTGAAAATTTATGACCTACGAAATCCCGCCATCCATTCCCGCCGAACCGTTGTGTTGTTTTGAACAGGCGGTTGATTATGTTGCCGCCGGCGCAACGCGGCGGTCGATTCGTCCGGCGCTTAAAACCGCGGATTTTGCGTTGTATAACGACGACTGTTTGGCAGTGATGGCGAGATTCCCCGACAATTATGTGGATATGATTTTCGCCGACCCGCCTTACAACTTGTCGAATG
>BNUQ01000097.1 GCA_025997475.1 Planctomycetales bacterium
TCTTTACCTATGGTGGCGCGAAGCGCCAACCGCAATTGGACGGTTCGCCGCATTTTGGCGAACCGCTCTCGCCGCCAATGGCGGCGTTTGCCGCCTAACGGCGGGGCTGTCGGATGGTTTTATCAATCAACCGCTACCCAGGGTGGCGGCGCCAAGAGCGTGCGCCTTACCCTGGGCTGATATGTTTCGCGCTTTCAGCGCGACTGGCGGAATTTTTTCAAATTCTTCGTTGCAAAAGCAATCGATGCTAACCGCGTAAGATGAGTTAAAAATTCACAATTCACAATTGTGGAGTTTGCTTCTCAAATTTCAAAATTGTTAATTTTTAATTGTCAATTGTTAATTGCTCTTGCGCGCCACAAATTCCAAATGCGCGGCGCAACCGAGGACGGCTTCGCGCCCGTTTAATTTTTCTTCGAGTTTAATCAGCCGCTCGCGCGTTTCGCGGTCGCGCAGTTGTTCCTGAAACCGGCGAAGCGGCAAAATGGTTTTGCCGATAATCGACACGACTTCCAACTGCCGCGCGGCGCAGAGTTCGCGGATTTTTTCCGGCGTGAACGCCTGAATTTCATACTGTTGATTTTCTTCGTCGGTGACCCAGCGCGTCCGTCCGCTCTTGATAAAATTTTCCAAACCGTCGAGGTCGCCCTCTTTGAGGTAGTGATACAGTCCGCCATAAACGCTATCGACCGACATCAACAGCAAGCCGCCGGGCGCGAGCGCGCGGCACAATTCTTTCAGCGCTTTTTCCGGACGTCCGGCGCTACCGAGCGGGTCGCCTTGCCCGATGATAAAACCGTAGCGTCCCGCCGGCACCGCGCTTAAATCGGCAAGCGAGGCGTGATAAAATTCCGGCGGCGCCGGCACGCGGTCCAATTGCGAAACCTTGCGCCGCGCGTGGTCGAGCATCTTCGCGGAAATATCGAGAAAATCGCAAGCGTAGCCGGACTTCAACAACATCAGCCCCCACTTGCCGGTGCCGCAACCGACATCCAAACAGCGCGTCGCCTGATTGGTCGGCAGATGCCGCAACACGTGCCGCCACGTCAGCGCGAACACGGTTTCCCAATACGGATTGTGTTCGTAAATCGTGTCGTAAATCCCCGCCACGCGGTCGTGATATTGCTCGACGGGCGAGCGGTCGCGTTTCATTTTTTATATTCTCTCCGTAAAGCAGTGGACGGCGGAAGAGCAATTAACAATTAACAATTAACAATTAACAATTAAGAATTAACAATTAAGAATTAAGAATTAAGAATTAAGAATTAAGAATTAAGAATTAAGAGTGGGCAGTTGAAAGTTGCGCGAAGCGGTTTTGAAAATCAAACTCCACAATTGTTAATTGTAAATTGTAAATTGTTAATTGTTAATTGTTAATTGTTGCTCTCCCGCCGTCGGTTCGTGCCAGCGTTTCAGCAATTCGTCGCAGATGGCGGTTTGCGCTTTGGCGATGGCGGCGTGTTGGCTGTCGGCGGTGGCGACCGGCGCGTAGGCGCGGATTGCCGCCAGCAGATTGTCGCCGGCTTCGTCGATATGCCCGAACGGTTGCAGGATGCGCGCGCGGCGCAGAAACAAGCCGCCGAGCAACAATCGCGCGTCATCGTCGTCGGGATAGCCGTTAATCCGGTCTTGCGACGCGGCGATGGCGACATCAAGAATATCCAAGCAATTGCGGATGATATTTTTCGCCGTGTCTTCGTTCTCGCCGCCGACGGCGCGAAACGCGATGCGGCAGAGTTCGCGGCTGACGCCTTCCGCCGCCAGCGCCTGCCCGTAAGCGGCGACGGAATCCTCGCCCGCCGTTTCCAAACAATCGTGCAAATCGCGCAACGCCTCCTGAAAATACTGATGCGCCACTTTTAGATTGTTTTGCGCGTAAAAACCGTAGGCAAGATACAACTCGGCGATGCCCAAACCGCGGCGGGCGGCGTAATTTTCGCCGTTGAGGCGCAAGGCGGTTTTATACGCCTGCGCGGCGCCGTTGACGTCTTCCTGTTGATAGCGCCAGTCGCCGAGATAGCGCCAGCCCTCGACGCTGTCGGGATTTTGGCGCAGATAGTTCTGCAATTTGGCGACGGCGTCCGCGAGATTGCCGTGCACCATTTCGGTGGTGATGGCCGCGAGTTCGTAATCAAATTCGCCGGCGGCGTCCGCGTCGTCGGGCAACCGCACCGCGTTGAGCCCGTCGCCGTCGCCCTGCAAAAACAACACGTTGCCGCTCACGCCGTCAAAAAACCAACAATTTTTCGCCGACCCGCGTCCCGCCGTGGCGCCGTCGTCGCGCAAGCGCAACAAAATTTCTTTGCCGGGCAACCACTCGTGATTGTCAGACGCCGCGCGCGAGGAAAATACGCCGTTGAGTCCGAGAAAAACGACGAGCAACCATAAAATTTTCCATTTTTGCCCATTGGTTATTTTTAATTTAAACGAACGCATAAGCAGATTCTCCCCATAAAAAAAACGCCCGCCTCTATCGACCGAAATCGTGGGCGGACTTGAATTTTGTGGGGAGTTGGAAGTGCAGAGTTTAGAGTTTAGAGTTTAGAGTTGAGAGTTCAGCGTTGAGAGTTCAGAGTTGAAAGTTGAAAGTTGAAAACCCGCCGTTTTAACGGCGGGTCAACGTCGGCATCGGCACGGGAAGCGGAATGCTCTATTCAATTGCCACGCCTTTTAAGGCGTGGTCGGCGGTCAAGAAAGAAACGGGCTTTAGCCCAAAATTAAAAAATATGTTTTCATTTCACCGGCTTTAGCCGAATGATTGTTTGGGCTAAAGCCCATGATTTAGCAGGAACGCTATCCACGCGCTAAAGCGCGTGGCAATTGAATAGAGCATTAAAAAAAAAGACCGCCCATTTCACGGGCGGTCTTTTTTTTAGCGTTGAGAGTTAAAAGTTTAAAAGACGTCCGCGCTTCGCGCGTCTAACAAAAAAAACAATCCGTTTTTTTCTCAACGCTCAACTTTTAACTCTCAACTCTGCTCTATTTCTTCGCCACTTTTTTGCTCAAGTCCAATTCGCCGATGAGCGGATTTTCGCCGATGAGCGGCAAGCCCCACGCGATAAACTGCTCGGTAACGTTGTTGCCGGCGGCGTTGATGAATTCGTCCGGCAGGTGGCGGGTTTTGCCGGCGACGGCTTTCAGCGGCACGCGGACGAATTTCGCCCGATACGGATTACTGCTCGCGCGTTGAATCGCAATCGACCCGTCGGTGAACTCGCCGCGCAACGCCTCTTGCGCCGCCGTCCAGCCGACTTGCAACGCCTCTTCGCGGTCGGCGGAACTCAAATCGGTGAACGACCGTTGCAGATAGCCGAACGTGTCGCCGCGGGCGCGCAATTTCTTGACGATGCCGTTGCCTTCCAAATGTTTTTTCAGTTGCTCGACGAGCGCGTCGGCGAGCGCGCCGGTGCCGGACAATTGCACGTTGCCGTGGCTGTCGGCTTCGAGTTTGTCGGACGACAACAATTGCAAAATCGGCGTGTGCGCTTTGTCTTCAATGCCTTCCGACACGGCGATGACGGCGCGTCCGTGTTGTTTATAGACCGCTTCGACGTCTTTGACGAATTGCTCGACCGAGAACGCGCGTTCCGGCACATAGACCAAATGCGGACCGGAATCGGCGATTTCGTTACGGCGGAGCGCCGCCGCCGCCGTCAAAAATCCGGCGTGACGCCCCATACAAACGCCGAGGTAAATCCCGCCGAACGCTTTGTTGTCGAGGTCGGCGCCGCGGAAGGCGTTGGCGACGAAACGCGCCGCCGAGCCGTAGCCGCAGGTGTGGTCGTTTTCCATCAGGTCGCAATCGACGGTTTTGCAGACGTGGAACATTCGCAAATCGTAGCCGCTCGCTTTGGCGGCGTCGTTGATGAGGTCGAGCGATTCCGAGGTGTCGTTGCCGCCGGCGCCGAACACGTAGCGAATGTTGTATTTCTTGAAGACGGCGAGCATTTTTTGATTGTCTTCGGCGTTCGGCTTGTGGCGGGTGGTGCCAAGCGCGGTGGCGGGAGTCCTACTCACGGCGTCGAGAGTTTTTTGGCTTTGCGCGCGCAGGTCAACGAACTCCTCGTTAAGCACGCCGTCGATGCCGTGCAAACTGCCCCAGATGCCGGTAAGCACGTCGGCGGGCGCGTCTCGCAACCCTTCGACGACGCCGACCCAACTGGCGTTGATGACGGCGGTGGGACCGCCCTGCGTGAACACAATCGCGTTGCCGACCAATTTGTTGCCCATAGCCCATCCTCCTGTAAAAAAGTGAAAAAGTCCGCCCCAAACACGGCTCGGCGCAATATCGCGGACAAAGTTGAAATTACAAGGCGGCGGG
>BNUQ01000098.1 GCA_025997475.1 Planctomycetales bacterium
TCGCGGGAATGAGCGGCACCGGCAAAACCGAAACGGCGCTGACGTTGGCGGAGGCGCTTTACGGCGACGAGCGCAATCTCATCACCATCAATATGTCGGAGTTTCAGGAAGCGCACACGGTCTCGACCCTCAAAGGCGCGCCGCCCGGCTATGTCGGCTACGGCGAGGGCGGCGTCTTGACCGAAGCGGTGCGGCGCAAACCGTATAGCGTTTTACTCCTCGACGAAATGGAAAAAGCGCATCCCGACGTGCACGAAATTTTCTTTCAGGTCTTCGACAAGGGACGGATGAAAGACGGCGAGGGGCGGGAAATCAATTTCCGCAATTGCGTCATCATTATGACGAGCAACGTCGGGAGCGAGACGGTGCGGCGGTTGTGCCGCGACGCGGAGAATTTACCGGCGGTCGAGACGCTCGCCGAAGCGATGCGCCCCGATTTGTTGCGGGCGTTTCCGGCGGCGTTGTTGGGGCGGATTACGGTCGTTCCGTATTATCCGCTGTCGGCGGCAGTGATGCGGAACATCATCGACCTGAAACTCGGCGCGGTGAAAAAACGGATAACGGCGAATTACGGCGTTGATTTGGCGGTAACGGACGCGGTGTATGAATTGATTAGGGAGCGGTGCAACGAAGTCGAAAGCGGAGCGCGCGTGGTGGACGCGATAATCACCAACACGTTATTGCCGGAAATCAGCCGGGCGTTCCTCACCGCGCTGTTGGAAAACCGTCCGGTCGAAGCGGCGGCGGTCGATGTCGAGGGCGGGAATTTGGCGTATCGGTTTGAATAATTGTCGTCCGTTAGACCTGTTCTCTAAATTTTGTTTCTCACGGCGGCGCGGAGGACACTGAATAGCGGATGCGCTATCCAATTGCCACGCCTTTTAAGGCGTGGTGGGCGGTTAAAAAAGAAAGGGCTTTAGCCCAAACAACTTTTCGGCTAAAGCCGGTTATTTTTCCGACACCAACCCCGCGCTAAAGCGCGGGGC
The DNA here is from genome assembly GCA_025997475.1 of Planctomycetales bacterium. GTDB lineage: Bacteria > Planctomycetota > SZUA-567 > SZUA-567 > SZUA-567 > MS499-59. Next base: position 987 of record BNUQ01000098.1, read on the forward strand.
AATTGAATAGAGCGTTCCCCGATTAAAATTCTTTGTGTCCTCCGTGCCTCCGTGAGATGTTTTTTTGTTTTCATCATTAGTCGTGCGGAGGAAAATATGTCCTACACCCAAGACCACCGTCCGGCGAAAATCACCACGCCGCTGGCGAAAGACAAACTGCTGTTGCAAACGTTGAGCGGCGAAGAGGCGTTGGCGCGACCGTTTCGCTACGAGGCGGTTTGCGCGAGCGCCGACCGTAATCTCGACCTCGCCGGACTCATCGGACAAAGCGTTACGGTGGCGCTCAACAGCGAAAAAGAAAAAGGCGACACGCGCTATTTCAACGGCGTCTGCACCGCGGCGCGGCAATTCGCCGGCACGACGGTGTTGACGGAATATCGCTTGGTGATTGAGCCGTATTTCGCGCTGTTGCGCCACGCGCAAAATTGCCGCGTGTTCCAAAAAAAGAAATTGCCGGATATTGTCAAAGCGGTGTTCGATACCGCCGGTTTGAGCGACTATAAATTCTCGCTGACCGGCAATTACCCGGAAATTCCGTTTTGCGTCCAATACAACGAAAGCGACTTCGCGTTCGTCAGCCGTCTGCTCGAACAAGCCGGCGCCTACTACTATTTCAAGCACACCGACGGCAAACACGAAATCACGCTGGTTGACGCGATGAGCGCGCACGGCGCCGGCAACGGCGCCGCGGCGGCGAGTTTTTTAGAAAACGTCCGCCACTGGACGGCGGAACAAAATTTCGTTACCGGCAAAACCGCGACCGTGGCGTATGACTTCAAAAATCCGCGCGGCGATTTGGCGGCGAAAAAAGCCCAAGACCCTCGGCATCCGGCGGGCAAATTGGAAAAATATCTCTTTCGCGGCAACGATTATTTTCAGAGCGCCGACGGCGAAGCGCTGGCGCAAGTCGCGCTCGAAAGCGAACAAGCGCGGCATAAAACGTTCGCCTGTCAAACGACCGCGCGCGGCTTGGCGACCGGTTTTACGTTCAACCTGCAAGATTGTCCGGTGCGCGCGCAAAACGCGGACTATTTAATTACCGAGAGCGATTTCCGCCTCGACACGGCGAATTACGAAAACGGCGACGACGGCGAAATTGTTTATGCGGCGAATTTGCGCGGCGTTCCGCGGTCCGCGATTTTCCGACCGGCGATTATCACGCCGCGTCCGGCGGTGCACGGCTTGCAGAGCGCGGTCGTCGTCGGCAAAAGCGGCGAGGAAATTTGGACCGACGATTACCGCCGCGTCCAGGTGCAATTTGTCTGGGACCGCGACGGCAAAAAAGACGAAAACAGTTCCTGCTGGTTGCGCGTGGCGCAGATTTGGGCGGGCAAACAATTCGGCGCGGTGTTCACGCCGCGCGTCGGCGACGAAGTGCTGGTCGAGTTTATCGGCGGCAATCCCGACCGTCCGGTCGTCGTCGGCTCGCTTTACAACGAGGTCAACAAACCGCCTTACGACAAAAGTATGCCGACGGTCTCCGGCATCAAAACCCATTCAAGCAAAGAGGGCGACGGCTTCAACGAATTGCGTTTCAACGACAAAAAGGACGGCGAACTGTTCGCGTTGCAGGCGCAAAAAGATATGACCGCGTTGGTCAAAAATCAGTTGACGCTGACCGTCGGCGACGACGACCATAAAGACACCGCCGATATGAAAACGACGGTCAAACACGATTTAATCGGCGTCGTCGAAAACAATCACACCGACACGGTGAAAAAAGACCAAACGTTGACGGTCGAAAACAACCGGACGCGGACGGTGAAAAAAGACGAAACCGTAACGGTTGAGGGCAACCGTTCTTCGACGGTGAAAAAAGACGAAACGGCGCAAGTCGAGGGCGCGCGCAAACTGACGGTCGGCGACGACCAGACGACGAAAATTGACGGCGCGCGAAAGTTGACGGTCGGCGACGACGACACGATAAAAATAGAAGGCGCGCGCAGTTTGACGGTGAGCGAAGACGACGCGACGAAAGTCGGCGGCAAGCGGTCGGCGAGCATCACCGGCAAAGACGAAATTTCCGCGCAGGAAATCACGCTGACCGGCAAGACGAAAATCACGCTGAAAGTCGGCGGCTCGACGGTGGAAATTTCGGCGAGCGGCATCACGCTAAAAACCGGCGCTTCGTCGATAGCGCTGTCGGCGAGCGACATCACCGAAAAAGCGGGCGCCAGCCAATTGTCGTTGGGCGCGGCGCAGGCGGCGTTGGAAAGCGTGCAAACGACGGTGAAAGGCACCGCGACGGCGGAACTGTCGGCGTCGGGAATGGTTACGGTCAAAGGCGGCGTGGCGATGATAAATTAGCGTTGCGAGCAAGCGGCGATGAGTGAACGGTAAGAGCGTTTAAGTATTTATAGTCGTTTATAGTCATTTGACTTTAAAAACGAACTTGAGAGCGTGGATTAGCGTGGCGAATTTTTGGCGCGGCATAATACTTCGCAACTGCCGTTTGCGGTTCGCCCAAACCTGTTCAATCGGATTTAAATCCGGCGAATACGGCGGCAAAAAAATTATCCGCAACCCGCGTCCACGGACTAACCGGCGAAGCGCTCGCGGAC
>BNUQ01000099.1 GCA_025997475.1 Planctomycetales bacterium
CGCGCGTTGGACGGCTGTTATCAAGCGGGAATGCCGAAAATCCGTTTCGACGACGCGGGGAAATGAGAAGGGCAATTAAGAATTAAAAATAATGGAGTTTGTTTTTCAAAATCGCGAAGCGCAATTTTGACCGTTATTCCTCAATTTTTAATTTGTAGTTGCTTTGCCAATCTCTTGCATTCCCGCCGCGAAATCCGCCGCGAGCGGCGCGGCGATGGTCAGCGGCGTGCCGGTGAGCGGGTGGACGAAGGCGAGCGACAATGCGTGCAACGCCTGCCGCGGAAAGGCGATTGCCGAGTCGGGGTTGTAATCGCGGTCGCCGATTATCGGGTAGCCGAGATGTTGCAAATGCAGACGGATTTGGTGCGCGCGGCCGGTGTGCGGCGACGCTTCGACCAACGACATTTTTTCGCCGCGCCGTTTGACGATAAATTCCGTCCGCGCCGTTTTACCGTCCGCCACGACCGCGCCGATAGTCGGATTTTGCGGATGCACGCCGAGCGGCGCGTCCGCCGTCGTCGCGTCCCACGGCGGCGAGCCCTCGACGAGCGCCCAATAGGTCTTGCGCACTTCGCGATTTTTGAACATCCGGCACAGCGCGATATAACTTTTTTGCGAGCGCGAAAACAACATCGCGCCGGACGTGTCTTTGTCCAAACGGTGCGGCGGCGCAATGGTTTTGTCGGGACGCCGGTCGGCGCGGTAGTGCCACAGCACGCCGTTTTGTAGCGAATCGCCGAAAGCGTGTCCCCGCGCCGGATGCACCAAAATTCCGCTCGGTTTATTGACCGCGATAAAAAATTCGTCCTCGTATAAAATCGCCAAAGCCATCGGCGTCTCGACCAAATGCGGCAACCAATCGGCGGGAATTTCAATGGTGAAAACGTCGCCCCGGGTTACGGGACGCGCCGTTTTTTCCGCGACGGTTTCGCCGTTAAATTTGACCGCGCCGAGCGCGCCCAACCGGTCGGCGCGTTTGCCGGAAATGCCGAGGCGCGCCGCCACATAATCGCACAACCGCCGCGGACGCGCGTCGCCTAACGGACGGTTGACGGTGAACGTAATTTTTTCGCCGGTTTGATAGCGCATTTTTTTAGCGTTGAGAGTTAAGGGGAATTACCCATTACGACAATTATGGCGCGTGCTAAACTCTAAACGCTGAACTCTCAACACTAATTCAAAGGAACCGCCGATGAACCTCCATTCGCCGGACGACCGCAGTGACGCGCTGTCGTTTCAACTTGCCCCGATGATTGATATTGTTTTTGTGGTGTTGGTGTTTTTTATCGCGACTTACGCCGTCAGCCGCGACGAAAAATTATTGGGGCTTGATTTGCCGGTCGCCGAAAAAGGTCAACCGGAATATCACCAGCGGCAACAACTGTTGGTCAATCTCAACGCGCAGGGCGAGATTTTTGTCGAAAGTATTCCGCTGTCGCCCGCGTCGTTGGAGCGGCGGCTGACGCAATTAGTCGCGTTCGCGACGCCCGCCGGTAAGCCGATGGTGATTATTCGTGCCGACGGCGGTTGCCCGCACCGCGAAGTGGTCAAGGTGCTGGACTTGTGCGCCCGCGCCGGCATCGACAGCGTCAATTTCAGCGCGCGAAGCCAGTAGAGCAATTAACAATTAACAATTAACAATTAACAATTTACAATTGTGGAATTTTGACGGTTAAAATCGCTTCGCGCAATTTTAGCTAACCAACTCCACAATTGTTAATTTTTAATTGTTAATTGTTAATTGAAAAAGTCATTCCATCACCACCAAATTATCGCGATGCACCAGCGTTTCGGCGCAGTGGACGCCCAAAATTGCGGCGAGCTCGTCCGAGGGGCGACCGATGATTTTTTCGGCGTCGGCGCGGCGATAATTGCTGATGCCGCGCGCGATTTCCTCGCCGTTTTCGGTTACGACGCGCACCGAGTCGCCTTCGTCAAAATCGCCGCTCACCTGTTTCACGCCAATCGGCAACAAACTTTTTTTGCCGGCGGTCAGCGCCCGCGCCGCGCCGGCGTCAACGGTCAGCGTCCCGTTGAGCGGACGCCCGAACGCGAACCATTGCCGCCGCGAGGTCTCTTTTTTCAGCATCGGCGCAAAAAACGTGCCGACTTCGGCGCCGGCGAAAATATCGAGCAACACGTTTTTCGCCTCGCCCGCCGCCACGACGAGCGGTCGCCCGCCGTAAGCCGCGCCGAGCGCCGCGCCGAGTTTGCTCGCCATCCCGCCGCTTCCGACGCCGCTCACCGCGCCCGCCGCGCCGGAAAAATGTTCGCGGGTCAATTTCTCGACGCGCCTAATCAGCCGCGCGTTTTCTTCGGTCGGCGGACGGTCGTAAAGCCCCGGCACGTCGGTCAAAATCACCACCGCCGCCGCGTCAACCAATTGTGCCGCCGCCACCGCCAGCGCGTCGTTGTCGCCCATTTTCAATTTGAGTTCGCCGACGGCGACCGAGTCGTTTTCATTCACCACCGGCACGGCGCCGAAGTTCAGCAAGGTCTGCAAGGTGTTGCGCGCGTATAGATAGCGTCGGCGCATATTCAAACCGTCGCTGGTCAGCAAAATTTGCCCGACGGACAAATCAAAATTCGCAAATTCGCGTTGGTAAAGATGCATCAATTCACACTGTCCAATCGCGGCGGCGGCTTGCAATTCGGCGAGGTCGGTCGGACGTTTGGACAATTGTAGGCGCACGCAACCCGCCGCGACCGCGCCGGACGAGACCAGCACGACGCGGCGTCCTTGCCGGTAAAGCGCGGCGATTTGGCGGACGAGTGTTTGCAAAAAATTGATTTTGACGCCGCCGCCGAGGTTGGCGAGTTGGCTCGACCCGACTTTGACGACAATCGTTTTGGCGTCGGTCAACGCCGCGCGCGAAGAGTCGCTCATTATTTTTTCACTTCCGTCTCATCGACAAATTCTTCGCGCACGACTTGTCCGGCGCGCAGGTAAAGGCGCCACGCGGCGGCGTCATCGATTTTTTTCACCACCAAACACGGCAGGTTGTTGTCCGCGTTGACGCTGGCGCGCACCGGCAGGACGCCGGAGAGCACCGTCGGATTGCCGACCAAGACAAACTCGCCCTCGTCGTTCGGCGCGTAGAACGCGATAATCATATTTTTGTCTTTGCGCAAGGTCAGCACCTTGCCGTCTTCCTCGCTCAACTGCCCGTTTTCCAACTGCATTTTTTGCGAAAAAACCTGGTCAACAAAATACTTGGTCAAAAATTCCACGTCTTTGAGCGCGTCTTCGGTAATCGCTTGCGGCAGGGTTTCGGCGGTCAGCGTTACCGATTGCGTCGGCTCTTTCACCGGCTCCTTGCGGTCGGCCGCGTTCGCCGTCAAACCGAGCGCCAAGCAACACATCGTCAAGAGTAAGCGCATTTTGATTCTCCTTTTTAGGTTGGTTTTCAAGTTTTTCAGACAAGAGATTTGTCCGCGAATTTTCACTAGACCTGTTCTAAACCTACGAGTGAGCAAATGTTCGTGTCTAATTTTTCGTGCCGCCA
>BNUQ01000100.1 GCA_025997475.1 Planctomycetales bacterium
TCCGCGGGCGATTTTGCGGAGGACCTGAAAACGTTGCTGACGCTAAAATTCGACATCGTTTCTCCTATCAAGAAACGACTGCCGTTGCCAACGTGACTTTCCGCAAAACAATTCGCCTTGAGTATAAACCTACGAGCGAGCAAATCTTCGTGTCTAATTTTTCGTGCCGCTATGAAAAATGACGAAGCAATACCGAGAGTATTGCCAGGAATTTTGACGCGGCGGGACGGAAAATTAGCCGAAAATTTGCCGCGAATTGATTGTCGAACAGGTCTATTGTCGAACAGGTCTATTTACGCCGTCGTTTCGCGGTTGACGGCGGCGCTGATTTCTTCGGCGGTAACGTTGTCCCATTCGCGGCGTTTGAGGAAGGCGGCGACATACGCCTCGTCCTGAAATTTTTCCCAGAGAATTTGGATGAGCGTGGCGCGGGTCTGCGCTTCGGGGCAACGGTCGCCGGCGACTTTCGCCACGCGCGCCAACGTTTCTTCGCGGTTTTCGTGTTCGGCGAGCGCTTGCGCGATGGCGGCGGCGGCGCGCTTTTGCCAATCGTCCGCGGCAAATAATTCTTTTTCGATTTCCAAACCGTCGTCGCCGCTAACCGTTTCGTCGTCCGCCAGTATCGACGGCACGGCGCTTGCCGCCGGACGGTCGGTTGACGGTTGAGCCGACCGCAAGTCGGTAGCCGACCGCAAGTCGGGCACTGCCTTTTTTTCGCTTTCGGCGCGCCACGGGCGCGGCGTTTCGTCGTCGCGCGGCGTTTCTTTTTTCAGGTCGGCGGGGTCGGCGGGCGAGCCGTGGACGTAGGAGCCGTCTTCGCCGAACAGGTCGAGGACTTCGATAAAATTCGCGGCTTCGGCGGGTTGGCGCAAATTGAATTGCGCGGTGGCTTTGACGCCGCCGTCGCGAATTTGGTCGAGACGGGCGTTGATTTTACGGAGCGCGTTAAACGGTAGGCGGGCGCATTCGCCGTAGGTGAAAGTGATGACGGTCTCAAACACGCCGCCGCGCCGGTCGGTGATTTGTATCAAACTCATAAAAGAACCTCCGCAGAATTGGCAAATTTTTACCGCAGAGTTTAACCAAAACGCGCGGCGGGGCAAATTCAGAGTTTCGCGTTGAGCGTGAAGCAAAAGTTGCGCTTCGCGCGTCTTAAAAATAAAACTCCACCGCTCAACGCTCAATCGCCGCTTCTAACGCCGTCCGCAATTTTTCCGCGCCGATGCGGGCTAAAAGTTTTCCTAACCGCTCGCCGGCTTTGCCGTTTGCCGCGAAAAACGCCAGCACCGCGTCGGCGGCGCGGAAAACGTCGGCGCGGTCGAGCAAGAACGGCAGTAGGCGCGCGCCGGGTTGAATCTGATTGCCGAACATTCCGCCGAACGACAACACGTAGCCGTTTTTGCCGCTCCACGCTTTTTGCGGGCAAATTTTCACGCATTGTCCGCAATAACGGCAGGCGTCGCCGACCGTGATTTTTTTATCCGTCAGCGTCAGCGTTTTCGCCGGACAAATTTTGACGCACGCGCCGCAAAAATTGCACTTCTTTTTTTGCCACTTCGGCAACACCCCGCCCTTAATGCCGAGGTCGTTTTCTTCCGCTTTCAGGCAATTATTTTTGCAACCGGTAACGCCGATTTTGAATTTGTGCGGCAACGCCCGTCCGAAATATCGGCGGTCGAGTTCGTCGGCGAGCGCGGTGGTGTCGATTTTGCCGCTCGCGCAAATCGCCGCGCCCTGACAGGCGGTAATCGTGCGCACGCGCGCGCCGCCGGAACTGATTTCGATGACGCCGGCAAGATCTTGTTTGAGCGCGTCAATGTCGGCGAGCGCGACAAACGGAATTTCGACGCTCTGCCGCGAAGTGAAATGCACGTAGCCGCGCCCGTATTTTTCCGCGATGGCGGCGCTCTGGCGCAGTTGCGCCGCCGTAACTTGCCCGCCGGTTACTTTCAGGCGCATTGAAAAAAAATTCGGCTGTTTTTGCGGCATAAAGCCGTTTTTTTTGAGCGCCGCGACCTCGACCGGCGTCGGCGTCGGCACGGGCGCGTTTTTATCTTTTTTGACCATTGTATTCCCCTGAAACAACCGATTAAAGTGATAAATGGCGATTGTAGCGCGGGGCGGGAAATTTACAATTTAATTCCCTCTACGGAGGGGAATCGTAGAGGTGAATTTAAGGACAAAAAATGACCACGTGGTTTTTACCGGTGCTGATTTCGGCGGTGTTTTTGGGCTTTTATAGTTTGAGCGTCAAGCACGCGGTGCGCGGCAACGCGCTGATGCCGGTGCTGTTTTACGCGACGTTGTGCGGGTCGGGATTTTATGTCGCCGGACTGCTCGTCGGCGGGCGGTGGCGGGAGGTCGTCGCCGTCGATTTTGCTATTCCGGCGCTTGTGTTGATTAAATCCCTGTTGGTCGCGACGAGTTTTGTCGGCGTGTATTACGGCTTGCGCGAATTGCCGATTTCCATCGCCGCGCCGATACGTTCGAGTTCGCCGCTGTGGACGTTTTTCGGCGGCGTCGCGTTGTATAACGAAGTGCCGACGCTCGGACAGGCGGCGGCGGCGGCGGTCATTTTCGGCGGCTACGCGCTGTTTTCACTGCTCGGCAATCGCGAGGGGATTTCTTTCGCGCGGCATCGCGGCTTACACTTATTGGCTGGCGGCACGTTGCTCGCGGCGGGTTCGACGCTCTACAATAAATTTCTTATCGCGGTGGCGTTGGTGCCGCGCGAAACGATGCAATTTTGGTATGCCGTCGAATTGGTCGCGGCGCTCGGAATTTTTTGGCTCATCAGCCGCTTGCGCGTCCGCGGCGCGGCGCCGCGAAAATTTCAGTGGCGATTTTCCATTCCGTTAAGCGGCGTGTTGTTGATACTCGCCGACTATCTTTATTTTTACGCGCTCAGTTTGCCGAATACGCCGATTTCGCAGGTGGATTTAGTGCGGCGGTGCAGTGTGGTTATTGCGTTCACCGCCGGCGCGTATTATTTTCACGATAAAAACGTCGCGGCAAAAGGCGGCGCGTTGGCGGTGATTTTGCTCGGCGTAACGCTACTCGCGTGGTGGCACTGAAACCAATTAACAATTAACAATTCACAATTAACAATTAACAATTGTGGAGTTTAATTTTTTAATTCGCTTCGCGCCATTTCTAATAATTATTCCTCAATTGTTAACTCACGTTACGCGATTTTGATAATTTATTCCGACAGTCGCGCTGAAAGCGCGAAATATATCAGCCCTGGGTAAGCGGCGACGCTCTATCAGCCGCGCCACCCTGGGTAAAGACGGCGCGAAGCGCCATCCGAAATTGGACGGTTCGCCGTGTTTTGGCGAACCGCTCTCGCCGCCGGAGGCGGCGTTTGCCGCCTAACGGCGGAACTGTCGGATGGTTCGCTTCGCGAACCGCTACCCAGGGTGGCGCGACGGTAGAGCGTGTCGCTTACCCTGGGCTAACATATGACGCGCTTTCAGCGCGACTGTCGGAGTTTTTTCA
>BNUQ01000101.1 GCA_025997475.1 Planctomycetales bacterium
CCGGTGATGAGAACTTTCATTGGTCAAACCTTTCAATGCATCGGCGCAAACTCGCCTCCCAATGCGGAATTTCCAAACCGAAATCGCGCTTAATTTTCGCCTTGTTCAGCACGGAATAAGGCGGGCGCGCGGCGCGGCGCGGGTAGTCCTTCGTTTCAATCGGGCGAACTTGCACGGGCAGACGGGAGAGTTCCATAATTTTGGTCGCGAAGTCAAACCAACTGCATACGCCCTCGTTTGTAAAATGATAAATTTCACGCGCGCCGTTTTTTATTTGCGGCAGAATTTTGACGATGGCGGCGGCAAGGTCGCCGGCGTAGGTCGGCGTGCCGATTTGGTCAAAAATCACGTTCACTTCGCCGCGCTCCGCATCGCGACGCTCCGCGCCGAGACGCTCCGCGCCGAGACGGCGCATCGTTTGGACGAAATTTTTCCCGTATTCGGAATAGAGCCACGCCGTCCGAATGACCACGGCGGTATCGGCGTTTGTCAGCACCGCCCGCTCGCCGTCAAGTTTGGTTTTGCCGTAAACCGAAAGCGGCGCGGGCGAGCCGTTTTCGTCGTAGGGAAAGTGCGCCTTGCCGGCGAAAACATAATCGGTCGAAATCTGGATAATCCGCCGCCCGTATTTCGCCAACCGTCCGGCGGCGACCGCGTTCAATGCCGCCGCAAGTTCCGGCTCGTCCTCGGCGCCGTCAACGTTCGTGTAAGCGGCGCAGTTGATTACGCCGTCGATTTGGTGTCGGGCGAAAAATTCGGCGACGGCGGCTTCGTCCGTAACGTCCAATTCTTCGCGGTCGGTGTAGATGGCGGGCGCGTCGCCGACGACGGCGTCGCCAAGCGCGTCGCGCAGACAACGCCCTAATTGACCGTTCGCGCCGGTGATTAGCCACATTTTTCCAACTCCTTTAACGGGGGATTTTGCAAGTCCTTGTCCGAGAGAACGGCGCGGTCGAGTGGAATTTGCCAATCAATGCCGAGCGCCGGGTCGTTGTAAAGCAAACCGCCCTCGGCTGCTTGGCAGTAGAAATTATCGCATTTGTAGATGAAAATTGCGTCGGCGGACAGGACGGAAAACCCGTGCGCGAAACCGCGCGGAATTAGAAGTTGGCGATGATTTTCCGCCGACAGTTCGACCGCCAGATGCTTGCCGAACGTCGGCGACGCGGGACGTAAATCAACGGCGACATCAAGGACTTTACCCGCGAGCACGCGCACCAATTTCGCCTGTGCGTGCTCGCCGCGCTGGAAGTGCAAACCGCGAATGGCGCCGTAGGCGGAGCGCGACTGATTGTCCTGCACAAAGTCGTAATTTAAGCCGTTTTTCGCCCATTCCGCGCGGTTGTAGGACTCAAAAAAATAGCCGCGGCGGTCGGGAAAAACCCGCGGTTCGAGGATGAATACGTCGGCAATGGCGGTTTGGGTGAAGAGCATTTTTCCAACCTTCAGAAGAAAAAAGGGGAACGAGCGGCGTTATTCCCCGTATTCGTCCAAGACCTTGTCGAGATAATCGCGGTAATCGCCGTTTTTAATTTTGGCGGTCAAGTTCTTGACCTGTTCGACGCCGATAAAGCCGCGGCGGAGCGCGATTTCCTCCAAACAAGCGATTTTTATCGCCTGCCGCTTTTCGGTAATTTGCACAAATTGCGACGCATCCATCAAACTGTCCGGCGTGCCGGCGTCAATCCACGTATTGCCGCGCCCCAACGGAATTGCCGCCAACCGCCCTTCGGACAAATAGAGGTTCGACAGGTCGGTGATTTCCAATTCGCCGCGGGCGGACGGCTTGACGGTTTTTGCCTTTGCCGCCACGTCCGCCGGATAAAAATACAGCCCAATCGAAGCGTAGTTGGAGCGCGGATGTTCGGGCTTTTCCGCCAGCGAAACAACTCGGTAGTCGCGGTCGAATTCAATCACGCCGAAACGTTTCGGGTCGGAAACGCGGTGCGCGAAAATGGTCGCGCGGTTCGCGTTTTTAACGATGGCGTCCCGCATTCCGTCGATGTTGTTAATATGAAAGATATTGTCGCCGAGTATCAGCGCGCACGGTTCGCCGCCGATAAAATCCTCGCCCAAAATGAACGCCTGCGCCAATCCGTCCGGCGAGGGCTGGACTTGATATTGCAGATTGATGCCGAATTGCGCGCCGTCGCCAAGAAGTTTCGCGATTACCGGCGTGTCGTCCGGCGTCGAAATGACGAGAATGTCCTTGATATTGAACAACATCAGCGTCGAAAGCGGATAATAAATCATCGGCTTGTCATAGACCGGCAACATCTGCTTGCTCATCGCCTTGGTCATCGGATAGAGCCGCGTGCCGCTACCGCCGGCAAGGATTATGCCTTTCATTTTTTGTTCCTTTCGCCAATCGGTGGTGATATGCGAGCCGACATTGCAAACTGTTTGTTTATTATCCGCTAATAAGAAACAAATCTTTTTGCCTTATCAATTATTTCAAAGAGATAATTTCTCATTTTCTTGCGATATTTACTGACCGGCACTAAACAGCACAATAGTTTGACCGGTATCTCAATGATGGGCTTAATCGTTTGTCTATGCTTGTATCTAAAAGTTCCCGCCCATAACTTAAGCCTAAATATCAGCCGAAAAAGATAATAATACCTTTCTTTGCCGTAAGATTGCCGGATACACTGTAAGAATTCATCCGTATTATTTTCACCGAAGGGATGCCTGCCCGATAATCCCTCCACGTGAAAGTAGATGATATAGTGAACAAAAAACTTTAGCAAGAGGTCCTTCCGCATTCGCGCAAACACCTTACTTGACAGCAGGCGATTATTAACATAAGGTTCGTATATTCTCAGGTATTGCGTATAAAAAACTTCGTAAAAATAACGCGAACCCGAGTAAGTTCGTTCCACGTAAGAACCGTAACACCACACCCGATTACAGGTAACCGCCGCCTGCTTTTTAGCATATAATTTCAATATACTTTCCGAATGACCAAAGTATATTATTTCTTCGTCCATTCTTTCTTCGTTATACGCATCGTCAATATAACTTATGTCATCTTCCCACGCGCCAAATCCACCTATCCAAGTAATGGGTTGCCCCACACTTTCAACAAAAGTGTCAAAGTCATTAACAATACGCCGTTGATGCCATCGATGCCGGCTGTCCCTTTCGCCAAATCCCAAAAATACCACCGGTCTTTCGTTGAGGTTCTCTTTGATGATATCAAGAAAATATTGGATGCTCCCGTCCAGGTAAATTAAAGTATCGTTACACAGTTTTCTAAAAACACCCTGTCCTTTATTGAGCACCGTCACAAAATTTCGCGCCAAATTATTTTTTTCATTTCGATGGTAGTGAATATTTTTATATTCCGCATATTTTTGCACCACTTCCGCGGTATTGTCCGTCGAAGCATTATCGGAAATCACTAATTCCACCTCT
>BNUQ01000102.1 GCA_025997475.1 Planctomycetales bacterium
GGGCGACGACCTCGAACAGGAGGCCGTCGCGTTCCTCAATTCCGGCGGCGGCGACATTGTCATCGGCGTTTGCAAGGACGGCAGCGTTGCGCACGTCCAGAATCCCGACAAGATACAACTCAAAATCGCCGAAATCCAAACCGTGGAGAACACGCTATGAAATCCATCGAATCGCAAACTGTTGAATAGAAACAGGTCTGGCATGACGAATATCTGAAATGGCTGTGCGCGTTCGTAAACACCGACGGCGGCACTCTCGAAATTGGCAAGAATGATTCCGGGCAGGTTGTCGGCTTGGCAAACCCGCGCAAATTGCTTGAGGACATTCCCAATAAAACCCGCAACGCCCTTGGCATCCTCACGCATGTGGCTTTGATAGAGGACGGCGACGGCAGGTTTATACGCATTACGATTCCCGCCAATTCCTATCCCATTAGTTGCAATGGGAAATACTACATCCGCTCCGGCAGCACCACGCAGGAGTTGACCGGGCGGAGTTTGGATGAGTTCATCTTGCGCAAACAGGGGAAAACATGGGACGGGGTTCCAGTCCCGAATGTGACAATCGACGCTTTTGACCGCGACGCATTCAATCTCTTCCGTAAAAAGGCGGTCGCCGCCGCCCGGATGAACGAGGAAGATTTGCGCATCAACGACGCATTGCTGCTGGACAATCTCCGGCTGATGGATTCCGGCTATATGAAACGCGCCGCGCTTCTGCTCTTTCACCAAGAGCCGGAACGCTGGTTCACGGGCGCGTTTGTCAAAATCGGGTTGTTTCGCAACGCCGCCGATTTGGAGAGTCAGGACGAAGTTCACGGCCCGCTCATTGCCATGCCGGACAAAGTGGTGGATTTGGTTTATTTGAAATATTTTAAGGGCAAAATCGCCTACTCCGGCATCCAGCGCACGGAAACCTATCCCATCCCGCGCCCGGCGTTTCGCGAGGCCATTTTGAACGCGATTGTCCACAAGGACTATAGCACGGGCAACCCGGTTCATATCCATATTTATCCCGACAAGGTTTTAATCTACAACGACGGGCGTTTGCCGAAAAACTGGACGGAGGCGGATTTGTTCGCCCCGCACACCTCCAAGCCCTTCAACCCCGACATCGCCAACGGTTTCTTCCGCGCCGGATTGATTGAGGCATGGGGACGCGGCATTGAAAAAATCCGCGAAGGCTGCCGTCTCGCCGGCATTTCCCCGCCGCATTACAAAATCAAGCCGAACGAAGTTATGATCGGTTTCGAGGCCAGCATCGGAGATAACATCGGAGATGGCATCGGGGATGGCACTGATGGCACTGAAGTTGGCACTGATGGCACTGAAAATGAAAATCGTGTGCTGGCGATGATTGCGCATGACAGGAAAATCACATTTGAAAAATTATCGCAGGAAACGGGATTCTCACGGAGGACCGTTTCCCGAATAATAAAGTCACTACAGGAACACGGGAAATTGAAGCGTATTGGCTCGGCACGTTCCGGGCACTGGGAGATTTTGCAGTGAACAACAAACTTTCTCAGCCGGAGCAACCACCCATGACCCCCTCAACCAACCGCATTGAATACAAACAAGACTTGGGCGACGACCTCGAACAGGAGGCCGTCGCGTTCCTCAATTCCGGCGGCGGCGACATTGTCATCGGCGTTTGCAAGGACGACGGTTTTTTCATTTCCCAACCAAGGAGCAGACCATGAGCGATAACAACGAAACCCAATTTCTATTTTTTCATGCCGATGACGGCGCGGTGCGTGTCAATGTCCGTCTCGAAGATGAAACCGTGTGGCTGACACAGGCGGCGATGGGTGCTCTTTTTGATGTTGCTCCCCAGAACATCACCATGCACTTGCAGAATGTCTATACGGAAGGTGAATTGTCAGCAGACGCAACTTGTAAGGATTTCTTACAAGTTCAAACCGAAGGCGGGCGACAGGTGTCACGTCGCTTGAAGCATTACAATCTTGATGCCATTATCGCGGTCGGCTACCGCGTGAATTCCAAGCGCGCCACGCAGTTCCGCATCTGGGCGACCTCCGTTCTCAAAGAATACATCATCAAGGGCTTTGCCTTGAATGATGAGCGTATGAAGACCGGACGCAACATGACCTATTTCGACGAGTTGCAAGCCCGCATCCGGGAAATCCGGCTTTCGGAACGGGTCTTCTACCAGAAAATCAAGGACATTTACACCACCAGCATTGATTACGACCCAACAGCCGAAAAAACGCTTCGCTTTTTCAAGGTTGTTCAAAACAAACTTCTTTGGGCCATCAGTCAGCAAACGGCGGCGGAGCTTGTGGCGCGACGAGCGAATGCCGCTTTGCCGTTCATGGGCATGCAATCCTACGACAAGAAAACCCAGCGGCGCGTCACCCCGCACGAAGCCGTTACCGCCAAAAACTACCTAACCGGGGACGAGATGAAGGCATTGGGGCTTTTAGTGGAACAATATCTGGCTTTTGCCGAAGCCCAGGCGCAACAGCATAATGCCATGACAATGAACGATTGGATCGGGAAACTTGACGGCATTCTTGCATTGAACGGGCGCGAGTTGTTGACCCATGCCGGAAGCGTCAGCCATGCGCTTGCCGAGGAAATCAGTGCCAAGCAACTCGCCCAATTTCAGCAACGCCTGCGAGAAGAAGAGCTCCTTGCCAGTTTGGAGGAACTGGAAAAGGACATTGATAAAGCAAAAAAGAAGAAAACGGGAAACGAGTAGAAACATGACCCCCTCCACCAACCGCATTAAATACAAACAAGACCTAATCGACGACCTCGAACAGGAGTACGTCGCGTTCTTCAATTCCGGCGGCGGCGACATTGTTATCGGCGTTTGCAAGGACGGCAGCGTTGTGGGCGTCCAAAATCTCGACAAGATACAACTCAAAATCGCCGAAATCCAAACCGTGGAGAACACGCTATGAACGACAAAAACAAAAGGGGCTAGCATAGATAATTGACAAAATTTTGGTTAGTGGATACGCTTTTCGTGCGTGAAAATACGGCATTCGCGCCTGACTTCGGCGCAGACAAAAAAGTTACTCGATTTTTTCATCGCCGGAGCCACCGCCAGAACGGCGGCGGCAGTTGTCGGAGTCAATAAAAATACTGCCGCCAAATTTTATGATTGGTTGCGCCGCGTCATCGCGTTTTGCCTCGAAAAAGAATCACCTTTTCTCGACGGTGAAATCGAAGCCGACGAGTCCTACTTCGGCGGCGTGCGCAAAGGAAAACGCGGTCGCGGCGCCGCCGGTAAAGTCGCCGTCTTCGGGCTTCTCAAACGCGGCGGCAAGGTTTACAG
>BNUQ01000103.1 GCA_025997475.1 Planctomycetales bacterium
CCGGCAGGGGCGTTTGCGGCGCACGCGCGGCGGCGCGGTGGCGATGTCGATGGCGGGGGAAATGGATTTATCGCATAAAGCGCAAATCTGCGTCCGGCAGAAAAAAGCGATTGCGTCCGCCGCCTATCAATACATCGAAGCGCACAACACGGTGTATCTCGACGCCGGCACGACGACGTTGGAATTGGCGAAAAAAATCAAAAACGGCGCGAAACGCCGGTTGACGGTGGTTACGAACGCGCTGAATATCGCGACGGAATTATTGGCGGAAGCGGCGGATATGACGGTGATTTTAACCGGCGGGGAATTGCGCGGCGGGGTGGTTTCCTGCGTCGGCGCGATTGCCGAACAGGCGCTGTCGTTATTGCATTTTGACAAGGCGTTTTTGGGCGCTAATCACGTGTCGCGGCGGTTTGGCGCCGGCACGCCAAACTTGCAGGAAGCGAGCGTCAAGCGCGGCGCGGTCGAAGCCGCCGAAAAAAGTTATTTGTTATGCGACGCCGGTAAATTCAGCGGCTCTTCGACGGCGCGGATTTGTCCGCTGACCGCTTTTGCCGCGATAATTACCGACGATGGTTTAGACGCGAAAACCCGCGCGGAATTTCAAGCGGCGCAACTGCCGTTAGTCATTGCGCCGACCGGAAATTAAGGCGGCTTTTCCGCGATATACCCATAGCGAATTATTTCTTGGAAAAAGATTGCGTTGGTGCTGACAAAAGATAAAAAAATAACGTATGAAAACCATCGCTAACTTTCTCACCGTCGAACAGCGCCAGGAACTTGCCTCCCGTCATCGGTTGGAGCCGTCCAAGCGCTACACCGACCGCATCAAAATTATCCTCGCGCTCGACGATGGCTTTTCTTTCGCCGAAGCCGCCGAATTGTTTTTGCTCTCGGACGATGCTTTGCGGAGCCATTACGCGACGTTTATCAACTGCGGCATCGAAGCGCTTCTCGCCAATAATTATCACGGTTACGACGGTAAATTAAGCGCGGACGCCGAACGGCAACTCCGAGAATGGGTAAATCAAAATTTGTTGCCTTCCGTTCAACCGGCGATTGATTGGTGCCGCGAAAAATTTGCCGTCGAGTTTTCCATCAGCGGAATGCGCGATTTATTGCATCGCTTGGACTTCGTGTATAAGCATACGGTCTGGGTGCCGGGCAACGCCGACCCGCAAGCGCAACGCGAATTTGTCGAAAATCAGGGATTTGTTGGCGCATAAAGCACCGGAAACGCCGGTCATTTATCTCGACGCCGTGCATCCGACGCATAATCCGCGTCCGACCAAGGTCTGGGGTTTGCGCGGCTAAAAGATCGCGGTGCCGGCGAACACCGGTCGCGAGCGGGTCAATATCAACGGCGCGCTGAACATTGAGACGCGCGAAGCGATCGCGTTAGAAAGCGACACGGTCAACGCGCAGCCCACCATCGAACTTTTCCGCCAAATCGAGGCGCAATATCCGACGGCCGAAACGATCGGCGTTTTTGCGGACAATGCGCGTTATTACCGCTCGAAATTAGTGCGCGAGTATTTGGAGACCTCGCGGATAAAGTTGGACTTTTTCCCACCGTATTCGCCGAATTTGAATTTGATTGAGCGGTTGTGGCGATTTATGCATCAGCAAGTAACGAATAACCGTTACTATGAGAAATTTTTGGGCTTTCGAGGTGCCCTGCGCGAATTTTTCTTTCGGTTGTCCGCGGGCGATTTTGCGGAGGACCTGAAAACGTTGCTGACGCTAAAATTCGACATCGTTTCTCCCATCAAGAAACGACTGCCGTTGCCAACGTGACTTTCCGCAAAACAATTCGCCTTGAGTATAATTAACTCCTCAATTGTTAATTGTGAATTGTTAATTTTTAATTGCTCTCTAACTGCCCACTGAAAAATATGACCGTTTCTCAACCACCGCCCGACTTTCCCGCGGTCTTTCGCGCGTTGCAATGGTGGCGGCGCGACGTTCCCGACTCGGCGGTCGAGCATATCGCGGCGCGTTACGGCAATTCGCCGTGGGCGATTTTGGCGGCGACGGTTTTGAGTTTGCGCACCAAAGACGAAGTTACGGTTAAAACCGCGTCCGCCTTGCTCGACCGCGCGCCGGCGCCGCGCGCTTATTTGGCGCTTACCGAAAACGAGGCGGAAAAATTGGCGTATCCGGCGGGTTTTTATCGCACCAAAGCCCGCCAACTCCGCGCCGTCGCGACCATCGTTCTTGACCGTTACGGCGGCAACGTGCCCGCGACGATGGACGACTTGTTAGCCCTGCCGGGCGTCGGGCGCAAAACGGCGAATTTAGTGTTGAGCGTGGCGTTCGGGCAGGACGCGATTTGCGTTGACACGCACGTTCACCGGATTACCAACCGGCTCGGCTGGGTGGCGACGAAAACGCCGGAGGCGACGGAAATGGCGTTGCGGGAAATCCTGCCGCGCCGCTTCTGGCAGGTAATCAATTCGTTATTAGTGTTGTATGGACAGCGCATCTGTTGCCCGCTGAGCCCGTTCTGCTCGCGGTGCGCCGTTAAAAATTTTTGCGAACAACACGGGGTCGGCAAAGCGCGATGAAGAAAACCAGTTAAGAATTAAGAAATCAGGTTACGCGGTCAAAAAGTTGTATCGTCGTTTGATGCAAAAATCAGAACCCTAATAACCTATCCGCATCTCGGGCAATAGGTTGTTTGCCCCGTAGGGGCAAAATGTCGGTAGAAACGCCGCCTCCACCTACAACCGCCCCCTTGGGGGCGCAATGTCGGTAGGAAAGCAATGTCGGTTAAATGGCGCTTGATGTCTCGCTACCGACATTCCGTCCTACGGTTTCTGCCGACATTCCGTCCCTACGGGACGGTGCGTCTTTTCGCGATGTTTCTACCGACATTGCGTCCCTACGGGACGGCGTCCCCTCTCGGGGTTCGGTGATTGGGCGGCGTTATCCCTGACCGGCGCGACGATAGAACGTGTCGCTCGACGTTATTCACCTTAAACGCCTACGGCGTTTTTTAAGGATTTTTACTTTTATCAAGTCAGTTACGATTTCTTGGCGCGCGTAACATCAGTTAAGAATTAAAAATGGGGCTGGCATAGATAATTGACAATATAGTCGCTTGATTTAAGAGTTAGACATGCGGTTACATTTGGCTACGCTGGTCGTCATTCCTTTTGTTGACGGAGGTTCCGATGGCATACGACCCCAAATTTCGGCAATGCGTGCTGGACTTTATCGACGACGGCAACTCGATGCGCGACGCCTGCGAG
>BNUQ01000104.1 GCA_025997475.1 Planctomycetales bacterium
GGGCGTCGCCGGCGGCGACGGCGGCGCGGTAGGCGGACAACTCGGCAAGCACGCGGTCGAGTTCGACGGTTAAATTATCGCGGTTGGCTAAAAAAAGTTCCGTCCATAAATCCGTGTTCATTTTCGCGACGCGCGTCAAGTCGCGGAAACTGCCGGCGGAAAAACCGGCGTGCCGCCGCGCCGCCGGACTTTTGACGTAGGACGACGACAGCAGATGCGCGAGTTGCGACGTGTGCGCGATAATCCGGTCGTGTTCCTCCGGCGTGGTTACGACGATTTGTTGAAAACCGGCGCGCCGGAACAGTTGTTCGACCGTCGCGAGCGCCGCGCCGTGCGGCTCCGGCGGGCAGAGCAACAGCGACGCCTTAACGAATAAATCCGCGCGCGCCGCGCCGAAACCGCTGATTTCCCGCCCCGCCATCGGATGCCCGCCGATGAAATGTCCGCCCGCCGCCGCGCAAATTTCCGCCGCCGCCGCGACGACGGTTCGCTTGACGCCGCACAAATCGACGACGATTTTTCCCGCGCCCAATTTCGGCGCTATCGCCGCGACGGTCGCGAGGGTCGCCGCCGGATACAGCCCGATGAGCGCCGCGTCGATATCGGTTAAATCCGCGTCCGGCGGACGGATTGCCACGCCGAGCGCCGCCGCCGCGCGGCGCGTGTCCGCGGCGGTGTCCCAGCCGCAAATGCGGTCGGAGGCGATTAGCGCTTGGGCGAGCGAGCCGCCGATTAAACCGAGACCGACGATGTAAATGTTCACGACTAAACCTTTCCCTGCATTTCCGCCGGCACCAAGGCGAGCAATTCGCCGGCGCGTTCGCGGCAGTCCGGCAGGTCGATGACGACGAGCGTGCCTTTGCCGAACGTTGTCTGTGCGCCGGTGAGATAGTGCGTCAGTTCCTCGCAGTCGGGATTGTGTCCGACGATGACGACGTCGCGCGGCGCGTCCAACTCGCGCCAAATATCTTGCAACGTCGCCGGTCGCGCGCCGCACGCCAAGCGGCGGTCGGCGGTGATTTCGCCGCCGAGATGCGCCGCAACGCCTTGCGCGGTTTCGACGGCGCGGCGATACGGACTGCATAAAAAGTGCGTCGGGACGACGCCGGACGCGCGTAAAAATTTACCGACGCGTTCCGCCTGTTGACGACCTTTTTCGGTGAGGGCGCGCGCGGCGTCGGAGACCGCGGCGTTTTCGGCGTCGCCGTGCCGGATAAGAATTAGTCGCATTCGCGTCTCCGATAGAGTGGGCAGTGGATAGAGGTTAGAATTGAGAGATTAGAGTTTAGAGTTCAGAGTTTAGAGTTCAGAGTTTAGCATGAGGTTGCGCTTCGCGCGTCTTAAAAATATAAAACTCCACTGCTCAACTCTCAACTCTCAACTCTAAACTCTAAACTCTAAACTCTAAACTCGCTACCCAAAGACCGCGCAATTTACGCATCGCGGACGGTGAATGAAAGACGTTGCTTTTTGGCGGCGGCGCTTACAATCCGGCGAATTTATTTTTCGGGGAAGTTATGTTGTCGCTCTGCGTTTATCCGCATCCGGCGTTGTTGGCGCCGACCCAAAAAATCACGCAATTCGACGCCGCCTTGCAACAATTAGGCGCCGAAATGCTGACTTTGATGTATAAAACCAAAGGCGTCGGACTTGCCGCGCCGCAAATCGGCAGAAGCATCCGGTTAATCGTCATCGACCTTGACCCGGAAAATCCGCAACCGCTGTTGTTGGTCAATCCTGAAATCGTCGAAAAAAGCCGCGAGAAAGAAATCGACGAAGAGGGGTGTTTGAGTTTTCCCGAAATTCGCGCCCGCATTCCGCGCGCCAAACAAGTCAACGTCGCGGCGCAAAGCGTTACCGGCGAAAAAATCGAATTTACCGCCGACGGGTTGCTCGCGCGGTGCTTGCAACACGAAGTTGACCATTTGGAAAATATCTTTTTTGTTGACCGCGCTTCGGTCGCCGCCAAGTTGTCGCTGAAACCGGCGCTCGTCAAATTGCGCGAACGGGCGGAGGCAATTAAAAATTAACAATGCACAATAACAATTTTGGAATTTTATTTTTCTAATTCGCTTTATGATTTTGGCAGTCGCTTATCCGCTTCTTAATTGTTTAATTTTCAATTGTTAATTGTTAATTGCACAAAAGGGGTCTAACCGATGAAAAAAGCCATTTATCCCGCCGATGCCTCCACGACGGTAGGACCGTATAGTCCGGCGGTGGAAGTCGATAATCGGACGCTGTATGTGTCGGGGCAAATTCCGCTCGACCCGCAGACCGGTAAAATTGTCGGCGACGACATCGTCGGACAAACGGAACAGGTCTTTCGGCGGTTGAACGCGGTGTTGGCGGCGGGCGGTTACACGCTGGCGGATGTCGTAAAAGCGACCGTGTTTTTGACGGATATGAACGATTTCGCCGCGATGAACGAGGTCTATGGGCGGCATTTGGCGTCCGCTTGTCTGCCGGCGCGCTCGGCGTTCCAAGTCGCGCAATTGCCGCGCGGCGTCAAAATCGAAATTGAAGTTGTCGCGATGAAATAACGGCGCGCGTTCAATAGACCTGTTCTAAACCTACGAGTGAGCGAATTTTCGTGTCTAATTTTTCGTTTCGCTATGAAAAATGACGAAGCAATACCGAGAGTATTGCGAGGAATTTTGACGCGGCGGGACGGAAAATTAGCCGAAAATTTGCCGCGAATTGGTTGTCGAACTGGTCTAATGCTCATTAACCACTGTTCACGATTAAACTTTTCAACCTAAATTAAGGAGGAGAAAAATGGAGTTCAAAGTTCGCTTGGGTCGGCGGAAGAAATTACAACACGCGATTGCCCGCAAAGACCACGGTTATGTCCGCGTCAAAATCCGCGGTCGCAAGCGCTGGGTCAAAGCCGCCGCCGCCCACACCGAAATAAAACCGAAGTAAAAATTGAACGTTGTCGGGGCGGGGCTTGCTCCCGCCCAAGTTAAGAGTTTTGACTAAACAGGTGTAGTATGGAAACCGACTCGTCAAGCAAGCAAGCAAGCAAGCAAGCAAGCAAGCAAGCAAGCAAGCAAGCAAGCAAGCAAGCAACTCTTCTCAATGAGTCGGTAAAAGGGCAGGGCGGCGAACTGCCCGATTTATCGCCGGCATCGCACGCCGGTTATCGCCCCGACATTGACGGGCTACGTGCCGTCGCGGTGTTGGCGGTGGTGTTTTA
>BNUQ01000105.1 GCA_025997475.1 Planctomycetales bacterium
AAAGATGAAGATCGCCAACATCCGCAAGTTCAGCATCATCGCGCATATCGACCACGGCAAAAGTTCGCTCGCCGACCGGATGCTTCTTTTTACCGGTATGGTTACCCAGCGCGAATTTCGCGCGCAATTGCTCGACGATATGGACATTGAGCGCGAGCGCGGCATTACGATAAAAGCCCGCTCCGTCGCGATGACTTACCGCCGCGCCGACGGGCAGGAATTTTTGCTCAACCTCATCGACACGCCGGGGCACGTCGATTTCAACTACGAGGTCTCGCGGTCGCTCGCCGCGTGCGAAGGCGCGCTCCTCGTGGTTGACGCCGCGCAAGGCATCGAAGCCCAAACCATCGCCAACGCCTATCTCGCGCTCGAACACAATCTCACGATTATTCCCGTCGTCAACAAAATCGACCTGCCGACCGCGCAACCCGAACAGGTCTGCGAAGAGTTGGTGAACTTGCTCGGTTGCACGCCGGCGGAAGTCCTCTACGTCAGCGCCAAATCCGGCGTCGGCGTCGAAGAATTGTTGAACGCCGTCATCGACCGCGTCGCGCCGCCGAGCGGCAAGCCGGACGCGCCGTTGCGGGCGTTGGTGTTCGACTCGGTGTATGACGATTATCGCGGCGTCATCGGACATATTCGCGTCGTGGACGGACGCGTCCGCAAAGGCGACCAAGTGCGCCTCGTGCAGGACGGCGGCGTTTTTGAGGCGACGGAACTCGGCACGTTTATCCCGCAACTTGTCGCGCGCCCCGAACTTGGCGTCGGACAGGTCGGCTATTTCGTCGGCAACATCAAAGAGTTGAGCGCGGTGAAAGTCGGCGACACGCTGGCGCCGGCGAAGGCGGAAGTCGAACCCCTGCCGGGTTACGCCGAGCCGAAAAGCATGGTCTATTGCGGGCTGTATCCGAGTTCCAGCGAAAATTTCGACGACTTGCGCAAGGCGCTCGAAAAATTGGCGCTGAACGATTCTTCGTTTTCGTTCGTGCCGGAGACCTCCGCCGCGCTCGGCTTCGGTTACCGGTGCGGATTTTTGGGAATGTTGCACATGGAAATTGTGCACGAGCGGTTGGAGCGCGAGAGCAACCTTGATTTAATCATGACCGCGCCCAACGTTACGTATCAAATTTTGCTCACCGACGGCGATTTAACGGACGTGCACAGCGCGGCGGACGTGCCGGACACGGCGCGGATTGCCGAGTTTCGCGAGCCGCTCGTCAAGTTGCAAATTATGGTGCCGAAGGAATTTATCGGCGTGATTATGACGCTCGCCGAAGAGCGGCGGGCGGCGTATCAGTCGATTGAATACATCGGCGCGACGCGGGCGTTGCTCCATTACGAAGTGCCGTTCGCGGAAATTGTCTATGATTTTTACGACGTGCTGAAAGGCGCGACGCACGGCTACGGGACGATGGATTACGAATTTCTAAAATATCGCGCGGACGATTTGTGCAAGTTGGATATTTTGGTGCACGGCAATCCGGTGGACGCGCTGTCGGTCATCTGCTTAAAAGAACAGGCGCCGCGGCGCGGGCGGGCGGTGTTGCAAAAATTGCGGAAGGAAATTCCGCGCCATATGTTTCAGGTGGCGTTGCAGGCGGCGGTCGGGGCGAAAATTTTAGCGCGGGAAAATATCGCGCCGTTCCGCAAAAACGTCATCGCCAAATGCTACGGCGGCGACATCACGCGCAAACGAAAATTATTGGAAAAACAAAAAGAGGGCAAAAAGCGGATGCGCTCCATCGGCAACGTCACCGTGCCGCAAAGCGCCTTTTTAGCCGTGCTAAACACGCGGGAGGAGTAAAATGGCGCAAATAAACATTCGTCTCGACGACACGGTCAAACAACAGGCGGAAGAATTTCTCGCCAATGTGGGGTTGACGATGTCCGGCGCGATTTCACTGTTTTTGCATCAAGTTGTCCGGCGGCGGCGGATTCCGTTTGCCATTACCGACGACGCGCTCGACGACGATCCGTTGTATAATCCGGCAAATATGGCGTGGTTGAAAAAATCAATTGCCAGCGCCAAACAGGGGCGCGTGGTGGTGAAAACAATGGACGAGTTGGAGGCGATGGCTCGTGGGTAATATCTCGTTCACGCAAGAAGGATTTGAGGACTATCTTTTCTGGCAGGCGCAAGACCGGCGAACACTTAAACGGGTGAATGCGCTGATTAAAGACATCGAGCGCCATCCCACCGACGGGATTGGCAAACCGGAACAATTGTCCGGCAATCTTTCCGGTTATTGGAGCCGGCGCATTGACGAGAAAAACCGGATGATTTATCGCTTGCTTGCCGATGACGGCGTTGAAATTCACAACTGCCGCTCGCACTATCGCGAGACATAATCGCCGCGCTGTTCTTAATTCTTAATTCTTAATTCTTAATTGTTAATTGTTAATTGTTAATTCCCCCTCGGCGCTCCCCGCGCCTCAACCCCGCAGGAAAGTATGGATACGGTCGTGCTAAAAGAGGTCTTTACGCGAATGACCGGCTGTTTGGCGGTCATTGTCATCTTCTCGTTTTGGTTGACGTGGTATTGGGAAGGACTGCGCGACGCGGGCAAAAAGCCGCACTGGCACTCGAAGTTATTGGTCGGCTTGCTGTTCGGTTTTATCGCGATTTACGGCACTCTCGGCGGCTTCAAACTGCCCGGCACCGCCGCGCTCGTCAACATCCGCGACATCGCGCCGCTCATCGGCGGTTTGTATTTTTCGCCCACCGTCGCCATCGTCAGCGCCATCATCGGTGCCACGTTCCGCATTTATATGGGGTTGGACGGCGATTGGTTGCACGACACCACGATTCCGTGCGCCATCGCGGTCGTGGTCGCCGGTTGCCTCGGCGCCGGCTTGGGCGGCTGGTTGAAACATCGTCCGCGCATCACGACGGCGCTGACTCTCGGTCTGTCGATGTCGGTGTTGCACATCGTTATCAACTACATTTACAACCCGAAAAGTTGGGACTCCTTCTTCTTACACGTCTGGCACGTGTGGATGCTTTTCTACGCGCTCGGCATTTTGACCTACGCTTTTTCCGCGGCTTATTTGTTCCGCGCGCGCGACCGCGAATTAAGCAAGCGGGTGCTTGACCACGAATACGACCTCGCGCGGAAAGTGCAAAACGCGGCGTTGCCGGCGGTCCAAGCGCTCGC
>BNUQ01000106.1 GCA_025997475.1 Planctomycetales bacterium
CGAAATAAGCGCGCGCCGGTTGCGCGCCGAGCGGTCGCTGATTTTCGTCCAACAATTCCAGACGCAACAACCGCCCGTTGCTCAATTTTTTCGCCGCCAATTTCGCCGAAATTTCCTCGCGGCTGTAGGTCTTTTCCCACGCCCGCGGCGACGGATAAAAACATTTCACGTCGCCGCGAAGCGCCGTCGCGCTCGCGCCGAAGACCTCTTTGCCGTTCGCGGTGGCGCCGCCGCACTGACTATGAAAATAAGTCGGGAACAAAGAATTGCCCTCGGTAACGATTTCGCCGCGCGTGGTTTGCGCCGCCAAACGCGCCCGCGCGTCGTGATTTTGCGGTTGCCACATTTGACTGCGCGTGTCGCGCTCGACATCGTAATCCTTGCCGCCGCGCGTTTTGATTTGATAGAGCGCGAACGTCCGCGCCGCGACGGCTTGGGCTTTCAGCGCTTCCGGCGACCATTCGAGCGGCATTTCGCCCGCGATGACGCCGACCAAATAATCCTCTAACGGCAACGTGACGACGGCTTGCGCGCGCCCGCTCGCGTCGCGCGAAAAAGTGAACGCGCCGGGAAATTCGCGCTCGACGATTTTGTCGCGCTCGTGGTAGCGGACGCGCAACGGCACGGCGGTCTGCGGCGTAACCGTAACGGCGCGGTAAATATCTTTGCCGACTTTGACGCCGCCCGCCGTCGCCGACACGCCAATCGCCACGGCGGCGGCGCCCTGTCCGCTCTGCGTCGCGCCGTCCAAAGTTACGACGGACAGCGCATACGCGCCGCCGACAATCAGCGTCAGCGGCTCGGTCGTCGTCAGACACCGCACGCGAATGGACGGCTCCTGTCCGCGCAACCGTTCGGGATAAACCGGCGTTGCCGCCGCCGGCAACGGCGCGGGCATCTGCCGCCGGCAACCGAGAAACAGCGCCGCCGCCGCCAACGCGAGAATGAATAGACGGAAAAAGATTTTCATAAATTGGATACCTCATTTCAGAGTTGAGAGTTTAGAGTTGAGAGTTTAGCGGCGGATTTATTTTTAATAATGCGCGAAGCGCAATCCTTACTCAACTCTAAACTCTAAACTCTCAACTCTCAACTCTGAACTTTCAACTCTCAACTCTCACTTCCCAGCCGCGCCAACAATTCGGCGTGAACAATCTCGCGCGGCGCGGCGGCGTTCAGGATGATTTTTTGCGGCGCGGGCAGTTCGCCGATAATTTGTAAATAGCGGCGGCGGACGCGCTCCAAATAATCGACGCCGCGGCGTTCGATGCGGTCGAGCGCGCCCGACAAGCGCGTCATCGCGACGCTCGCCGGCAAGTCGAATAAAATCGTTAAATCCGGTCGCAAGCCGCCCGCCGCCGCGACAACCAGAGCGTCAAGCGCCGCGCCGCCGCCCGCCTCGCCCTGATAGGCGAGCGTTGACCAATAAAAACGGTCGCAAATGACGGTTTCGTTTCGCGCCAAGGCGGGCAAAATTATTTCGGCGAGCATTTGCGCGCGCGCGGCGCAATACAACAACGTTTCCGCCGTCGGCGCGATGGGCGTGTCGGCGGGCGTGAGCAACAGTTCGCGAATGCGACCGCTTAACGCCGTGCTTCCGGGGTCGCGCGCGACCGTAACCGCGCGTCCGCGCCGTTCGTAAAATTCCCGCGCCGCCGGCAGGATGGAGGACTTGCCCGAACCGTCGATGCCTTCGAGAACGATGAACATAGTTTCACGATTGAAAGTTGAGAGTTGAGAAGAGCAAAGTTAAAAGTTAAAAGTTAAAAGTTGAGAAAACCGCGTCGGTTAATCGACGATGGCTCTTTTCTCAACTTTCAACTTTCAACTTTCAACTTTTAACTTTTAACTTTTCCACGGCTCACTGTCCACCGCTCACTCTTCTTTGTCGGCGGGCGAAAAGTTCTTCGGCGTTTTCACGCCAATTGTGGTCGGGCGGCGCGTGGTCGAGGTATTTTTGCAAGTGATACCAAAACCGTTCTTTGTTGTTCGCCGAGGTGGTTTGGTCGAACAAAATGATATGGGCGATTTGCAGGTGCGCCTCGTAATTATTCGGGTCGAGCCGCACGGCTTGGGTCAATTCGTTGAGTGCGCGTTCGCTCTGATTTTCGTGCCGGTAAATCATTCCCAACCAATAATGCGCGGCGGCGTTTTGCGGGTCGGCTTGCAGGACTTCGCGAAGCGTTACCGACGCCAGCGTGAACATTTGTTTTTCATACTGGCACAAGCCGATGTAAAAAATCGCCGGCGGGTAGTCGCGGCGCAACTCGCGGGCTTGGCGGAAATAATCCAGCGCTAAATTGAGGTTGCGGTCGTCCGGCGCGTGAAAGTAATAGCGCCCCAAATTGAACGCGGTCAGATAATTGTTGCGGTCGAGGCGATAGGCGGTTTCGAGTTTGTTTTTCGCTTCGGGAAATTTGCCGAGATACATCAGCGACTGCCCCCACAACAGCCACGCTTTCGCCGAACGGGGCGCGATGATGGTGGCTTGTTCGGCAAACTGCGCCGCCGGCGCGTAACTGGCTTGCTCGGCGTAAGTCAGCCCGCACCAGTAATAACATTCGGGATTGTTCGGCGCGAGTTGCTTGGCGCTGTTGAAGCGCGCGAGCGCCCGCGCGTTGTCGCCGCGCCGCAACAGTTGCGCGCCTTCGACGAGAAATTGCTGACTCTTGCGCCAGTCGTCCGCGCCGTATTCCGCCGCGCCCGCGATGCCGACGAGCAGTAAAAAAACGACCAACCAACGCATATTTTTACCCCTTTTATTTTTAGCGCGTTTGCAATTTAGAAATTAGCGGAGTGATTATCAAATAAAACGGCGCGCCGCGAACTGAAAATCAAACTCCGTCGTTTTTAGGTCGTGTTCACTTTAATTGTCGTAGCAGTTCGCAAATCATCGTGAACATAACGAAGGCGGAATAGACGGTGTCAAGTTTGTCGTAGCGGGTAAACACTCGCCGGAACCCTTTGATTTTACGGA
>BNUQ01000107.1 GCA_025997475.1 Planctomycetales bacterium
CATCAGTTAAATCGGTGTCGTAGGCAGTGCGAGGCATAATTTTCTCCGGCGGCAAGGTTCAACTTATTCCCGAATAACATCTTACCGATCAACGCCTCAATTTCAAATTAATTTGTCAACACGCTCTAAGTTAAACGACCATAAAAATAGGTTTGTTCGGTAACTATCAAGAACAGAAAATTCGTCTCCGAATTTCTCGCGAATTAACACGGAAAAACAAGAGATTTCTCACCGAGGCACGGAGAGAGAAAAGAGAAAAATAAAGCGTTAAGTAACTTCGTTTTCTCTATTTTTTCAAAACGCCCCCGTCAGGGCAAAATGTCGGTAGAAACGCCGCCGCCACCGAAACCGCGTTCCGTAGGGACGACGCTCGTTAATCGCCGGATAGGTTTTATATAACTGAGGTTACGCGGTCGGATGTGTTTTGATAAATCATTCCGCATCAACCCGACAAACCAGAAAACGCCGGCGATAATTTTTTTCATCCGAAATCCTTGTTTTTTGGGGGACCTGCCGCGCCGTGTTCACAGCATATTTACTACGTCCAACCGTTCGATTTCGGCGTTGATGGCAGTGTCCACCGTCGTCAACATTTGCGAGTAGAGATTATTCTCGCTCGCTTTCTTCAATTCCGCCGCCTCTGTTGCATCCATTCCTTGCTCTGTAAATTCCGCCAATGCTTCGTCGGTAAATCCCAGCAAACTCGCCGCAAATTTCCGGTAAATCTGCCCGCTCATTTTTTCCCGCATTTCACAGATTTTTTTATCCCCCAAGCCCATTTTCAATACCCAACTCGGAAGTGGAATATGTTCCATCGCCGCCGCACCGCCGAATCCGCCTGCAACTCCTGCGATAAACGCAAGAATCCATCCGATAGGACCGCTAAAAGCCAATACGCCTATGATAATTCCGCCAATTATTCCGCCTATAAAATAACCTATACCAACGATTACACCGTCGTCAATCAACCCCTCGTGGTTAAATTGATGTTCGCCCGTCGCGTAATTTTCATCGGCGGCATCGGGTAAATTTATTCCATACTTCTCTTTAAGCCACGCGCGCAATTTTTCTCTGAAAGTGGCGGATAGCGGACGGATGCTTTCAGCCACGATAATTTTTGCGTCTTCCGTTATTTGCGCTTGGCGCCCTTTCACGGCGGCGGCAATTTTTTCTTTCAAGTCGCTAATGCTCCCGCCCTCTTGTCGAAATTCGCGCAGTATCGGTTTTATGTTTTCGTCGAATAAAACCGCCACGGTTTTTTCGGCGAGATGTTCGGCGCAGTTATCCAAACTCTCCACTAACGACGGCGCGATTTCCTCTTCAAAGAATTTTCCAAGGTGGTTTCCTATCTCTTCTTTGAGAGTGGCAAAACGTTTTTTTATACTGACCGACCGCGCGAGTCCTTCCGCAATTGCATCCATCGGGCGCTTATGCCGCGATAGTTTCACCGGTTTCTTTTTGATGTATTCTTTCACAAAAAACCACAGGGAACTGCCGCCCGCCAATGACACCACCTTAATATTTTGCCACGTTTTGCCGTTTTTGCGCAAACCGTCTTCCAAACAATTTTCAAACCACGCGATTAGGTCAACCGGTTCGCCGGCGGTCAATTTTTCCGGCAATTTCTGACGCATTTTATGCTGATAAATTTTGACAAAAGTCGCGGACGGACGGTAAGCGCGAGCGCGGAGCAAAAAATTCTCTTTATTTAAGTCGCGGATTCTGCCGCCGGTATCGCCGACTTTTTTACTGCCGCTATATTTCGGGTCGGTGAGAAGCGTATCGCTAAACCATTCTTTCAGTTTGCGGCAACGTTGCACCATGGTGAAAAAATCCTCGCCGTTCTTTTCGGCTTCTTCCGCCAATTCTTGGTTTTGTTCGGCAAACCATTGATAGAACAAATCGTCAAGCAAACGTCCGCCGAGATGCATATCGCCCCACGACGCGACGATTGCGCCGTTTTGCATCAGCGCAAAATCGCAAGTTCCGCCGCCGAAATCGACGACCAAATAACCGGCGAGCGCATCGGCAAGTTCGATTTGCTTTAAGCCCAAATCGGCAAACAACGCGCCGACCGGTTCGGGCATCGTTTCCACTTCGCCGAAACCGGCGTCGCGGGCAATGTTTTTCAACGCTTGCTTGAAATCCTCGCCGGCTTCACTCGGCACGCCGAAAATCACCCGCGCGGACTTCGGCGACAGCGGCAAACTTTTTTGTTGGGCTACGCGCAAAATGCCTGATAAAAAATCCGTCGCGCAACATTTTGCCGGTTCGCTCTTTACAATATCCGGCTTAAACATCGCTTGAAAGCGATATTTTTTGGCGGCAATTTCGTCTTCGTCGCATTCGCCGTATGCCTCGATGGCTTTTTCGCCGACCAACGGAAACACTTCCCGGTCGGCGTCGTCGTGGTCGCAATAAAGCACTGCCGTCGAAATAGTGCCATTCTGGGTGTTGTCCAAGTGTATCAGTTCGACATTATTGTTGTCGGCTGCGCAAGTGGCGAGGCAACTGTTGCAAGTGCCAAAATCAATCGCCAAAATCGTTCGATTGTCATTCGTTGAGTCGCTCATCGTTGTCCTTTCGGTTTGAAAATATCGTTGAAAAAAATATGTCCGGTCTATTCAACGCCTCTTTTGCGCCGCACCAAGCCGCGCGCTATCACTTCGTCGTTTTTCACTATCGGCAACCGTGCAATCACGCAAACCGTGCCGTCGTCAATCAGTCCGAAGGTCTCGTATTGTTTTTCCAACGATTTTTCCCAGACCAATTCTTTCGGCGCG
>BNUQ01000108.1 GCA_025997475.1 Planctomycetales bacterium
ATTCCGCCTTCACCCCTTCCGGTATTTGCTCAAATTCCTCCAACGTCTGCGCGCGCCACACCGTCCGCATCGTCGGCATTGGCGGCGCCAATTCGGCGGCGAACGACGGTCGCGCCCGTTGGCGCATTGGCGGTTCAAGCAACGCCGGCATTGTTTTTTCCCATGATTTCACGCCAACGGATTAACCACCGTCAGCCGGTTTTCGATTAGTTGCCCGTCTTGCATATCTTCGGAATAACATTTTTCACAGTCGCTTTCCAACGCCGCCGCGAGAATCAAACTGTCCCACCACGAGTAGCCGTAACGTTCTTTCAAGCGAAGCGCCGCGCTAACGGTCGAGAGATTCAGCGGACTAACGGTAAAACTGCGAACGATGCCGCTGAGATAATCGACAATTATTGCGTGCGGAGTATTGAAACGCGGTTTGGCTAAATTCGCGTAAAATTCATTCAACACTTGCACGCTGACCACAATTTCGTCATTCGCCAATTGCTCGCGAATCAACATTTTCGCCTTGGCGCTTTTAACCGGTTCGTCTTCGATATGCGCATAGACCAAAATGTTGGTGTCGATAAACATCCTCATTTGGACTCTCCCAAACCTCTTTCCTCGTAACAGTCGTCGCGACGCCACCGCCAACCGTTGCCAAGACGAAACGGACGGTCAATGCCGGGGCAACGTTTTTGCGGGTCGGCGATGCGCGGCAGAGCCGCCCAATCCGACCGTTTTTCCGCCGGTAAAATACGGGACGCGGTTTCCGCTGAAACCTCGCCAAACAGAGTAGCCGCGTCTTCTTCCACCAACATTACCACGCGCACCGCCGACCATTTTTTATGCCGGTATTTTTCCGGCACGGCAATTTTACCGTCGGCAATCGTCGTTCTAAATTCAATCGCTTGCATATTTTTTACACCTCCGCCACCGGCGCGGCGAGCGAGCCGGCTTTTTCCATTCGCAGGTTAATGCCGATGCCGCGGATTTCGTTGCAGAGCACGTCGAACGACACCGGCAAGCCGGGCTCGACCGAACATTCGCCTTTGACCATCGCCTCATAGACCTTAGTCCGTCCGTCCACGTCGTCGGATTTGACCGTCAGCAATTCCTGCAAAATGTGCGCCGCGCCATACGCCTCAATCGCCCACACTTCCATTTCGCCGAACCGCTGACCGCCGTTGCGCGCCTTGCCGCCGAGCGGCTGTTGCGTAATCAGCGAATACGGTCCGGTCGCCCGCGCGTGGATTTTATCCGCGACCAAGTGGTGCAACTTCAACATATACATATAGCCGACGGTTACCGTTTCGTGGAATTTTTCGCCGGTGCGCCCGTCGTATAAATTCGCCTTGCCGTCCTCGCCGACGAGCGGCGTGCCGTCCTCTAAATGTCCGTCCGGTGCTAGCGCCGCCTCTTTCAACGCCTCGACGACTTCCTTCTCCGTCGCGCCTTCAAACACCGGCGTAACGGCGCGGAAGCCGAGTTTGCTCGCCGCCCAGCCGAGGTGGACTTCTAAAATTTGCCCGACGTTCATTCGCGACGGAATGCCGAGCGGATTCAAAATCATCTCCATCGGCGTGCCGTCGGCGAGGAACGGCATATCCTCTTCCGGCAAAATCCGCGACACCACGCCTTTGTTGCCGTGCCGTCCCGCCATTTTATCGCCGACCGACAATTTGCGTTTCACCGCGACATACACTTTCACCAATTCCAAAATGCCCGGCTTCAAGTCGTCGCCGCGCTTCATCCGCCCGACCTCGACATCCATCCGCACGCGCAAAAATTCGATGCGCCGGTCGTGTTCGAGGCAAATCCGCGTGGCTTTTTCGCGCTTCGCCGTCGGAAATTCCAAATCGCCGAGACGCGCTTCGTCTTGCAATTCAATCATCCGGTCATAGTCCGGCACTTTGCCGCCCGGCACGCGCACTTCTTTGCCCGTGCTTTTTTTCACCGGATAGCCGCCGAGCAATTCTTTCAACCGGTCGAATTTCTTTTTAATTTCCAGCGAAATTTTATTTTTCGTTTCGATTTCCATTTCGGCGATGCGCTTCTTTTGGTCTTTCGCCGCCGTTTCGGTATGCGGACGTTTGCGGCTGAAGCGTTTGACTTTAATCACGTAGCCCTCGGTGCCGGGCGGCACGGTGAGCGAATCGTTTTTCACGTCCTCGCCGGCGCGTCCGAAAATCGCCCGCAACAATTTTTCTTCCGACGAAAATTCGGTCTTCGCTTTCGGCGCGATTTTGCCGACCAAAATATCGCCCGGCTTGACTTTCGTGCCGATATACGCCAAACCATCCGCGTCCAACGACGCCAGCGCCGCTTCCGACACGCCCGGAATATCGCGGGTGATTTCTTCGGTGCCGACTTTCGTTTCGCGGATTTCACACTGAAACTCCTCGATATGCACCGAGGTGAAAGCGTCGCGGATAATCATTTTTTCGCTGACGAGAATCGCGTCCTCGAAGTTGCACCCCTCCCAACTGATGAACGCCACGCGCGTATTGATGCCGAGCGCCAGCGCGTCGCCGCGCGTCGCCGCGCCGTCGGTGAGCGGCGCGCCGATTTTCACTTTGTCGCCGACGCGCACGATGGGCTGTTGGTTCAGCGTCGTGCCGTCGTTGAGACCTTTGTATTTGTGCAAGCGATAGACGCGCTCGCCTTCGGTCAGCTCCCGCGAAGTCGTGCGAATCTGCAAGCAGTCGGCGTAGGTAACTTCCGCGTCTTCGACGGCGCGTTGCACCATTCCCGTGTTGCGCGCG
>BNUQ01000109.1 GCA_025997475.1 Planctomycetales bacterium
TAAGAGTTAAGAGTTAAGAGTTAAGAGTTAAGAGTTAAGAGTTAAGAGTTAAGAGTTAAGAGTTAAGAGTTAAGAGTTAAGAGTTAAGAGTTAAGAGTTAAGAGTTAAGAGTTAAGAGTTAAGAGTTAAGAGTTGAAAGTTGAAAGTTGAAAGTTGAAAGTTAAGAAGAAAGCGGATTTGTTTTTTTAAGACGCGCGAAGCGCATCCACTACTCAACTCTAAACTCTCAACTCTGAACTCTCGTTCTTAAACAAACTCCGCGTTAAACGCCGTCAAAATATGCGTGTGGTCGCCGGCGTGCACGACGGTCGGCGACGACGGCGGCGGGACGCGGGTTGCGGCGCCGGCGTCCGCCGCCGGTCCGACCAAGCCGACGATTTCATAAATGACGGCTTTGCCGCTCGCGGGCGTTTTACCGCTGAGCCAGCGCAGACGCGGCTTGCCGTTTTCGTCCGGCGCGACGGCGCCTTCGAGCGTCCCGCCCGCGCCGCCGTTTTCGGCGAGAAAATTAACGTAGCCCCACGCCGCGCCCGCCTCGGCGAGAAATTTCTCCACCGCCGGTTGTATCTGGTCGCCGTTTTCAAAATGCAAAATAAACACGCGCCCGATTTTTCCTTCCGCCGTTTTCATCGTTGCTTCCTTGTTTGCTAGATAGAGTTTAGAGTTGAGAGTTGAGAGTTTAGAGGGTGGAGTTTTATTTTCAAAATCGCTTCGCGCTTTTTTTTGCCGCCACGCTCTAAACTCTGAACTCTAATTATTCCCCGCCGACAAAAAAGTAGGCGCCGCGCTCAACGCGCGAATTTTCCCGCTAATTCCGTCCAGGTGAACAATATCGTCGTCGGGCGCCCGTGCGGACAGGTCGGCAAATTATGGTTCAGCAATTTCGCCAATAAATCCAACGCCGCGTCCGTCGCCAAACCCGCGCCGAACTGCACGGCGGAATGGCAGGCGATTTGCGCGCGCGTTTTTTCGAGCCATGCCGCATACGGCGCCACGCCCGGCAACGTCTCGGCGGAGGACGCCAACACGTCGCGGCACACCGTCGCCGCCTGTTCGGCGGTGATAAAATCGGGACACGCCGCGATGGACAATTTTCCGTCCGCGACCGTTACCGCAAAACCGGCGGCGCGCAAAATCGGCAACGCCGCGTCGCTCGACCCCGCTTCGCTCGGCGACAACTCGACCGTCAGCGGCGTCAATAATTGCTGGCTGACAATCGTCGCCGGTCGCTCTTTCAGCCGCTCGTAATTGTAACGCTCGTGAAGCGCGTGCGGGTCAACCAACAACATTCCGTCCGCCGTTTCCACGACCAAATACTTGTCGCCGACCTGCCCGACATAACGCCAATTGCCGCCGACGAGCAATTCGCCCGCCGCGCCCCAATTTTCGCCCCAATTTTCGCCGCGCTTCGCGCCGCCATCTTCACCGGCGTTATCCGCGCGTCTCGCCGTTGCCGGCGGAAACGCGCGCGGCGGCGAAAATTTTGCGCCGCTGAAATTGGCATTGGCGGACGGGCGATAATTCCCGACCGGCGGCGCGGAGCGCGCCGACAAATAATCCGCCACCGCTTCCCGCACGGGATGCGCGTTTTTATTTTCCACCGGCGCGTAACCGGCGCCGTAACCGCCCGCGTTGCCGAGTGCGGCGCGGACGGCGTGATGCGCGCCGCCGAGTAAAATTTGTTCGTTCTCAAAGCGGATAACTTCTTTGGTCGGGTGCGCGTTGACATCGACTTGGGCGGGGTCGATGGTGAAATCCAACACGGCGAACGGAAAGCGGCGCGGCGGCAAATTGCCGGCGAAAGCGTCGGCGAGCGCCCGCGCCAAACCGGCGTGCTTAAACCAGCGGCGGTTGAGAAAAGTGTAAATCGTTCTGGCGTTGGGGCGGCTCTCCGGCGGCGCGGCGACGAAACCGGCAATCGTCAAACCGTGGTCGGCGTAATTGACGGGCAACAGCGGCAAATTGCCGAAGAGGGCGACAAGACGGGCGCGCGCTTCCGCCGCGGCGGGCAGTTGTAGCGTGCGGTTGCCGTGGTTTTCGAGCGTAAAACCGACGGCGGGATAAGCGAGCGCGAGGCGCGTCAACGTCTCGCTGATTTGGGCGCTTTCGGCGGACGGCGACTTCATAAATTTCCGCCGCGCCGGCGTGTTGAAAAATAATTGGCGGACTTCGACGATGGTCCCCTGCCGCGGCGGCGCCGGTCGAAGCGGCTCGCGTTTGCCGCCGGCGACGCTCAGGGCGTAGGACTCGGCGCTCGCCGCCGTGCCGCTGACGATGGTCAATTGCGCGACGGCGCCGATGGACGGCAACGCCTCGCCGCGAAAACCCATCGTCGTAACGTGAAAAATATCGTCCACGTCGCGGATTTTGCTGGTCGCGTGGCGCTCGACGCAAAGCGCCAAATTGTCCGCGTCCATACCGGCGCCGTCGTCGGCGACGCGGATTAAATCCTGCCCGCCGTTCGCGATTTCGACGCGGATGTTTTGCGCGCCGGCGTCGAGCGCGTTTTCGACTAATTCCTTGACGACGGACGCGGGACGCTCAATCACCTCG
The DNA here is from genome assembly GCA_025997475.1 of Planctomycetales bacterium. Taxonomy (GTDB): domain Bacteria; phylum Planctomycetota; class SZUA-567; order SZUA-567; family SZUA-567; genus MS499-59. The sequence goes on from BNUQ01000109.1 coordinate 2,554, forward strand.
CCGGCGGCGATTTTGTTCTGCACCACTTCCGGCAAGATGTTGATTTTCGCGAGCATCTTCACTCCGTTTCACTTCGTAAAGTTTAGAGTTGAGAGTTGAAAGTTGAAAGTGAAAGTGAAAGTGGTTGTTCTATTCAATTGCCACGCCCTTTAGGGCGTGG
>BNUQ01000110.1 GCA_025997475.1 Planctomycetales bacterium
TGGACACGGCGGTGCCGCACAACGCCGTGTCCACGCCGTCCGTCGTAATCGTCGTCGCGACGAAGTCCTCTTTGGTAATCGTGCCGCGCCAGTTGCGGTGCGCCGACTGCACGACATCGGATCTAATCTCGGCGGGTTTTAGAATCTCCGCGCCCGCGGCGGCGGCGGTAAAAAAGAGTAGCGTCAGCAGGGTTAGCGGTATTTTCATCGGTTCCCTTTCGGTAGGGGTGAGAGTTTAGAGTTGAAAGTTGAAAGAATGGTTGCGCTTCGCGCGTCTTAAAAATAAAACTTCTCTCTCTCAACTCTCAACTCTAAACTTTCAACTTTCAACTCTCAATCAAACAAATGGCACCTTACTCGCCGGTCGCCGTCGCGATGTTCGGCGGCGGGGGCGCGGCGGCAGACGGCGCGCGCTTGCGGACAACGTTCGCCGAACGGACAGCCCGCGGCGAGCCCCGCGACTTGTCCGGCGACTTGTCCGGCGACTTGTCCGGCGGCTTGTTCCGCAATTTGCCGCGTCGTTTGCCGCGCCGGCGGGGCGCCGATTTCGGGAATGGCGCGCAACAGCGTTTGCGTGTAAGGATGGCGCGGGTCGGCGAACAGTTCGTCGGTCGCGGCTTCTTCGACGAGTTGTCCGGCATACATCACGCCGACGCGTTCGGCGATTTGCCGCACGACGGCGAGATTGTGCGAAATGAACAGATACGCGATGCCGCGCTCAATTTGCAAGTCCATCAACAAGTTAATGATTTGCGCCTGAATGGACACGTCCAACGCGCTGACCGCCTCGTCGCAAACGATAAATTCCGGCGACAGCGCGAGCGCCCGCGCGATGCCGAGCCGTTGCCGCTGACCGCCGGAAAATTCGTGCGGATAACGGTTCGCGTGTTCCGGCAACAGCCCGACGGCGGCGAAAATTTCCGCCAACCGCGCGTCGCGTTCGGCGGGCGGATAAAGACGATGAATATCCCACCCTTCGCCGACGAGCGCGCCGGCGTTCCAGCGCGAATTGAGCGACGAATACGGGTCTTGAAAAATCATCTGCAACCGCCGCCGCCGCGCCGTCATTTGCCGCTTGGACAACGTCAACAAATTCACGCCGTCGTGCCAGACCTCGCCGCCGGTCGGCTCGATTAGCCGGAGCAAACTTCGCCCGATGGTGGTTTTGCCGCACCCCGACTCGCCGACGAGCGCGTAGGTTTTCCCGCGCTCGACGGTGAAACTGACGTCATCGACGGCTTTTTTCCACCAGCGCGGCTTGCCCCAAAAATTTCGCTGAAGGGGAAAATAGCGGCGGAGATTTTTGACGGCGAGGAGGGAGTTTGACATTGAGGAATTAAAAGTTGAAAGTTGAAAGTTAAAAGTTGAGAAAGAAAAACGGAGAATTATTTTTTAACTTTCAACTTTATTTTTGTATAGCGCTAAAACCCGCTCGGCGATGGTTTGCCAACTGAACGCCGTTTCGGCGGCGGCGCGCCCGTTCATTCCCAGCCATTTGCCGTGTTCGGGATGGTTTAACAAATTCACCAACGCCGCGCCGAAATTTTCCGGCGTCGTCTTGATGCCGTTGACCTCGTTGAACACCAATTCCGCCGTCGCGCCGTCGCCGCAGACCGCCACCGGTCGCGCCGCTTCCCACGCGGCGAGCGCCACCGCGCCGAACGGGTCGTAGCGATACGGTATCGCCACCACGTCCGCCGCGTAATACAACGCCGCGAGTTCGCCCGCCGCATAGTCCGTCAACGTCAGCACCGTTTCGGTGGCGGCGTTATGGTCGATGATTTCGCGCAAGCGTCCGAGCAACGAGCCGTGTCCGGCGAAAATAAATTTTCCGCCCGCGACCTGCGGTAAAATTTCCGGCAGTTTCTCGATTAAAATATCCGCGCCCTTGCGCTCGCTCAGCGACCCGACAAACAGGCACACCGGCGCGTTTTCCGGCAGTTGGTATTTGGCGCGCGTCGCTTGCCGGAGGAGCGCGTGCCGCGCCGGCGGCAGACAATCGATGCCGTAATGAATGAGGCGCGTTTTCCAGTCGGGGCAGTGATAGAGCAGTTTGACTTGGCGGCTGATTTCTTGACTGACGACAATCACGCCGTCGGCGTCGCGGGTGGCGGCGAGTTCGGTTTCGGCGATTTTCAGCCCGTCGCCGCGTTCGGGCCAGGCGCCGCTCCGTCCCCATTCGGTCGTGTGAAAGGTCGCGATGAATTTGCCGCCTTGCTCTTTTTGCCAGCGCGCGCCGAGCGCGAACGTCAGCCAGTCGTGGCAATGAAGCACGTCAAAACCGTTAATCAGCGCGGCGGTGTTTTGCAAATAGAAATGCGTCGTCTCGGCGAAGGCGGCGACTTCGCTGAAAAGGTCGCCGTTCGCGCGCCACGGACAGCGATGATAATAGACGCCGTTGATGAGGTCGGTGGCGTTTTGCCCGTCGCCTTGCCGCGTGAACAGGTGCGTTTCGTGCCCCGCCGCCGCGAGCGCCGCCGCCAAGCCGAAGACGTGGGCGCTGACCCCACCGATTTCAATCGCATAAACCGCTTCCCAAGCGCAAAGCGCAATTTTCATAGGTTTTCCCCGTTATTAGACCTGTTCGACAACCAATTCGCGGCAAATTTTCGGCTAATTTTCCGTCCCGCCGCGTCAAAATTCCTTGCAATACTCTCGGTATTGCTTCGTCATTTTTCCTTGCGGCACGAAAAATTAG
>BNUQ01000111.1 GCA_025997475.1 Planctomycetales bacterium
CTACGCCGTTTCCACCGCGTCGATATTCGCACCGAGCCCCCCCCCCATAAGCCGCGTTTGTCGAGTATGAATACCAGTTCAGTTAATCCCTTTTTCATTGTGTGTGCCTCCTTAAGTTTTATTGTAACTTAAAGATAGCACTCGCGGACGGCGGAGGGGTCGCTTGGCGGGCGACAAATTACCCCCACGTTTTGGCTTTTAGCAATTGAGCAATTTGTGATACGTCTGGAAGTGCATCGGTATCAAGAACCTCGCACAGATTAAAGAGCCTACTTCCCATAGGCGCGCCTTTTGTTGTCTTTTCAAAGAGCGTATCAATGAAACTATCAACAAAGAAATAGCGGTGAAGATTGTTCTGAAGGTCATATCCGTAGTTTTTGGCATCCTCAATTGCAATCAGAATATTGTCTTTCATCTCATCGCTGACTGTACCTCTTTCTGTTGTGATTTTTAACTTATCATCAATGACTTCGGCGGTTGCTATGGCTGTTAATTTTCCGATTGCGCGGACTGCCTTTTGACTATACAGACCGAGATAATCGTGTCCGGAGAAACCCCGTCCTGCGGCATCATAGTATAAATTTAGTTGCTTGTTAATGTTGATTGTCGTTCCGGCTAATTGCATACGCATTCGTTTCCAATCGTCGGGAATTAAACCGCTCTCGTAGCAATATTCCTTATACTCATTTACAATATCTTGCATTTCGTAATCGCGGTCATCAATCACGTCAGATACGTAAGCCGCAAGTTGTTCAAAAGTCAAATGCTTATGCGAACACATATGCTTAACAAGTTCCGGCTTAAGAACCAAAGTCAGTTTTTCGTTAAAAGGACTCGGGTCAAGGGTCAACAAGACCTTATAATTTTCTTTGCCGAATGAATCCAAATGCCCGACTAATTGTTTGAGCGTAAAGCCACCAGACAATTTAGTCTCAATGGCAATTTTGAAACTTGATTGTGTTATCGTTGCGTCAGGGATTGTGCCGCACTTAATTTTCTCCTGTATATTAAACAGAAGTTCAACGTTGGCGTTTTTGGGGAGTAGATTACCGAGAAACTGATAGAATTTATTCGGCGAATACGAATACAATCTCGAAAGCAGTAGCATTGCATTTGCGGTATCCACGTTCTCTTTGCTGTGATATCTCTGAAAATAGTGTATCTTCATTGCGCTATCCCTCCCACGTTGTTATCGCGCTGCTAAATATGCTTTGAAGTTTTCACGAACAACAGCTATGTCCATTTCTTCACGCTCCCAAAAGCTGCTGGTCATACTTGAACAACACCTCGTTAATCTCGTACACATCACACTTGCCGCTTGCGATGAAATATTCGACAATCACGTCAAACTTACGGCTATGTGACAGCGCAAGCCCCGCACGTTCAAGCAAATATTCGGTCTGGTCGAGCGTAAGTTCAAGCGCGATAGCGAACGCAATCACGGTGGGCTTGCTCGGGGCGTAGTGCGCGTTGTTCCGAATCTTGCTGAACAGGCGGCGGTTGATATTGGCGCGGTTGTAAATTTCTGAGTCCTTTTTGCCGCTCTTATCAATCAAGCGGAGCAGAGTAGTGGAAAACGGTTCGTCAAGATTGCCGACAATATCATCAAGGTTTATTCTCGGTGCGCCGGCGACGCTTTCCTCAAATATCGGCATTGCTTTCTGCGCAGAGGGCGGCATCGACCGATTGAGATTGATGATTGATTTTTCATCAAGCGCTTCACGCTCAACATCAAGCAACTCGCGACGTGATATTGGGTGTTCCTCGACGAAATGCTCGTCGAGGTAACTCGCGACTTCACCGAGCAATTTCTCGCTAACTATAAACGCCGACTTATCAAAGACCACAAGCGACACGTCAATGTCGTGTTTGCTTAGAAAATCCCGAATCGCGGAGGTGGCGACACGGAGGGCTTCATCTTTCGGATAACCGTAAATGCCGCTTGAAATCAGCGGAAACGCAACGCTCTCGCATTTGTTTTCAACGGCGCGTTTAAGCGAGTTCGTGTAAGCGGCGCGGAGATAGACCTCATTCTGCTCGGCGTTCCAGTGTCGATACACCGGACCCGCCGCGTGAATGACGAACTTCGCGGGCAGAGCGAAGCCGGGCGTAATGACCGCTTCGCCTGTTTTAATGGGGGCAAGTTTATCACAGGCGGCTTGCATCTGTGCCGCTCCTGCCGCCTTGAAGATAGCCCCGCAAACACCACCACCCATAGCGAGGTCGGTGTTGGCGGCGTTGACAATGGCATCAACGTGAAGATTTGTGATGTCGTTGCGGACTATGTTTAGGGGCATTTGAGGTTTTCTCCTGTTACTTATCACTTGCAGAGAATATTGGCTGAGATGTCCATTTGAATATAAAATATTCTCCGTTATTTGCACGTCTAATTGTTCGCGGAGCGTATTTAGGGCGTATTTCCTGCAACTTACCCGAAAATATCGGCAATGAAAACGCTCGCGTCGTAGCGGGGCGAGAAAGTGAAAGCCGTCCCGCGACGACTTACGGGCTTTTCACGCCACTCTTCATTAGACCTGTTCGATAACCGTTAAGTTTTTAGGGCTAAATCGTAGTTGATGATGCCGCAGAGCAATGACAGTCGCAAGCGGTGTCGGCGGCGGTGATTGCGATACGGATACGCCATTATTTTGAACACTTTA
>BNUQ01000112.1 GCA_025997475.1 Planctomycetales bacterium
ACAGCGCGTTATAAATTTCGCAACAGCGCGCCGCGTCCGTGCCGAAATACGCCGCAAACACCGTGTCTCTATACTGCTCGTTCGCGTTCACGAATTTCCCTTTTCAGTCATTGAGATACGGTAAATTTAGCACTGCGCTCTCCGCGTTCGCAGTCGTAAATTGCGCGTATATCTTTAGCGTTACCACCGGCGACTTGTGTCCCATCAATTGTTGAACCGTCTTTACGTCCGCACCGGAGCGAATTAAACCCGTGCAGAAAGTATAGCGCAAACAATGAATGTCAAGATTCTTTAACTCCGCATTCACCGCTTCGATTTTTTCGTAATTGTCCGCCAATTCTGTTTTCGACAAACGCTTGCCGTAAGGCAAGCCGCGCAACCGGCACAGCGCATTGAACATACAGCGCTTGAACGCTTTTATCAACACGTCAGGACGATGCGCCACTTTGTTCTGATTGCAAAAAACATATTCCCCGACGCGGTCCGGCAATTCAATTTTCGCGTGCAGGGGGATTGAACGAATTCCCGTCGCCGTCTTCACCGTAAATTTATCGGTCGGCGTAACGCGGATTACCCGCTTTTTCAAATCAATGTTTTGCCAACGCAAATTCGTCAACTCCGACGCCCGCAAGCCCGTCAATAAAAAAAATTGCCAAATCCGCCGAAACTCCACCGGCGATACCGCAAGCAACATCGCAATTTCTTCATCACTCAAATGACGCCGGTGTTTCACCGGCACCAAACGCAAATACTTAAAGTCACGCACCGGATTCGTCGCAATAAATCGGTTCGACACCGCGTAATCCACTATATTTTTCAAGCGCGCAATTCTTTTATTAATCGTATTCGTGCTTAACGAATAACTATTGACAATTGATAATAAATTTGTCGGCTGTAAGTCGCGCGTCTCAAAAATACCGCTTCCAATAATGTCCCTCACTATTTGCGTCGCGCCAAAAATATAATCGTGCGCCGTCTTCTCATTCGCTATCCGCGACTCGATGGAGCGCGTCCACTCCTCTAACAAAAAATCCAACCGGCAACTATCGCCGACACCGGATTTTTTATCATAGCGGTAAAGTTCCGTCGTAAGAATTTTCCGCGCTTCGGCTTTCGACGTTTGCCGCGTCGTAAAACGGACGCGCTCCGGCTTGCCGTCAATACTGCGCCCAGTATAAATAACCGCGTGCCAAGTTCTGCCGCGGCGGTAAAGTTGTCCCGACGCCATAAAATACCCTCCGTGAAAATGAAAAAAAATCACGGCGTATTTTCGGCATTTTTTGCACAAAAAGCCACATCTTCACCACAAAAATTCTGATTTATCCGCATTCTATCGCGTCTCCATTTACTTTGTAAACCGCAGGTCGCCGGTTCAAATCCGGCAGACGGCTCCATTTTTACCCTTGTTTACAAGGAGTTACTTACTGCCACCGGAAGAACCGGCGCAGTGCTTCCAAACCATGTGTGAGAAAAACTGTGAGAAAATCCACCGGAAGAACCGGCGTTTTTCTCCATTCTCAACGGAGGAGCATTATGCGCAAAAAATTTTACCTGTGGCAAAGAGAGAACGGCATTTACTACGTCCAATTCATTGACCCCGACACCGGCGTGGCGCTCAACGCTAAAAGCACTCGCTGTAAAAACGAAGATGACGCAAAATTTGTTATTCGCAAATGGTTGGAGGACGGCATTCCCGGCAACAAGAAAAAAACGAGAGTGTTCACCTATAGATAGACAGTGTATAATGCGCCCGAAATTTAGGACAAGAAAAATCCGAGAATAAGGTGGATAAGTTACGCGCAAGAAAGGAGTAGATTATGCGTAAGACCTTCACGGCGGAGTTCAAGGCGAGAGTTGGTTTGGAGGCGGTGCGCGGCGAGAAGACCGTGCAGGAAATCGGGACGCTTTACGCGGTGCATCCTAATCAGGTGTCGGATTGGAAGAAGCAGGTGCTGAGCGGCGCGGCGGAACTTTTCGCCAAGAGAGAGCGCGCCAAAACAGACGCGGCGGTGGCGGAACGGCGCGAGCAGGCGTTATACGCGCAGGTGGGCAAGTTGTCGGCGCAGGTGGAATTTCTAAAAAAAGTATCGGCAACTGTTCGGGAGCGAGCCGGACTTGTAGAGCCGTCGCACGAGCGATTGACGGTCGGCGAGCAATGCGAATTGTTGTCGATAAGTCGCTCGGCGTATTATTATAGTCATTTGACTTTAAAAAAGAACTTGAGAGCGTGGATTAGCGTGGCGAATTTTTGGCGCGGCATGATACTTCGCAATTGCCGTTTGCGGTTCGCCCAAACCTGTTCAATCGGATTTAAATCCGGCGAATACGGCGGCAAAAAAATTATCCGCAACCCGCGTCCACGGACTAACCGGCGAAGCGCTCGCGGACGATGAAACCGCGCATTGTCCATAATAATGACATCGCCCGGACGCAACCGCGGCATTAACGTCTTCGCCAACCATATACTCAAGGCGAATTGTTTTGCGGAAAGTCACGTTGGCAACGGCAGTCGTTTCTTGATAGGAGAAACGATGTCGAATTTTAGCGTCAGCAACGTTTTCAGGTCCTCCGCAAAATCGCCCGCGGAC
>BNUQ01000113.1 GCA_025997475.1 Planctomycetales bacterium
AAATTTATTGCCGCCGAGTGCCGACGGCTCGCCAACCATTCGGCGCGCCGCCGCAACAACCGCTCGTTGGCTAATTGCAATTCGTCGGTTGCCACTTAAACCTCAATTACGAATTAAAAATTACGAAACCGTAGCGAAGCGAAGGTTAGTGTGCTTTCCAAATTACGAATGAAGAGCAGTTGGTAATTTGTAGTTGGTAGTTGGTAGTTGGTAGTTGGTAGTTGGTAGTTGGTAGTTGGTAGTTGGTAGTTGGTAGTTGGTAGTTGGTAGTTGGTAGTTTTTAGTGGTGGAGTTTGACGGTCAAAGATGCGCTTCGCGGACGCTTGCGGATTTGCCGATAAAAACTCCACCACTACCAACTAAAAACTACCGACTACCAACTCGAACTCCACAATTTTTAATTGTTAATTTTTAATTGTCTCTCCGTCCCCGACGGGCAGGGTTTGGTTCGTGAGAAATTCGCCGAAAGCGCGGAATTTTTGGTAGCGCTGGTCGGCGAGTTGGTCGGGCGTGTAGCCGCGCAGTTCGTCCAAATGGCGGATAACGGCGGCGCGTAAATTCGCGGCGGCGACTTGCGGCTGGCGGTGCGCGCCGCCCAGCGGCTCGGCGACGATTTCGTCGATAAAACCGCGCTCGAACAAATCCTGACTGGTCAGTTTCAAGGCGGCGGCGGCGTCTTGTTTGCGGTCGCCGTCGCGCCACAAAATCGCCGCGCAACCTTCGGGACTAATCGTCGCGTAATAGGCGAACTGCATCATCACAATCCGGTTGCCGACCGCGATGGCGAGCGCCCCGCCGCTACCGCCTTCGCCGATAATGCCGACGACGACCGGCACGCGCAAGTTGCTCATATCGCGCAGGTTTTCCGCGAGCGCGATGCCCTGTCCGCGCTCTTCCGCGCCGACGCCGGGATACGCGCCTTTGGTGTCCACCAACGTTACGATGGGCAAACCGAAGCGTTCCGCCATTTTCATTTTTTGCCACGCTTTGCGATACGCTTCGGGATGCGGACAACCGGCGTGGCTCCGGTGCCGCTCCTCGACCGTGCGCCCGCGATGTTGCCCGACGACCAAGACGCGATGCTCGCCGATTTGCGCCAGCGCGGTAACAATCGCGAGGTCGTCGCCGAACGCGCGGTCGCCGTGCAGTTCTTCGACGTGGTCGAAGGCAAGTTCAAGATAGTCGCGGGTTTGCGGGCGTTGCGGATGGCGGGCTAATTGGACGATGTTCCACGGCGTTAAATTTTCATACAGCCGTTTTTCCATATCGTCGGCTTGCAGGCGCATCACGGCGATTTGTTGCGCGGTTTCCGGCGCGCCGCCTTTTTCCAAGTCGTCAATGCGTTGGCGGAGAGCGTGGATAGTTTGCTCAAACGGCAGGAGTTCAATTTCGCTCATCGTGGTCTCGTCGGGCAAGAGGAATTTCACGGCGCGGGATAATCGCGAAAAACGGCGAGAGGTCAAAGGTCGGCGCGCCGCCGCCGGCGCAACTTACCATTGAAAATTCACCCTTGCGGCGGCGATGCTGGCTTTTTTTTGATTAGACCGGGGTCTTCTTTGTTTCTCGCCGAGGCGGGGGACGACTGCTCTGTTCAATTGCCCCGCGCTTTAGCGCGGGGTTGGCGTTCTCTCTGCAATGGGCTTTAGCCCCAACAAAAATTCGGCTAAAGCCGGTGTTTTTTATCTACTCTTGACCCCACGCGAAAGCGTGGGGCAATTGAGCAGAGACCGGCGCGTAACGTGAGTCAATTATTCATTATTTCGCGCCCGCGTCGCGCAATGCTTTTTCGACGGCGGCGTTTTCATAGTTAATCGCCAATTCCAGCGGCGTATTGCCGTCATTGTTTTGGGCGTTTATGTCCGCGCCCGCTTTAATCAACAACGCGGCGATAATTTCGGGATTTTCATCCCCGCTCGCGGTAGAATGTAGTGGCGTTTCGCCGTCATCGTCTTGGGCGTTTATGTCTGCGCCCGCTTTAATCAACGCGGCGACGATTTCAGGATTCGTGCCAAAATGTAGCGGCGTCACGCTATGGTTGTCTTTGGCGTTCACATCCGCACCCGCTTTAATCAGCGCGGTGATAACTTTGGAATTTTTACTCCAAGCCGCGGCATAATGTAGCGGCGTTTCGCCGTCATCGTCTTTGGCGTTTATGTCCGCGCCCGCTTTGACCAGCGCGGCGATAACGGCGGGATTTTGATGGTGCTCCGCGGCATAATGTAGCGGCGTCTTGTCGTAAATGTCTTGGACGTTCACGTCCGCGCCCGCTTTAATCAACGCGGCGATGATTTCAAGATTCTGGTTATTACTCGCGGCAAAATGTAGCGGCGTCCAGATATCGTCGTCTTTGGCGTTCACATCTGCGCCCGCTTTAATCAGCGCGGCGACAATTTCAAGATTCTTGTTATCCCACGCGGCATAATGTAGCGGCGTCTTGTCGTATTTGTCTTGGGCGTTCGGGTTTGCGCCCGCGTTAATCAACGTGGTGATGATTTTCGGATTCTCGTTATACCGCACGGCAAAAAATAACAGGTCGTTAGGGCTATCCACGCCTTTCGCGATTTCGGCGGCAATTTCC
>BNUQ01000114.1 GCA_025997475.1 Planctomycetales bacterium
CTGCGCCCGTTGCGCGACCGGATATTATTTGCCGCGTGGGTTGACCGGCAATTTGTGCTTTTGCATCATTTTTACAAAACGACGCAGAAGACGCCGCGGCGTGAAATCGAAGGTTAGTGCGCTCACCAAAATTTTTGTTTCTCGCGGATAAATTCTTTCTGCGACGCTCTAAAATTCCTTCTGCGACGCTCTATTCAATTGCCACGCGCTTTGGCGCGTGGTAATTTGAATAGAGCCGAGCGCAATTTACACCAGTAAATCCCGGATTTTTTTGATGTCTTTTTCCTGTCCGACGACGACCAGCGAGTCGCTTGGTTTGCAGACGAAATGCGGACCGGGCATAAATTCGGTTTTTTCCGTCAAGTGTTCGTGCACGGCAATCACATACACGCCGTAAGTGTTGCGGACTTGCAATTCTAACAACGTTTTGCCGGCGAACCGGTCGGGCGTGGCGATTTCGCAAATCACGTAGTCGTCGGTCAGCGCGATATTTTCCAGCACGTTCGGGTGCAGAATGTTCATCGCGAGCCGTTCCGCCGCCTGCCGTTCGGGAAAAATTAAATTCAACTCCGCGCCGTATTTGGCGGCGAGCGCCTGCAAAATTTCGGCGTGCGACGAACTGACGGCTTTGACGTGCAGATTGCGCACGCCGAGGTTAAGCAAATTCAGCACGGCTAAAATGCTGTCCTCCAATTTCATTCCCGGACTGACAATCGCCGCGTCGAACCGGTCGGTGATAAGCGCCGCCAGTGCCTCGAAATCGCGCGCGTCCACGCGACGCGCCTGCGCCACCCGCTCGGCGATTTCGTTGACGACTTTTTGCCCGATGTCGAGCGCCAACACCTCGCAACCGTCCGCCGCCAACCGCTCGGCGCACTCGCCGCCAAACGTGCCCAAACCGATGATGACAATCCGTTTTGCGGTAGCCATAGACGCTTTAATTAAGAATTAAGAATTATGCGGCGGACGCCGGCAACGCCGGCTGGCAATGCTCTATTCAATTGCCACGCCCTTTAGGGCGTGGATAACGCCTCTATAAAAATGGGCTTTAGCCCAAACAAGAGTTCGGCTAAAGCCGAAGGGTAAAAAACATATTCTTTATTTGGGGCTAAAGCCCTTTTATTTTTTGACCGGCCACCACGCCTTAAAAGGCGTGGCAATTGAATAGAGCATCCGTATCCCGCCGCCGCTTAATTCTTAATTCTTAATTTACTCCCCCCGCGTATTTCTTCGGGAAGAAGGTCTTTTGCAACAGCGTCAGCAGTTCGTCGAAGTTCAGCGGTTTCGCTAAGTGCGCGTTCATACCGGCGTCCAAGCATTTTTTGATGTCTTCGGCGAACACGTCCGCCGTCAGCGCCACCACTAACGTCGGCGCCAAGGCGTGTTCTTGTTCATACTGGCGAATCTGCCGCGTCGCCTCGAGCCCGTCCATTTCCGGCATTTGCACGTCCATCAGCACGACGTCGTAAGGATGGGCGGTCGCGGCGGCGGTGAATTTGTCCACCGCGACGCCGCCGTTTTCGGCGCAGTCAATCGTTACGCCGGTCGCGTCCAAAATTTCAATCACCACTTCGCGGTTCACTTCCACGTCTTCGGCAAGAAGCAAGCGCTTGCCGACAAACGCGCCGAGCGGCACGGTGTCGATTTTATTGACCTGCGGCAAGTCGGCGTCAAAACGGCGCGGCAGGCGCACGGTGAACGCGAACGTCGAGCCGCGCCCTTTTTCCGATTCAATCCAGATGCGCCCGTCCATCAGTTCGACGAGCCGTTTGGCAAGCGCCAGCCCCAAGCCGGTGCCGCCGAATTTGTGCGCCGTGTCCTGCGACGCCTGCGTGAACGGCGTGAACAATTTCTTTTGCTCGGCTTCCGTCAAGCCGATGCCGTCGTCGGACACGCGAAATTCCAATTCGCACACCTTGTCCGCGCCGCTGTCGTAGGTTCCCAACAAAGTCGTCGCGACGCCGATATTGCCGGCTTTCGGCGTGAACTTGACGGCGTTGCTGAGCAGGTTGACCAAAATTTGCGCCAACCGCTGTTCGTCGCCGAGCAACACGTCGGGGAAGTCCGGCGCGATGTTCGTCGTCAGATTTTGCCGTTTGACCTCGGAGAGCGGGTCAATCAACATCACCACCATTTGCAACATCTTGCTGAACTTAAACGGCGCCGGCGCCAATTCAAACCGTCCGGCTTCGATTTTCGACATATCCAAAATATCGTTGATGACGCCGAGCAAATGTTTGGCGGCGGCTTCGATTTTCATTAAAAAGTCGTTGCGTTTGACGGTTTCCTGCGCCCCCTGCGCCAATTTGGTCATTCCGATAATCACGTTCATCGGCGTGCGGATTTCGTGGCTCATATTCGACAAAAAACGGCTCTTGGCGAGCGACGCCTCGTAGGCGAGCCCCATATTTCTTTCGGCCAATTCCGTTTGGTCATGCGCGATGGCGATTTGCGTTTCGAGTTCGCGCGTGCGCTCGGCGACTTCTTCCCGCAATCTGAGCCGCTCGGCGCGTTTGCGCCACACCAACGCCGCCAGCAAAATCAGCAACAACACCGTCAAGACCAGCGCCGCG
>BNUQ01000115.1 GCA_025997475.1 Planctomycetales bacterium
GGTCGGTCAATGCCATATTTTCGACCATTTGCCCGTCCGGCACCTTGTAATACGGGTCAATCAACGCGAGCAGTCGATTGCGCGTGGCTTCCTGCGAGCGCTGTTCCGCCTTGGCTTTCTCCGCCGCCAATTTCTTTAATTTGGCAATCGCCTTGTTGCGCGAACTCAACAAATCCCGCCCCAACGACGCGCCGACGTAATCGTAAAAATTGCTGACGATGCGGATATACATATCCTGGTCATAGACGTTGTCTTCGGTGTGCTTGCTGACGCCGTAGCCCCAAACGTTGCGCCCGATGTGCGGGTCGCGGGCGTCGAAATTTTGCTGAATAAACCAGACCACGCCCCGCGCGGTGTTGTTCAGGCGCGGCACGCCGGACTGCGTCAAGTCGGCGATGGCTTGCGCCACGGTGTCGGAATTGCCGGTGGCGACGACCCGCATCGTCACGCACATTCGCGGGCGCATATACGGCGACCAGTCGCTGACCATTCCCATCACCACCGCGTCGGCTTTTAGTTGCCGTCCCAAGCGCACCGCGTCGTCGAGTTGCGTCATCGGGTCGAGCAACCGTCCGCGCGTGCGCTCGTCGCGGGGCAAGTTGTCCAAATTTTCGTTGAAGGAAATTAATTCGGCGAGGGTTTGATTTTTTTGTTCGATGCGATGATTTTCGATTTGCATCGCTTTCAGCACGTCGCGCGGATAGAGCACGCGCATTTCGGCTTTGGTGGCTACTTGGTTGGCGAGCCGCGTGGTGAAGACCATCGAGTCGAAGCCCTCCTGAATGCCGTTGTATTCAAACGGAATGAAGAGGATGGTTTTCAGCGACGCCAACACCGCCGGGTCAACGTCGTCGTCCTCGTTGCCGGGCGCTTCGACGTAACTCTTGGCGGAGACGCCGCCGCCCGCCGCGCGTCCGCCGACGCGCATCATTCCCGCCACTTCTTCATAACAACCGGCGCAGAACAACATCGCCGCGAGCAACGGCAGTAGCCAAATTTTTTGCATTTTTGCCCCTCTTCAACTTTGGGATTTTATGAGGAGCGACCACTCCTCGCGCCCGTCGTCCGGCGGCGCGGCGCAATAACTTTATCGGACAACGGGCAAAGTTGAATTGAGCGGAAATGCGGCGGGGAGTGAAAATTAAAAAGTTTGAAGGATTTGAAGGGGAAAGGTTTTAAGGGATAAGGAATTTAAGTTTTTTAAGAATCTTAAGATTCTTAAAAAACTTAAACGCCTTAATTAAACCGGAATTAAACCGGTCGTCGTTTTTATTTCTTTCCGCCGAGATAGCGCACGCACAGCGCCGTCCGGTCGTCAGTGGGGTCGAGGTGGTCGGTGAATTGGGCGACGTCGTTGAAGACGCCGACAACCGCGGCTTGCGCCGTGGGCGCGTCGCGCAATCTTTCCCAGCCCGCCCGTAAGCGCTCTTCGCCGTAGCGGTCGTGTTTCGGCGTCTCGGCGTCGGTCAGCCCGTCCGTGTATAGCAACAACGTTTCGCCCGGCGCGAGCGTGTCTCTTTGTCGCAGATACGTCGCGTTGCGCGTCGAGCCGATAATCGCCGAGCCGACGGCGCCGAGCGCCGCGTGTTTCTCGCGGTCGCCCGCCGGCAACAACGGCGGCGTGTGTCCGCAATTGCAAAATTCAAGGTCGCCGGTTGCCAGGTCCAACACGCCGACAAACAGCGTTACAAACATCTCGCCGCGGTCGTCGTTAGTCGCCGCGTGGTTGATGTGGACGACGACTTCGTTGACCGGCGTCCGCCAGTCGGCGGCGCGCAACAAGCCGCGCATCAGCGCCAACTGCGTCGCCGCCGCCATACCGTTTTTGCCGGAAATTTTGCCGACCAGAAAAACGACGCGCTGTTCGGCAATGGCGAAACAATCGTAAAAATCGCCGCGCATTTGCCGCGTCGGCGCGAGCAAGGCGAACCAATCCATTTCCGGTCGGGCGAGCGCTTGGACCGCCGGCAACGCCGCGTTTTGCACTTTCCGCGCGAGGTCGTATTCGTGGTCAAGCACCCGCTTGCTTAATTCGCGGTCGCGCGCGGACTGCCGCTAATTAGTAATGCTTTCATTTTTTGCTCCTTAAATGGTTTGAAGTTTTTTCAGCGGGTTAAGAGTTTTCGGCAACGCACAACGCGCAATTTTAACTTTCAACTCTGCTCTTTTCTCAACTCTCAACTCTCAACTTTCAACTCTGCTCTTAAAAATCCACTCCCGCCGGCAACGGATTTTTTGCCGTCGGCGCGTCAATTCCCGCTTGCCCCGGCATAAATTCGTTCGTCAGGTCGGACGCCTTGCCGTCGCTCGTCGGCGGGTTGCCGCGCATCGCGCTGTATTGTTCTTCGACCGCGCGTGGGTCCACCCACGTGTTTAACAACTGTTTTTTATCGGCGTGTTGCAAGTTGTAAATGTCCGGTCGCCAGCCCTTGTCGCGCCGATGGCAAAAAATCCGTTGCCGGCGGGAGTGGATTTTTAAGAGCAGTGTTGAAAGTTG
>BNUQ01000116.1 GCA_025997475.1 Planctomycetales bacterium
ATGACGGACACAAATATCCCATCGAATTGAAAATTTACCGCAACAAAAATACTTACGCCGACGGCTTAAAACAAACGGCGGAATATATGGATAAATTCGGCGTGAATGACGGTTGGTTGGTAGTGTTCAATCGCGCGCCGAAAAAGTCGTGGCGAGACAAAATTTTTATGCGCCGCGAAATTTACGACGGCAAAAATATCACCATCGCCGGAATGTGATAAGAGGATTAAAGAAAATTATGAACGAGCCCATTACCGTCAGTCGCCCGTTTCTGCCGCCGTTGGCGGAATTGTTGCCGTTGATTGAATATCATTTGGACGATCCCTTGAAATAAGGATGTGTAGATACTCACAAGGCAGACCGCGTTCTTAATATCGGCAAAATCATAATTAAAGGAATCCATCAATGAAAAAATTGCGTATTTATCTCGACACCTCCATCATCAGTTATCTTGACCAACAAGACGCGCCGGAAAAAATGGCGCTAACGCACCGCTTATGGGATAGAATCAAGAATGATGAGTTTGAGGTGATGATGTCAAACGTTGGAATTGACGAAATCAATAAATGTAACGATGAAAAGCGGTCAAAATTGCATAATTACCTCGCGCAAATAAAATATGATCAAGTGCCGGTTGATGATAAAACAATGCAGATTGCCGAACGTTTTGTTGATTTGCATATTCTAAAACAAAAGAGTTTCGACGATTGCCAACATATTGCCGCCGCCATTGTTAGCGAGTGTGACGCGATTGTTTCGTGGAATTTCAAGCACATTGTCAATCATAAAACAATAATGGGCGTAAAAGCCGTTACCGCGCTTGAGGGCTATGACAACCTGTTAATTTACGAACCGGCAATTCTTTTGGCAGGAGATGAAAATGATTTATGAAATCCCGGACCCGCAGTTAAGCCCTAATTTCACGCTCGACGATATTCACAAAATCCGCGAATGGAATTATGAACGAATGAAAGACGCAACGCGCGAAGAATACATTGAAGATATGAATCGACAGGCAGAACCGGTCATCCGAGAAATTGAAGCGCTTCGCGCCAAACGCCAAGCCGCGCAAGTTTGAATTGAGTAATTTTTACGCTTTGAAATAGTTGAGAGCAATATGAACGAGCCCATTACCGTCAGCCGTCCGTTTCTGCCGCCTTTGGCGGAATTGTTACCGTTGCTTGAAGACATCTGGCAACGGCGGTGGCTCACCAACAACGGACGCTATCATCAGGAATTGGAACGGGCGTTGAGCGATTACTTGCGCGTCCCGTTTTTGAGTTTGTTCACTAACGGAACTATGCCGCTGATGGTCGCGTTGCAGGCGTTGCGGATTACCGGCGAAGTCATCACAACGCCGTATTCGTTTGTGGCGACCACGCACGCATTGTGGTGGAACGGCGCGGTGCCGGTTTTTATTGACGTTGAAGAAGCCACCGGCAATCTTGACCCCGCCAAAATTGAGGCGGCGATTACGCCGCGCACGCAGGCGATTTTGCCGGTGCACGTTTACGGCAACCCATGCCGAACGGCGGAAATTCAGGCGATTGCCGATAAATACGGGTTAAAAGTTATTTATGACGCCGCCCACGCTTTCGGCGTCGAAAAAGACGGAGCGAGCGTTTCGACCGCCGGCGATATGGCGACGTTGAGTTTTCACGCCACTAAAATTTATAATACGTTGGAAGGCGGCGCGCTGATTTGTCAAGACGAAGCGACGAAAAAACGGATTGATTTTCTGAAAAATTTCGGCTTTGCCAATGAAACGGAAGTCGTAATGCCCGGTATCAACGGAAAAATGGACGAAGTCCGCGCCGCTTACGGTTTGATCGGTCTAAAATATGCGGACGCTTCTATCGAAAAACGGCGCCAAATTGCTTTGCGCTATCGCGAACATTTGCGCGACGTTCGTGGTATTCGCGTAATGGAAGACCTCGACGGCGTCAAACACAACTACGCCTATTTCCCGATTTTTATCGACGAAGCGGCATACAGGATAAGCCGCGACGCGCTTTACGAAAAATTGAAAGAGCATAACATTCTCGCTCGCCGTTATTTTTATCCGTTGATTAGCATGTTCTCGCCGTATCGTTCACTCGATTCGGCTAATCCCGCCAACTTGCCGGTCGCCACCCAATTGGCGGACAGCGTGATTTGTTTGCCGATGTTCGAGGATTTGACGGAGAAACAAATTGAGCGTATAATTACGGCGGTGGCGGGTTGATAATTTTTTCGGCAACTAACGGAAACTGCAATGGCAAAGAAAGCGAAAACTCCGCCAATTCCGTCCGCGACCGGTGCGCCGAAAATACTGCTTCCGGTGGTCGATATGGTGTTCAAGTGGCTGTTCGGGAACGAGAAAAATTCCGACCTGTTGGCG
>BNUQ01000117.1 GCA_025997475.1 Planctomycetales bacterium
GGAACGAGGTGGAGCGTTACTTCCGTAAAATCAAAGGGTTCCGGCGAGTGTTTACCCGCTATGACAAACTTGACACCGTCTATTCCGCCTTCGTTATGTTCACGATGATTTGCGAACTACTACGACAATTAAAGTGAACACGACCTAATTCATGTTACGCGAATTTGTCATCATCAACTCGCCTCGGCGGACGTGTCCGCTAAAAGCCCCGCTATGGGCTTAATGTGAATAACGGTGGAGCGGTGAGGTGGTATCCGCCACGGAACTCGGGGAAAAACGCCCCCGTATCAACCAACCCCGCAAGAGGTTGAACCCCTCTCGGGGTTCTTATTTTTGTTGGGCGACTTTATCCCCGACCGGCGCGACGATAGCGCGTGTCGCTTGGTCGGGGTTATCCACATTAAACGCCTACGGCGTTTTTAAGGAATTTTACTTTTATCAAGCCGGTTGCGATTTTTTTGCCGCATAACCTTAATCCTTAATCCTTAATCCTTAATCCTTAATCCTTAATCCTTAATCCTTAATCCTTAATTCTTAATTCTTAATTCTTAATTGTTAATTGTTAATTGTTAATTGTTTTTACCCGCCCTTTTCGCTCGGCAATTTCGTAACCAAGCGGAGAGACGCGGTCAGACCTTCCAATTGATAATGCGGTTTCAAGTGGAACGTCGCGCTGTAATAGCCGGGGTTGCCTTCGACCTCCTTCACCGTTACCTCCGCCGCCGACAAGGGATAGCGCGCTTTGACTTCTTCGCTCGCCGACGGGTCGGCCGTTACGTAGTTCATAATCCAATTGTTGAGATATTTCTGCATATCGTCGCGGCTTTTGAAAGAGCCGATTTTGTCGCGCACCATACACTTCAAATAATGCGCGAAACGGTCCACCGCGAAAATATACGGTAGGCGCGCCGACAAATTGGCGTTGCCCGTCGCGTCCGGGTCTTCGTATTCCGTCGGTTTGTTCAACGTTTGCGCGCCGATAAACACCGCGTTGTCGCTCCCCTTGCGGTGGCACAGCGGCAAAAAGCCGTTTTTCGACAATTCGGCTTCGCGCCGGTCGGTAATCGCGATTTCCGTCGGACATTTCATATCCACGCCGCCGTCGTCGGACGGGAAGGTATAGACCGGCAAATTCGGCACCAAGCCGCCGCTTTCGACGCCGCGAATAGAAGAACACCAGCCGTATAACTTAAACGAGCGGTTGATGTTCGCGCCCATCGTGAACGCCGCGTTCATCCAGGTGAAATCATCGTGTTTATTCGCGGTTTCCTGACAGGCGAATTCTTCCACCGGATTGGTGTTCGGACCGTAAGGCATCCGCGACAACACGCGCGGCATCGCCATCACCAAGTAGCGGCTGTCATCGCTTTCGCGCAAACTCCGCCACGCCGCGTAATCCGGCGTTTGGAAAATTTTCGTCAGGTCGCGCGGGTTCGCCAATTCCTGCCAACTGTCCAAATTAAACGCTTTCGGCGACGGGGCAGCGATAAACGGCGCGTGCGCGGCGGCGCCGATTTTCGCGAGTTCGCCCAACATCTGCACGTCCGGCGCCGAATTGTCGAAGTAATAATCGCCAATTAAACAGCCGTAGGGCTCGCCGCCCAACGTGCCGTATTCGTTTTCGTAAATCTTTTTGAACAGCGGGCTTTGGTCCCAGGCGGTGCCTTTGAATTTTTTCAACGTTTTCGCGAGGTCGTTTTTACTGACGTTGAACACGCGAATTTTCAGCGATTCGTCGGTCTCGGAATTGTTGATTAGATAGTGCAAGCCGCGCCACGTGCCTTCGAGTTTCTGAAAGTCGGGATGGTGAAGAATCGCGTTGACCTGCTGGGACAACTTTTTGTCGAGTTCGGCAATCATCGCCTCAATCGTGGTAATCGCGTTGTCCGGCACGATGTTCGCGCCCGCCAACGCCTGCGCCGCCAACGTGGTAACGGCTTCCTGCACCGCCGATTTCGCTTCGGTGGACTTCGGCTTAAATTCTTGGTCTAACAGCGCGGAAAAATCGTCCGCCGAGACCGTTTCGGTCGGCACCGGCGCCGCCGCGGCTTCTGCTTCTGCCATAGTTTTATCTCCTGTGTTTTAGTTAATCGGGGTTATCGTCGATGGTTGAGGTAATGGAAATTAAGAATTAAAAATTACAAATTACGAAGAGAGCGAGTTGGTAGTCGGTAGTTTTTAGTTGGTAGTGGTGGAGTTTTTATGGGCAAATCCGCAAGCGCCCGCGAAGCGAATCTTTGACCGTCAAACTCCACCGCTACAAACTACCAACTACAAAAATTGCGGAGAGCGAGTTGGTAGTCGGTAGTTTTTAGTTGGTAGTGGTGGAGTTTTTATGGGCAAATCCGCA
>BNUQ01000118.1 GCA_025997475.1 Planctomycetales bacterium
GCAAAATTTTTCTTATAGTAGGAATTGCTAATCGCGCCCGCTACGCGACGACGACGAATATTAGATAGCCGCCTCGCAGTGTCAAGTGGTGTGAAATAGGTATCGCTTATAATTTGCGGATAAACACGAAAACAAAAAGATTATTACCAATCGTTACCCGTGGCGAGTGGACGAGGTAAGGGCTTTTCGCGATGCCGGTTTTCCATTGCCGGTGGCAAAGTGGCAAGCCACGTGGAAAGCAGGGAAAAAGTAGGCACAATAATTGTGCTTACAAAAAAATGCCTGTAAGCGGATACCACCGCTTACAGGCACAACTCAAAAATCTCGCAAGAGAATTTTACGGAAAGGGATGTTATGAAATCTCGCAAAAATTACAAGCACGAAAAACGCGAAAGCGAAGATTACAGAATCTACAAACGCAAACGCGGGAAAAACGGCAAAAGCGTTGAAGACGCCAATTACCAAATGGCGTTTCGCGACCACAAGGGCATTTCACACAATCTCGCGTTATGCGCGACAAAGCGAGCCAGTGTCGATTGGGCTAACAACATTACGGACATCGTGAATTTGCGGCGAGGGAATCGGGTGCCCAATAAGAACGCGCTCTATTTTATCGAAAGATGCGACCGGCGCATCTTGGACAGATTAGTGGAATGGGACGTTCTGGACGCAACCTATGTAACTGCGGACAAAACAACTCTGGAAGTGTTTAAAAATGATTATGTCGCCAAATTGAAAGCCAAAGGGCGCTCCCAAGGACACCGCAATAAAGTAAATTCTAACTTAACCAAAGTTTTTGACCAATGCCGTTGGTCGGTGGTTGCGGACTTGGATGCAACCATATTCGATAAATGGTGGCAAAAATACAGCGACGATAACAATCTCGTGCCGAGTTCGCGGAATCGTTACTCCGGTGATGTCCGCGCCTTTGGCGAGTATTTACGCCAGAGAATACCAGAACTGCCAATGAATCCGTTGCTCTATGTTGGCAAGGTTGAGCGAATCGCGGATGCCGACCGCGTTTATCTTCGGCGGGCGGCGGCGGAATGGGAATTGACCGCGCTCCGAATCGCGGCAGAGAATTACAACGGACGGATTCAAGGTTTTGACGGCGAGACATCGGCATATTTACTGCGAGCGGGAGTGACAACCGCTTTGCGCACACTTGAAGAGTTGTTGCCGTTGACGTGGGGCGATTTTGACCCAGAAAGAATGACGATGCGGGCACGGCGAACCAAGAATGGCAAAGCGGCGTGGCAACCGTTGCCACCAACTCTCGTCGCCGACTTGGTGCGGTGGGGTAAGGGCAAAAAACGGACGGACAAAATATTCGTGCCGTTGCGGCGCGAGCGCGACAAGAATAAAAAACATTGGTTTCGCGGCGCCGATTTTATGCGGAATCTGTGCGAACTCGCCGGTGTCGAATATGAGACGGCGGATGGAGTGTTGGACTTCTATGCGACAACGCGCCATACCGGAATAACCCGATACATTCTTGCCGGGCACACAATGGCAGAAACCATAAAATTCGCCTGTCACAGCGACTCGCGTGTAACCATAGACCATTACGAGCACCTCGAAAATAACGAAACCGAGCGTCGCTTACGAGGCACATCGCTTGCCGAATACGGTTTGGATATTCGTCCTAACGTTGTCGTCGCCGATAACAGCGACGAGCCGGCATCGACCGCCGCCTCTTGTGATAAAAAATTGGACTGCGAAATGGACTGCAATTGGGCGGATTTGGACGGTTTTATGGCGAGCGATATAGACGAGTTGGCGAGCGCCGATAACGTGCCGCCGGATAAAGAAAAACCCTTGTTTTCACGAAGTTTTCTCGAAAAAACAAGGGCGCATAAAATGGAGCCGTCTGTCGGACTTGAACCGACGACCTGTGCTTTACGAAAGCACTGCTCTACCAACTGAGCCAAGACGGCGTCGAAATTTCGTAATTATAGACCGGTTCGATAGCCGAGTGCGAAGCGGTCTAACGAACCGTTTAGAGGCGCGGGATTGTAGTAAAATACGGCGCGTTGCCAATGGGAGAATTGTGACTTCGCGACCGCCGCCGCCGCCGCGATTTTTCCCGAACTCCATCGCAATTCGCCGAAAAATCCTATCGCGATTAGTCCCGAATTTTTCCGCGTCTTAACCCGAAAATTTCCCCGAATTTTGCCGCCGAAAATGACGACCGAATTTGACGCTACCGGCAAAAGCGATA
>BNUQ01000119.1 GCA_025997475.1 Planctomycetales bacterium
GTTAAACGCGGTCGTTGGCGCCCGCCGTTGCCGGTAATCGCGCTGACTGCCGTCGGCTTGTTTTTTTCGCTGATTGCCATTACCGGCGCGCCGATGAAGCAGATACGGTTTGTCGCGATGGCGTTACCGTTTCTCATCGTCCCCGTGGCGGCGGCGTTGTCGTCGCTCGGTTCACGGAAAATTATTTTCACGGCGGCGGCGCTCGCGCTAAGCGTGAGTTTTAGCGCGGCGGCGGCGGACGCTAATCGCGTGGGATTCTTATTTAAAAATAAACCGTCTTGGTTTGCGTTTACTCAACACCCAGAATTGCCGGTGCTGGTGCTCATTCGCGAGGATGCGCAGAAGGACGTTATTGGCGACGCGGCGCCGTATTTGCCGGATAAACAGCGTTATACTTTCTATCTCACCGGCACGCAAGAAAACGCTTTGGGCGACGATTTGCCGCCGCATTTTTATTTATTGCTCTGCAAAGTCGGTCTCCCGACGAATGTGAGCCCGAACGGCTACACCGTCGCCGCTCGCACCGAGAGCGAACTTATTATTTGCTATGAATTAGTCCGCACCCCGCCGGCGGCGGCAAATGCGGACGTGGCGCCGCCGGCGCCGGAGATTGAATAGCCCCATTCGATAACCGCCGAGATAAAAATGGGCAATCGGGGTCATCATTCCGGCAAAGTCAGGGTTTCCAAATTCGTTTCCCAATGCGGTTGCTCTATTCAATTGCCACGCCTTTTAAGGCGTGGTGAGCGGGCAAAAAAGAAACGGGCTTTAGCCCAAAATAAAAATGTGGTCTCATTCCATCGGCTTTAGCCGAACTATTGTTTGGGCTAAAGCCCATTTTAGAGAGACGCTAACCACGCCCTAAAGGGCGTGGCAATTGAATAGAGTATGGTTAAAGGTTGAGGTCGGATAACGGTCGGCTAAACTTTCGACTTTTAACTTTCAACTTTGAATCTGATGAAACTGCTTCTCCACGTTTGTTGCGCCAATTGTTTGGCGAAGACCTTGCCGCCGTTGCGGGACGAGTTTCCGGCGGCGGAAATTCATTTATGGTGGTTTAATCCGAATATCCATCCGCTCATCGAATACCGGCGGCGGCTGAAAGCGTTGCGCGTTTATTTGGAGCGCGCCCCGTTGCCGTTGACCGTCGTGAACGATTACGGTTTGGAAAATTTCTGCGCCGCGCTAACCGGCGATTTTTCCGCGCCGCGCCGGTGCGCCGTCTGTTATCAAACCCGTTTGCAAAAAGCGGCGGAAACGGGCGGTTTTGACTTTTTCGCGACGACGTTAATGGCGAGCCGCGAGCAGTCGCAAACGCTGTTGCAAGAAACCGGCGACCGCGTCGCCGCCGCGACGGGCAAGAAATTTTTATATCGCGATTGCCGCGCGACGGAACCGGCGGCGAAAGAATTGAACGGTATCTACAAACAGACCTATTGCGGTTGCGTTTTTTCGGAAGCCGACCGTTACCGGCACACTTCGTTGCACCTTTACGGCGGAGAACAATTAAAAATTAACAATTAACAATTAACAATTGTGGAGTTTGATTGGCAAAATTCGCTTCGCTAAATTTTTGTCATTAACGCCCGCCAAAATTGTTAATTGTTAATTCTTAATTGTTAATTGCTCTGATTAAAACCCCGCTTCGGCGAGTTTGTCCAACACGCTATCGACGGTAAAGCCGAAGTGTTTGGCGACGACTTCCGGTTTGCCCGACAAGCCGAAACTGTTCATTCCGATAAATAGTCCGTTGTCGTCCAAAATCCCTTCCCAGCCGTCGATGACGCCCGCTTCAATCACGCACCGCCGCCGCTTGGTGTTCGTTTGCGGCAGGACTGTCCGGCGATACGACTCCGGCTGTTGCTTGAACAATTCCAGCGACGGCATACTGACGACCCGCACTTTCCGCCCCGCCGCGCGCAACGTTTCCGCCACCGCCAGCGCCAAATGCAATTCGCTTCCCGACGCAATCAGGAAAATTTCCGCCAAGCCCTCCGGGTCTTTTTCCAAAATATAACCGCCGCGTAGAGTGTTGCGCGCGTCGGCGAGATTGTTCCGGTCAAGCGCCGGTAAATTCTGGCGCGACAACGCGAACACGGTCGGACCGTCCGTCCGCGCCAGCGCATACTGAAACGCATACGCCGCCTCGTTCGCGTCCGCCGGACGGAACACGTTCACGTTGGGAATGCACCGCAACGCCGCCAACTGTTCGACC
>BNUQ01000120.1 GCA_025997475.1 Planctomycetales bacterium
GTCGTGTCCACCCACGCATACGCCTCGCAATTCGGCACGCTCGGCGAAAAACAAAAATACGTGCCGCTCAACGTGCCGGTGCCGCTGGCGCAAGCCGACACCACCAAAGAGTTGCTCACCAAAGCCGGCATCACCGATGTCGAATACGACTACGAAAACGGGCTTATCCGCGTGCTCGAAAGAGACCGCTACAAGGCGCTCAGCGTTTTCGCCAAAGAGCAATTGTTGCCGACCAACGGCGGCGGCGGTTTTGAGAAAGCGCTGAAAGAAACCAAATTCACCGACACGCAAGCCATCACCGGCCACCGGTTTATGGAGGCGTTGCAGAACGAGGTCGTGGCGATGATTCAAAGCATCGACGGCATCGACAGCGCGAAAGTCATTTTCGCCGACGCGGAAAAGAAATCGCTGTTTCGCGTGCCGATGCGCCAGCGCGCGACCGTTACCGTCAAAACCGCGTATAACAAGCCGCTGACGCAAGATATGGCGGACACCATTATCGCGATGGTGGCGTATGCCAAGAGCGGCTTGCAGGCGGAGGATGTCAGCGTTACCGACCAGTCGGGGCGCAATTTCCGCCGCGACAGCGACGAGCAACTGACGCGCGTCGCCACCAAACAAATGGCGATGAACCGCGCGGCGAGCGACAAGGTGAAAAAAGACGTCGAGGAATTGGTGCGGCGGGCGGTGCCGAATTGCGAGGCGTATGCGTGGGTGGACACGACGTGGGACTTGTCGCGCCGCAAAGAAGTGCAACACCGGCTCGACGCCGCGATGCCCAAGCAAGTCAACAAATTGAAAATCACCGAACGGCACACCGACGAGCCCGGCGCGATTGTCGGCACGCAACCGAACATCCGGCGCAACACCAATATGCAACCGGAGGGCAACGGGCGCAAAATCGAGCGCTTCGCCGAGCGCACCGAGTCGAAAGTTCTCAACGAATTTTCCTACACCGACACCGAGACCGTTCCCGACCCGAAAATCACCAAGCAGACGATTTCGGTGATTGTGCATTTGCCTTATGAATATCGCTATCTCGACAACGACCCGGCGAAGGGCTGGATAATGGAGGACGCCAACAGTCCGTTAGCGAACGACCCGACGCGCGAGGGCGATTTGCGTCAGCGTTTTCCGGTGGCGGCGGTCAAAGACGACCAGTTGTTGGCGCTGGAAAATTCCATTCGCAAGGCGGCGGGAATGTTGGAGGGCGAAGACCGGCGCGAAGTGATTATTCAACAAATTCCGTGGAAGCCGCAACTTGAAGTTGACCGGCAACGCGAAGTCGTTAATCGCTGGGAAGAATTTTTGCACAGCAACGCGGTGTCGTTGGTGTTGATGGGCATTTTGTTTATCGCCATCGTTTTCCTGTATTTGCAGGCGAAGCGCGTTCTGCCGACGGAAGAAATAAAAGTGCCGAGTTTGGCGGAATTGGCGGGCGGCATCACGCCGAAAGTGGTCAGCGAACAGGACAAAAGCCAAGCCGATTTTGAGAATCTGCGCAGTCGCGTCGGCGATTTCATCAACGAAGACCCGATGAAAGCGACCAGCATCGTCCGCCGCTGGATAACCGCGCGAAGCGGAAACGATTGAGAGCAATTCAAAATTAAGAATTAAAAAATTGCGGAATGGGATGAGAAAATCCGCCCGCGCGATTTGATATAATCTCACATCAAAAATGCCACGCCCTAAATAAAGGGCGTGGCATTTTTGCGTAGAGCATTTTCAATTTCGCTAACTCGCGAGGATTTCGACCGAGTTTTTGCGGGCGCGGTGAAATTGGACGGTGCCGTCTTTGAGCGCGAACAGCGTGTAGTCCTTGCCCTGACCGACGTTGGCGCCGGCGAAAAACTTGTTGCCGTGTTGGCGCACGATAATGTTGCCGGCGATGACTTTTTCGCCGCCGTATTTTTTCACGCCGAGATACTGCGGATTGCTGTCCCGACCGTTGCGCGTCGAGCCCTTGCCGGTTTTGTGTGCCATATCTTTCTCCTGATTAAAATGACGGGTTGCGATAAATTACCGAGAAATTACCAATTAAAAATTCTTAATTTTTAATTCTTAATTGAATTACGCGGCGATGCCGGTGATTTTGACTTTCAGATATTTCTGCCGGTGTCCTTTGCAGGTGCGGCTGTCTTTGCGGCGGCGGAAGAACACGCACCGCGTTTTCGGACCTTTGACTTCGGCCAACACTTTGGCGCTGACTTTC
>BNUQ01000121.1 GCA_025997475.1 Planctomycetales bacterium
TTTAAAGCAGGTATATATCAAATTGTTGTAAAAGATAAAAATTCATGTTCTGTAAATGCAATTGTAACTTTAACTCAACCTGAAAAAATAAATGTTTATTCCAATATTAACGACCCTACTTGTTTTGGTGCTAATAATGGTTTTGCTGAACTTGAAATTTCTGGTGGAATTTATCCGTATAATGTATTTATAAATGACACAAATTATTCTGATTATTATAAAATTAATCATCTAGTTGCAGGAAGATATTCAATAAAAATTGAAGATGCAAACGGTTGTAAAGCAGAATTAGAAAAATTTGAATTAATAGATAATAATGAAAAATGCTTGAATATTCCCGATGCTTTTACTCCAAATGGAGATGGTAAAAATGATACATGGGAAATTGATGGTTTGGAAAATTTTGATGAAGTTGAAGTTCTTGTTTTCAATCGCTGGGGACAAAAATTGTACGAATCACGAAATAATACAGAACAATGGAATGGACAATATAACAATAAGAAGGTTCTTACCGGTACTTATATGTATATTATAAGACTTTGGGGCGAACAGAAATATACAGGAACCGTTACGATAATATATTAATAATTTAGTTTTTTAAGTAGATGTATTTTTGAGGAGGCTGTCGAAGAAATTCGACAGCCTTTTGTGTATTAGATAGTATCAAGTATCAAGTAGCAGTACGGAACTTTTCACTATTTTACGTAATACGAATGATTATATCATAATATTTTAATATTTCTACTCGTTTTTGTTGCTATCCCTTCATTTTGTCTATTGTGGGTGCATATATAAGGCATGCAATTTACTAAATTGTATATTATTTAAAAAGCAAGATAATATAAAACATTTACGTAATAAATTAAATCTATTTATTTAATATGTTGTATATTAACAACATTGCTGTTGTATTACCAAAAGTGAGTAAAAGTAAGGGGTTAAAAACAGGGTATTTATATAACTGTTTTTCTTCCGAATACGACTCGTCGCAGCCCTCGTGGAGCTTGCGGAACAATCGTAAATAAAAATCGGTTTGCGAAAAGTAATCGTAAATCAAAAATCGTCAATCGTTAATCGTAAATCGTCAATCAAACTTGTGTGATTGCCAATTTTTTCCCCGTAAGTTTCTGAATATCTTTTAGATACGATTGTTCGTCTTGTGAACAAAATGAAAATGCTCTTCCTAAATTTCCAGCTCTTCCAGTTCGTCCGATACGATGTACGTAGGTTTCGGCAACTTCTGGCAAATCGTAATTTATCACTAACTCTAATTGGTCGATGTCTATTCCGCGTGCTGCAATATCTGTTGCTATAAGAACACTAATTTTCGACGACTTAAAATCATCGAGTGCTGTTTGCCGTGCGTTTTGCGATTTGTTCCCATGTATGGCTTTACAGTCTATTCCAACCTTACAAAGTATTTTTGCAATCTTATCTGCGCCATGTTTTGTTCGTGAAAAAACTAATGTTGAAGAGGGGCGTTGTTTTTTTAATAATTTTATCAACAAATCTTTTTTTTCTTGTTTCTCAACAAAATAAACATTTTGTTTAATCGTATCCACAACCGATGAGGTTGGAGAAACTTCTACTCTAACAGGATTAATCAAAATCGATTTTGAGAGGGTTGCTATACTTGTTGGCATTGTTGCAGAGAAAAATAAAGTTTGTTTTCGTTTTGGTAATTTTGGTAATATTTTTTTTATGTCGTGAATAAAACCCATGTCGAGCATGCGGTCGGCTTCATCTAAAACAAAATATTTCACATTACTTAAATTGATAAAACCTTGTGTCATTAAATCTAAAAGTCGTCCGGGAGTTGCAATTAAAATATCAATTCCTTTTTTGAGAACGGAAACTTGAGGTGTTTGATTTACTCCACCAAAAATTACTGCATGGCGAATATTAGTATATTTTGCATATTCTGTAAAACAATCACTTATTTGAATAGCTAATTCTCTTGTTGGTGTTAAAATCAAAGATTTTATGCCTGCGTTATTATTTGTTTTTCTTTCTTGTTGCAAATGTTGAATAATTGGAATAGCAAAAGCTGCTGTTTTTCCGGTTCCTGTTTGTGCCAATCCCAAAACATCTCTTTTATTCATTGCTGGTGGGATAGCTTGTGCTTGTATTGGTGTTGGGATTTCGTATCCTTTTTCTTCGAGCGCTTTTAATATTGGCTCAATAATTTTTAATTCTTTAAATGTC
>BNUQ01000122.1 GCA_025997475.1 Planctomycetales bacterium
CTACGAAAAACTTCTGCCGGGCGGGCGCAGTTACGAACGGTTGCGCGATTGGGTGAATTTTTACGCGGGAATTGAGTTGTCGTGCGAGTTGCGGTTGGAACTTTGCCGCGACGAAATTCCGGCGACGAAACTCGGCGAATACGGGCAACTCGGCAGGACCACGTGGTTGCGCGACCCGCAATCGCCGCCGCCGGAAAATCCGACGGTTAAATTTTTATTAAGCGAATAAAAATTTTTAAGATTCATTAAAATCCTTAATCTCCATCTAACCCGTTGCGACGAAGGATGATGCAATGCCCGAAATTTCCCGCGCCAAACTGTTTGGCAAATTGAATCCGGCGGCTTACAAGTCGATGGAAGCGGCGACGACTTTTTGCAAGTTGCGCGGCAATCCTTATGTCGAAGTCGTCCACTGGCTCAACCAAGTCGTCGCGCTCGCCGACTCCGACTTGCAACATCTTATCGCCCATTTCCAACTCGACCGCTCCCGGCTCGCCGCCGATTTGACCCGCGCGCTCGACGCGCTACCGCGCGGCGCGACGGCGATTTTGGACTTTTCCACGCCGTTGCAATTGGCGGTCAAAGAAGGGTGGCTGTATGCGTCGATGCTGTTCGGCAGTTCCGCCGTGCGCACCGGTCATCTCGTCGTCGCGATGTTGAAAGAGCGCGATTTGACGGCGCAATTTCTCAATATCAGCGCCGAATTTCGCAAAATCAAAATCGACGAATTAGTCGGCGATTATGCCGCCATCACCGCCGGCTCGCCGGAGGAGCGGCAAGCCGCGTCCGACGGCTCTAATCTCGCGGGCGGCGCCGAACCGGGCGAGGCGTCCGGCGCCCTCGCCCCCGCGGCGCTGGGCAAGGGCGAGGCGCTGAAAAAATTCTGTGAAAATTTAACCCAAAAAGCCCAAGACGGGAAAATTGACCCGGTGCGCGGACGCGACAATGAAATCCGGCAAATCGTCGATATTTTAATGCGCCGCCGCCAGAACAATCCGATTTTGACCGGCGAGGCCGGCGTCGGTAAAACCGCCGTGGTCGAAGGCTTCGCGTTGCGCCTCGCCGCCGGCGACGTGCCGCCGGCGCTGAAAAAGGTGCAACTCTATTCGCTCGATTTGGGACTGCTCCAAGCCGGCGCGAGTATGAAAGGCGAATTTGAAAATCGCCTGAAACAAGTCGTTGAGGAAGTCAAAAGTTCGCCGTCGCCGATTATTTTGTTTATCGACGAGGCGCACACGCTTATCGGCGCGGGCGGCGCGGCGGGACAAAACGACGCGGCGAATTTATTGAAACCGGCGCTGGCGCGCGGCGAATTACGAACGATTGCGGCGACGACGTGGGCGGAATACAAAAAGTATTTTGAAAAAGACCCGGCGTTGACGCGGCGCTTCCAAAACATTTTGGTCGAAGAACCGGACGACGACCAAGCGGTGGCGATGATGCGCGGGATGTGCGGCGTGTTGCGCGACCATCATAAAGTCGAAATTCTCGACGAAGCGTTGACGGCGGCGGTGCGTTTGTCGCGGCGTTATATTCCGGCGCGGCAGTTGCCGGACAAATCGGTCAGCGTGCTCGACACGGCTTGCGCGCGGGTGGCGATTAGCCGTTACGCGGAACCGGCGCCGGTCGAAAGTTCGCGGCGGCGCATCGAAAATATGGAGGTCGAAATCGGCATTTTGCGCCGCGAAGACGCCGCCGGTCTCGACCATTCCGCGGCGCTGACGCAACTGACCGCCGAATTGGACGCGGAAAAAACGCGCTTCGCCGAACTCGACCAAGCGTGGCAAGACGAACGCGGTTTAGTCGAAAAAATTCTCGAAAAACGCGCCGGTTTGTTGCCGACGGCGAAAAAAGACGCGGGCGAGACCGCCGCCGCCGCGCCGGTCGCCGGCGATAATAACGACCGCACGGCGACGCTCGCGGCGCTCCGCGAGTTGGAAACGCAATTGGCGGCGAAACAGGGCGAAGCGCCGTTAGTGTTGCCGTTTGTGAATCGGGACGCGATTGCGGCGGTGATTGCGGATTGGACGGGGATTCCGGTCGGGCGAATGATGAAAGACCAAATCGCGCAGGTCTTGGATTTGCCGAATTTATTGAAAAAGCGGGTCGTCGGGCAGGACCACGCGCTCGAAGCCATCGCCAAACGGATTCAGACGGCGCGGGCGAATTTGGAAGCGCCGGAAAAACCGATTGGCGTGTTTATGT
>BNUQ01000123.1 GCA_025997475.1 Planctomycetales bacterium
GCACAACGTGTTTGAGTTTCACGATAAAAAAGAGGATAAAGGCGGCGGACGGCAACTCGACCGCGCGCTGATTTTGCTGATTTTGCGCCCCGGCAAGCACGACATCGGTTATTGGCAAACGGCGATAGATTGGCAGTTACGCTTTTTCGCGCGCTTTTTCAACCGACCGGTTCGATAATTTTTTCTCACGGAGGCGCGGCGGACCCGGAGAAATTCGATTGAATAGAGCCGTCGCGTTCCATTTCTCGCCAAAATTCGCGAATAAAGCGCGATTTTTCATCTCAACAATTGCGCCGGCGCGTCGGCGTGTCCGCTCTTTCGTCGGGCGAGCGACGAGAAAAAGACCACCGCGAAGCCGACCGTCAGCGGGACGAGCAGGACGATGAGCGCGTGGCGGATGCCGGTGAAGTTGGCGATTAAGCCAATCGCCGGCGGCGCGGCGATGTTCATAATCGTGCCTAACGCCACGACCAGCGACGCGCGAAACGACGGATTTTCGCCGGACGCCGCCGCCATCGAAATCACGAGCGGATAGCCGAGCGCCACGCCCGCGCCCCACAGTGCCGTCGCGACCCAAACGCCCCATAACTCCGGCGTCGCGATATACAGCAACACCCCCGCCAACGCCGCGACGAAACTGCCGCGCAAACAGTTAATCTCGCCGAAACGTTGCGTCAACCGGCGTCCCGCAAAGCGCGTCGTCGTCTCAAAAAACAAATAAATCCACAACGCGCCAATCGCCGTGGCTTCGGAAACGGTGAACGCCTCGACCGCGCCCAGCACAATCCAATCGTTGCCGCAACCTTCCGTCAGCGCCACCGCCATCATCAGCAAAATCAGCAAAATCAGCGCGCGGTCGAGTTGCCGTCCGCCGCCTTTATCCTCTTTTTTATCGTGAAACTCAAACACGTTGTGCGCCGCGTAGTGGGCGACGCCAATCATCACCGCGCCGACCGCGACGTATTGCGGCAAAATGCCGAGCGACAGTTGCACGGTGAAATGGCTAATCGTCGTCGCCAACACCGCGCCGAGACAAAAGAAGGCGTGAAAAAACGGCATCAGCGTTTGCTCGGCGCGGCGCTCAATCGCCACGCCCGCCATATTCATCGCGATATTCACGCACCCGAGCGACGCGCCGAGCAAAAACGCCAGCCCGATATCGGCGTAATACCAGCCCGCGCCGGTGCAGAGCGCGAAAAGCGTCAGCCAGACCGCCATCGCCGTCCCGCCGAAGCGAATGACGGCGCGAATACCGAGACGTTCGAGAAAATAACCGCACAACGGCGACGCCACGACGTCGCCCACCGACGCCGCGAATAAAATCACCGCCAACTCGGCAGGCGTTATGCCGCCGAGTTCTTCGCGGATTTTGACCAAACGGGAAATGAACGAGAGATACGTAACGCCGTAGGCGACGAAGAGCGCGACTAACGCGAAACGGGCGCGGGCGAGGGTGGGAGGCATATTTTTTTTTCGAGGAGCGCCGGGGAATTAACAATTGTGGAGTTTAATCATCAAAATCGCTTCGCGCAATTTTTAAGCCAACTTCACCATTTTGGGTTTTCAATTGTTAATTGTTAATTGTTAATTTTTAATTGTTAATTGTTTCCTAATCCAATCCGCGGCGCTTGAAGTTCGGCATCGTTTCCGGGCGACCGGCGTGGACGTAGCGGCTTTCGCCGTCGAGCGCGGTTACGTTTTCATAGACGCCGGAGTCGCGTTTCACTAATTTGGTGAAACCCTTGCCGCGCAAATCGGAGTCGCTTTGCGGCGCGCCGATGCCCACCGGTAAAATCACGCGGAACACCGCGCCGCCGCAGTGCGGGCATTGCGTCAGCGCCGCGTCGGCAATCGCTTGTTTGACGACCAACGTCTTGCCGTGAACGCACGCGGCGTCTTCGTGCTCGTAATGATAATTGGGCATAATTTTTACCGGCAAATTATATTAGACCTGTTCTAAACCTACGAGTGAGCAAATTTTCGTGTCTAATTTTTCGTTCCGCAAGGAGAAATGACGAAGCAATACCGAGCGTATTGCCAGGAATTTTGACGCGGCGGAACGGAAAATTAGCCGAAAAGATGCCGCGAATTGGTTGTCGAACAGGTCTATTATTCCCCTCTACGGAGGGGTGGCAGGCGAGAGAGAGCGTTTCGCCTGC
>BNUQ01000124.1 GCA_025997475.1 Planctomycetales bacterium
CTATCCGGCGGCGGTCAGCGACCTCGCGGATGACGCCGACGCCCTGCGCCGGTTCGGGATGCCGGAGAAAATTTTGGCGGGAATAAGGGAAAAGTTGAAAGTTAAAAGTTGAGAAAAGAGCGCGTTGTCTCACTGCTTTTTTTTAACTTTCAACTTTTAACTTTCTCTCTAACCCCGCCCCGAAAAATAGAAAGGAAAGGTATGTCCGTCGATTTCACTTTGATTCTTGCCGTCCTGCTGATTTTCGGCATTTTCGTTTCAAAGATGACCACGCGCCTCGGCGTGCCGGTGTTGTTGATGTTTCTCGGCATCGGGATGCTTTCCGGTAGCGACGGGCTAAAATTGGTTGAATTCAGCGATATGAGAATGGCGGGCAAAATCGCCGACATAATGTTGATGTTTATTTTGTTCGACAGCGGTTACGGCACGCAACGCGACGATATGCGCCGTTATTTCGGTCCCGCGATGACGCTCGCGACGTTCGGCGTGGCGCTGACGGCGGTGTCGCTCGGCTTGTTGACGCACCTCTTGATGAACATCGGTTTTTGGAACGCGATGATTATCGGGATGATTATTTCCTCGACCGACGCGGCGGCGGTAACGGCGATTTTACGCGACAATCCGGTGCAAACGCGCGTCTCGACCACGCTCGGCGTCGAGTCGGCGGCGAACGACCCGATGGCGATTTTGCTGACGATGGCGGTTATCGGCATCGTCGCCGGACAGGTCGGCGGCGCGTCGGAATTTTTATTGCAGTTGGCGTGGAAATTGGCGGCGGGCGCGGGATGCGGCTTTATCGTCAGCGCGCTCGGCGTGCGGCTGTTTAACCGCTTGCGCTCGGAAAACACCGGTTTTTATTACGTGCTGATTATCGGCGTGATAATGCTCGCCTACGGTTCGGCGACGAGCATCGGCGCCAGCGGCATTATCGGCGTGTTCTTCGCGGGCTACCGGCTGAACTGCCACGATTACACTTTCAAAGCGAGCATTACGCGGTTTATTTCCGGTCTGTCGTCGTTCGCGAATATGGCGCTCTTTTTGATGTTGGGCTTGTTGGTGTTTCCCCAACAGTTGCCGGCGGTGTGGTTGGAGGGGACGTTGGTGGCGCTGGCGATGATTTTTGTGGCGCGTCCGCTCGCGGTCTGGCTGTGCTTAATGCCGTTCGGCTACCGCTCCAACGAAAAAGCGTTTATCACCTGGGGCGGGCTGAAGGGTTCGGTGGCGATTGTGCTGGCGACGTATCCGGCGTTATACGGCGGCGATTATTTCACCGGCGAACTGTCGCAGAGAATTTTTAATATCGTCTTTTTCGCGGTGGTGTTCTCGTGCGTGCTCGAAGGGTTGACGCTCGACCGCGTGGCGGCGTGGCTAAAATTGAAAGTTACGCGCAAAGCGAAACGGATGCATTCGCTCGAACTGTTGAGTTTGGAAGAAACCGACGCGGAAATGTATGAAGTCGAAATGCCGGCGACCGCGGCGGTCATCGGCAAAAATTTGTCCGAGTTGACTTTTCCGGCGCACTCGCGCGTGGTGTTGCTTATCCGCAACGAAGAGGTCATCACGCCGACCGGCGCGACGCGCTTACTGGCGGACGATATGGTTTTCGTGTTGACCAACCCCCAAGAAAAAGAAAACACCAACCGTCTGCTCACCGCCGCCGCCGCGACGATTGGGCGCAAAACGGTCATTCTGCAAAGATAGAGTTAAAAGTTGAAAGTTAGGAAAACCGCGCCGGTTAATCGGCGATTGCTCTCTTCTCGACTTTCAACTTTCAAATCTCAACTCTCCAAAAACAAGGAGGCGAAAAATGTCCAAATGCAAATTAAGCGACGGCGCGGAAATTTTTTGCCGCGAGTGGCAACCGGAAAATCCCAACGGCGAGGTCGTCCTGTTGTTGCACGGCGTCGAGAGCCACGCCGAATGGTTTGACGAGACCGCGCAAAATTTATTGCGGTGCGGTTTCGCGGTGTTCGCCTACGACCGTCCGGGCTGGGGACACAGCGACGGCGCCGCCGGCGATTTGACCGCCTATCCCGTCGCTCTGCGACAACTCGAAGAAATCGGCAACGCCCTGCGCAAGAAACATTCGCGCCTGCACCTCGCC
>BNUQ01000125.1 GCA_025997475.1 Planctomycetales bacterium
GTGCAATTCCACGTGAGCAAAAAGTCCATCTTCGCCTCAACGCACACGGCGAGATGATAGCAATCAAGTTTGGCTTTTGCCGGAATGCCAAGCAAATTCTGATATATTTCGCTTAATCGGCTGATGCTATCGGATTTCGGCAATAAAGTAATGCCTTTGATAAAATCAAGTCGTTTCTGCGCCGCGTCTTTATCGCCGTCGGCACATTCGTCAAGCACGTATTGGCTGACGTAGAGGTCGTATTTATGGCGCTCTTGCTCCCAGAATCGCCGCGTCGCGGCTTGATGTCCGGCGATAATCATATCGCGACTCCGCCGCGCAGTGGCAAAACTCGGAATCGTCGTTTCAAGGTAAATGCTTTTCACGTTATTCCGTCCTATTTTGGGCGCTACTACCCCCGCCCTCGCGCCTGTTGGTCGCGCAAGGCGGCGTGCAAGGTCGTCAATTCCGCTTCGTTTTTATTGAGCGCGGCGCGGCGGATTTCTTCCTGCAAGCGTTGTTTTTTCCGCGCCCGCGCCTCGTTTTCGCCGCGCGCCAAAATGAAATTCATTTCGTCCGCCGTCGGCGGCGGCGCGGGGTCGAGCAAACCGAGCAACGCGCCGCGCACCTCTTCGTTCGTCGTCGCCGCCGTCAACGTCGCCAAGTCGGGACGCCCCGCCGCCCACGCCTCGCGCATCACGCCGGCGGCGGCGGCAAGGTCGGGAAAATGCCAGTCGTCCGGCGGATACAAATCAACAATCCGCGCGCTCCATTCCGGCGACGCCAGCATACAGCGCAACAACGTTTTTTCCGCTTTTTGCCGCCCCGCCATTTTAGGAACGATGGAGGCGGGAAGCGGGGAATTCGCGGTTGGCAGAACCTTGCCGTTCTCATCTTCGCTTCCATCTTCCCTCAGCCCTCCGCCCTCCGGTTGCGGCAATAAATTTTCATCGACCGCGGCGAGGAGCGCGACTCGTTGCCGCATCATTTGCCGCCGGATGGCGTTCGGGCAAAGATTGACCACGCGCATCACGTTCAGCACCGCCGCCGTTTTCGCGCTTAAATCGTTGCCGAAATTTTGCCATGAATATTCTTGCAACAAGCAATCGAACGCTTCCCGCGCGGTGTTAAGAAATTCGCGAAATTTCTCCGCGCCGAACTTCGGCAAAAATTCCGCCGCGTCCTTGACCGCGAGGTCCGACAAAATCCACAGCGGCGCGTCTTCCCGCATAAAAATCTCCCGCGCCCGCGCCGTCGCTTTTTTGCCCGCGGCGTCGGCGTCGAACAACGCCACGACTTTGCCGTCCTGCCCGACGTGCCGCCGAAGCAAGCGCACGTGGTCGGGCGTCAGCGCCGTGCCGAGCGTCGCCACGACGTTGCGGACGCCGTATTGGTGGCACATTATCGTGTCGGTGTAGCCCTCGACGACGATGGCTTCGCGCCGCTCGCCGATTTCCCGCGCCGCGAAATTCAAGCCGAACAACAACCGCCCTTTTTTGAACAGCGGCGTTTCCGCCGTGTTCAGATATTTTCCGCCCGCTTCCGGTTTTTCT
The DNA here is from genome assembly GCA_025997475.1 of Planctomycetales bacterium. Classification (GTDB taxonomy): domain Bacteria; phylum Planctomycetota; class SZUA-567; order SZUA-567; family SZUA-567; genus MS499-59. Next base: position 1,533 of record BNUQ01000125.1, read on the forward strand.
TCGAGCACGCGCCCGCCGAAACCGACCGGTTGTTGCCGCGCGTCGAAAATCGGGAAAATGACGCGCCCGCGAAAAGCGTCGTAATAATTTTGCTTCTCTTCGTGTCGCCGCAAGACGCCGGCTTCGACGGCGAATTTCACCGCCCGGTCGAATTTCGCGCCGGCGTTTTGCCGCGTCAGTTCGTCGCGGATAAAGTCGAGCAAGCCGTGAAAATCGTCGGGCGCCCAGCCGAGTTGCCACGCCGCGAGCGTGTCGGTCGTAAAACCGCGCCCGCGCAAATAAGCGTCCGCCGGACTGTCGGCGAGCGCGCGGCGAAAATAATTCAGCGCCGTTTTATTCGCCCAATACAGCGCTTTTTTGTGGTCGCCGGCCGACACGGTCTCGGCGTGCGGCGCGACGCCGCGGTTGGATTTTTCATATTCCAATTCGACGCCGACGCGCTGGGCGAGATTGGTCAGGGCTTCGACGAAGTCGAGGCGTTCGATAAGTTCGACGAATTTAATCACGCCGCCGGCGGCGCCGCAACCGAAACATT
>BNUQ01000126.1 GCA_025997475.1 Planctomycetales bacterium
AATCGGCGGCGTGCAGGTCAACCTGCGCCTGTCCCAATTCCGCGTATTCGTCGTCGGGCGAGACGGTTTTCATCAACCGGAATTTTTCGCGCGCTTTTTCCGGCTGTTCGAACACGTCCGCCAGCAACATTCCGGCTTCGTAAAGCGCCAGCAAATACGACGAGTCCAATTGATACGCCCGCTCGTAATCGGCGAGCGCTCCCGTCCAATCGAACGCGAGTTTGCGCGCCTGCGCCCGCAGGTCGAAAATTTCGGCGTAAGCGGGGTCGATTTTTTCGGCTTTGGCGAGGAGCGCGAAAAACGGCGCGAGGAGCGCCTGTTTATCGGCGGGCGCGGCGGCATTTTCGACCGCGCCTTTGGTTTTTTGCCACTGGTCGTTGGCGCGTTTGAGGATGGCCCGCGCCTCATAGCGCGCCCGCGTCGCTTCGTTGCGGGCAATCGCCGCGAGGCGTTCGCGATTTTCCAAGTCGCGTTTTTCCTGTTCGACTTGCCGCTGATGCCGCTCGGCGACGTGTTTTTCGCGCAACGCATAACCGGCGACCGCCGCCGACAAGCCAATCGCGACCGCCGCGAGAATATAGCGTTTATGTTTGCGATAGCCGCGTTTGAGGCGTCCCCACACTCCTTCGCGATAGGCGCTGACCGGCAGGAGCGCGAGAAAATTTTCGAGGTCGATTAACATTGCGCCGGTCGAGCGATAGCGGTCGCTCGGCGCTTCCGCCATCGCTTGGTGGGCAATCGCCGCGAGTTCCGGCGCAATCGTCGAGTCGCGGCGGCGGGCGGGAACGACGGGGAATTGCCGCCATTTTTGCCGGTATTCTTTGAACGACAGCCGTCCGCCAAGTTCGCGCGGATGACGACCGGTGAGCAGGCGATACAGCAACACGCCGAGCGAAAAAATATCGGCGCGCTCGTCAAAGGGATTGCCCGTCATCCGTTCCGGCGCGACGTAATGCACCGTGCCGCCGGAGCGGCGACCGGCTTCGCCGACGCGCCGCGCGAAGCCCCAGTCGATAACATAGACCTCGCCGTGGGTGCCGAGCGAAACGTTGGCGGGCTTGAGGTCGAGATGCAAAACGCCTTTGGCGTGGGCGAAGGCGATGGCGTGCAGAACGCCGGTGAAAATGTTGAGCAGACGCCAGCGCTCGCGGCGCAAGCCGTCGTTTTCGGCATACAATTTTTTGAGCAGTTCCTCGAGCGACTTGCCCTCGGTCTCGCGCATCACGAGTAGCGGACTGTCAACTTCGTCTTTACCGAGGTCGTAAGTCGGCAGGATGTTGGGGTGTTCCAATGTCGCGCCGACGATGGCCTCGCGGTTGAGCATCGCGATATGCGCGGGGTCGGCGCGTTTTTTCAGCACTTTGATGGCGACTTCGCGCTCCAATAATTTGTCGCGCGCGCCGACGACGATGCCCTGTCCGCCTTCGCCCAACACCCGCTTAAATTCGTAACGTTCGCCGAAATCGCGCCGCGCGACGCCGTCATCGTCCGGCGACAGCAAGTCGGCGACCATCTCGCCGGTAATTTTCTGCGCCGCCGCGACCGGCGGCGAAATAATTTCGGAAGAAGACGGCATAAGGACGCGATAACCCGCAGAGGGGACGAGGGTTGAAAATAAAACTCCGCCGTCGCCGGCGGGCGCGTTCCAGCGGCGGGTGAAGCGGGTTACCCGTGAATTTTTCGCGCGAGCCACGCCAAATTTTCCGCGAAGTCATCGACGGTCTGCAACGCTTCCGCGTCGTTCGCCGCCTCGCCCGCGCCCAACGCCAAACTGACGTTCCAATAACTCGACCCGACGACAATCATATGGTTAATCGTGTACCAAAACATCAATTCGGCGTAGGTGAAATTTTTCCCCGCGCGGCGCGCCACGGCGAGCGGTCCGCCGATTTTGTGCTTGAACAAATTTTGAGGGCGCGCCACGCAACCGGCGCGTTGGAGCAACGCCATCATTTCCGGCGTCGCCGAACCGAAATAGACCGGCGAGC
>BNUQ01000127.1 GCA_025997475.1 Planctomycetales bacterium
AAAATGAAATCGCCGTCCGACTCAAAATATCGGCGTTTATTGGAGAAATTGCGCGACGAGGTTGACCCGGCGTTGCGCGATTTCGGCGCCGCCCGCGCACTGGAATTTTTCGCCAACGTCGGCGCGGCGTCGCACCCGATTCTCGGTGCCGACGGGCGGGTGTTGCGCTGGCAAAACGAAATAATCCTCGCCCACATTCCGGCGCGCGCGACGGTGTTGGACTTGGGTTGCGGCGACGGCGAATTGTTGGCGCGGCTGATGCGGGAAAAACAAGTTAAGGGACAGGGCGTCGAACTCTGTCCGGCGTCGGTGAGCGAATGCGTGCGGCGCGGCGTGCCGGTTTTGCAAATGGACGTGGACGCGGGCGTGCGCCACATTCCCGACGGCAGTTTTGACTACGTGGTGTTGGAAGAAACGTTGCAGACCTTGCAACACCCCGACGTGATTTTGCGGGAAATGTTGCGCGTCGGGCGGTGCGGGATTGTGTCGTTTCCGAATTTCGCCTATTGGCAGGTGCGGCTTGACTTGGCGATTCGCGGACGGATGCCGCGCACCGGCTGGTTGCCTTACACGTGGTATAACACGCCGAACATTCACAATCTTTCGGTGCAGGATTTTCGCTGTTGGGCGCAGGAAAAAAAAATCGCCGTCAAAGAAGGTTACGTGTTGAGCCAAGGCAAAGTCCGCGCGATGCAGGACGGCGACAACCTCTACGCCGAAGAAGCGATGTTCGTCGTCGAACGTCGGCAAATCAGCCCCAAAAAACGCGCGACGGCGGCGGCGGCGAAAGGTTAGACGTATGGCTTATGAAATTTACACCTATCAAACGGCAAGCGGGCGCGACCCGGTCGGTGAATTTTTAGACGAACTCCGCGCCAAAACGGACAAGGCGAACCGCGTCCGAACGAATAAAATTTACGACTGTTTTGACGCGCTGGCGCGACACGGCACGTCGTTAGGCAAGCCGGTCATCGACCATTTAGACGGTGAAATCTACGAACTGCGCCCGTTGCGCGACCGGATATTATTTGCCGCGTGGGTTGACCGGCAATTTGTGCTTTTGCATCATTTTTACAAAACGACGCAGAAGACGCCGCGGCGTGAAATCGAACTGGCGCAACAAAGATTGGCAGACCTGAAACGGAGGAACGGCAATGAAAAAATCACCGGTAAAAAAATCGGCGACGGCGCGTAGCCGCCTCGCGACGGCGAATAATCCCGTCGCGGGGAAAGTTTATCCGCCGCTCGGACGCCGTTGGAACGAGTGGCGTAAGACCGTAATGACGGCGGAAGAATTGGCTGACAGCGACCGGCGCGTTGCGCGTCTCGTCGCCCGTTGCGAAGCGTATCAGCGAAAAGAAAGCGCGAGAAGCGCCGCGAAAAAAGCCGCCGCGGTGGCCGCTCCGGCGGTGCTCGACGGCAGGGCGGATTTAATCGTCGCGCTCCAAAACGCTTGTCGGCAAATGGGGAAACTGCAACAATGTTTCGCCGCCATTACGCAACGGCTGGCGGTTTCCTAAATTTTTCGTCTCGTCGGCGTCGGCGGAATAATTCTCGAGAACCGATTCTTCTAATCAGGGAGTCGATAAGTCGAGGGGCGGCACACGCCGCGTCAGCGGACTCGCCGCCATTACCGCGCGACACCCATCTGGCTACGGGGTTCTTCGTAACTTTCCGCCGCGCCGGCGAGACGTTTCTTTTTTTTAGCGCAATTAACAATTAGCCATTAAAACTCAGGTTACGCGATTGATTGTTTTTATAATTTATTCCGCTAATCGCGCTGAAAGCGCGAAACATATCAGCCTATGGTAAGGCGCACGCTCTTGGCGCCGCCACCATAGGTAGCGGTTGATTGATAAAACCATCCGACAGTTCCGCCGCGCGGCTTGCGGCGGCAAACGCCGCCTCCAGCGGCGAGAGCGGTTCACCAAAACGCGGCGAACCGTCCAATTGCGGTTGG
>BNUQ01000128.1 GCA_025997475.1 Planctomycetales bacterium
GACGACGATGACCGACCGCGCCGAATAATCGACGCGCTTACCGAGCAGGTTGGCGCGGAAGCGCCCCTGTTTGCCCTTGACCATATCGGTCAGCGATTTTAGCGCGCGGTTGCCGGCGCCCTGCACCGGACGTTTGCACCGCGCATTGTCGAACAGCGCGTCCACCGCCTGTTGCAACATCCGCTTTTCATTGCGGACGATGACGTTCGGCGCGTTCAGTTCGAGCAATTTCGCCAAACGGTTGTTGCGGTAAATCACGCGGCGATAGAGGTCGTTCAAATCGCTGGTCGCGAAGTTGCCGGATTCGAGCGGCACGAGCGGACGCAAATCCGGCGGAATGACCGGAATGACTTCGAGCACCATCCACAGCGGATTGTTTTCGCTCCGCCGCAACGCCTGCACGATGCGCAGACGTTTGACGAGCGTTTCGTGTTTAAGTTTTTGCGTGCAATCTTTCAGTTCGTCGCGCAGTTGTTTTTCGAGTTCGACGATGTCGAGTTGCGCGATTAAATCGCGCACGGCTTCCGCGCCCATTTTGGCGACGAAGCCGGGCTTGCCGTCGCTTTGTTGCTCGCCGCCGTTTTGCTCGCAACCGCGGCGGAATTCTTCTTCGGTCAAAATTTGGCGCGGTTGCAACGGCTTGCCGTCAAGCGTCGCGTCGCGCGGTTCGGTAACGATGTAATTTTTGAAATAGACCACGTTGCGCAACTGCATCGCCTTGATGTCGAGCAAGATGCCCAGCCGCGAGGGCGCGGTGTGGAAAAACCAGACGTGCACGACCGGCACGGCGAGATTGATATGCCCCATCCGTTTGCGCCGCTCTTTGGACGTGGTAACTTTCACGCCGCACCGGTCGCAGATGATGTCTTTGTATTTGATGCCCTTGAACTTACCGCATTGGCATTCCCAGTCGCGTTCGGGACCGAAAATTTTCTCGCAAAACAGCCCGTCGCGCTCGGCTTTGTAAGTGCGGTAATTGATGGTTTCGGGCGTTTTGACTTCGCCGTGCGACCACGAACGAATGTCGTTCGGGGAGGCGAGCGAAACGCAAATGCGGTTATACTCGTTAATGCCGGTGTAAGCCGGGGTCTCAGCCGTCGCAGTCATCGTCAGATTCCTTTATGTAGTGGTGCGAAAAAATTGGTTTTTTAGCGGCGCCGCGCGGACGCTACGCGCCTACTCGTTTTCCCACGGCGGATTGAAAACTCCCGCCCAATCGACAGTCAAGCCGTCCAGCGCCGCCGAACCCGCGGAGTTTCAGGTCGCCAACGCCGGTTCGCCGACAAAATGCGGACGCGACGCGCGTCCGACCGACCAAGCGGTTTTATATTGGTTGAGCGACAACATATTGGCGCCGCCCGCCCAATTGGGAGCGTCATTCTGGATGTCGTCGTCTTCCCAACCGCACCGCGGGCAAATCTCAAACCGGCTATCGGCGGACAAAGTGCGCTCACCGCAACACGCGCAAAATTTATCTTTTCCCATATTTGCTCACCTGTTTTTCCCAGTAGGCAAGGCCGCCGACGGGTTTGAAATAAGTGGCGATAAAACCGTCCGGTCGGCCAATCACCAATTCGTTACGGCGCTTCTCGTAGCGAAACCGCCAGCCGTCGGCGGTCGTAAATCCTGCAATATCGCCGACGCATTCTTGACGCAATAATTCTTGCGCGCGGCGATTATACGCGGTCGCATCCGCGTCTAAAAACTCCACGCCATGTTTCCGATAGTGCGACCATAAAT
>BNUQ01000129.1 GCA_025997475.1 Planctomycetales bacterium
CGTTGAGCGCGATAACCTCGCCGTCAACGTCCGCCATCACCGCCGGGTCTTTCGGTTTGCGAGCTTCAAACAATTCGGTAACGCGCGGCAAGCCGCCGGTGATGTCCTGCGAGCCGCCGACTTCGCGCGGCGTCCGCGCCAAGATTTCACCGGCGCCGATTTCCTCGCCGTCGTCAACCATCAAGTGCGCCCGTTCCGGCATCGAATAAGTGGCGATAATCTCGCCGTTCGGGTCGCACAAACTAATCTGCGGGTGCAGGTCGCCGCGATATTCGGTGATGACTTTGCGCGAGCCGCCGGAGGCGTCGATTTCCGAGCGCATCGTCCGCCCGTCCTCGATGTCCTCGTAACGCACCCGCCCGCCTTTTTCGGTCAAAATCGGATAGTTATACGCATCCCATTCGGCGATAATTTGATTGCGTTTCACCGCCTCGCCGTCCCTGACGCGCAACACCGAGCCGCCCGGCACGCTCAACGGCTCGTCCGTTTCTTTGCCCTCGTCGTTGAGAATCGCCACCGCGCCGTTCCGGTTGAGAACGACCAATTCCACGCCGGTTTTGATTTTCCGCTCCACGATGCGCAAGCCGCGAAATTCGGCTTTACCCGCGACTTTCGCCCGCAATTCGCTTTCCTGTTTTTTCGTCGCCGCGACGCCGCCGATGTGGAATGTCCGCATCGTCAACTGCGTGCCCGGCTCGCCAATCGACTGCGCCGCGATGATGCCGACCGCCAAACCCTGCTCGACCAATTCGCCGGTCGATAAGTCCATTCCGTAACATTTCGCGCAAATGCCGCGGTCGAGTTCGCAGGTCAGCGGACTGCGGACGCGGATTTTGCCAAGTCCCAAATCGCCGAGTTCGCGCGCCTTGTCCCGCGTGATGAGTTCGCCTTTTTTTATCACGACTTTGCCGTCTTTATTTTTCACCGTGTCGAGCGAAACGCGCCCGAACACGTTGTCGGCGAACGCCACTTCGACGTGCGTCCCGCTGGTGATTTCGCCTTTCGGCAAACCGTGTTCCGTGCCGCAATCGTGCGCCGAGATGACGCAATCCTGCGCCACTTCCACCAATTTGCGCGTCAGATAGCCGGAGTCCGCCGTCTTCAGCGCCGTGTCCGCCAAGCCCTTCCGCGCGCCGTGCGTCGAAGAAAAATACTCCAAGCCGCGCAACCCTTCGCGAAAACTCGCCTTAATCGGCGTCTCGATAATTTCGCCGCCCGGTTTGCTCATCAAGCCGCGCAAGCCCGCCAACTGCCGAATTTGCGCCTGCGAGCCGCGCGCGCCCGACTGGAACATCGCCCACACCGGATTGAGATACGGCTTTTTGCCGATAACTTTGCCGTTGCGGTCTTTCACGTCGCGCTCTTTGTCGCTCTTCAACGACTCGGTCAGCGCTTTGGTCACGTCTTCCGAAACCTGCCCCCACACATCGACGATTTTATTCAGTCGCTCGCCGTCGGTGATGTCGCCCATCGCGTGGCCATCGACGATGACTTGCACCTCCTCGTCGGCTTTTTTAATGATGTCCCATTTGCTTGCCGGCGTTTTCAAATCGTTGGTCGAGAAC
>BNUQ01000130.1 GCA_025997475.1 Planctomycetales bacterium
CCCCAACGGGGCGAAATATATCAGCCTATGGTAAGCGGCGACGCACTATCAGCCGCGCCACCATAGGTAAAGACGGCGCGGAGCGCCAACCGCAATTGGACGGTTCGCCGCGTTTTGGCGAACCGCTCTCGCCGCCGGAGGCGGCGTTTGCCGCCGCAAACCGCGCGGCGGGACTGTCGGATGGTTCGCTCCGCGAACCGCTACCCAGGGTGGCGGCGCCAAGAGCGTGCGCCTTACCCTGGGCTGATATGTTTCGCGCTTTCAGCGCGATTAGCGGAGTTTTTCCAATTTCTTCGTTGCAACCGCACCAACGAAGACCGCATAACATGAGTTCTTAATTCTTAATTCTTAATTGTTCTCAACCGCCCGCCGCTAACTGTCCAAAAATAAACGGAGAACCAATGATTGACTCCATCCAAGTCGGCAACATTAAAATCGGGCGCGGGCAACCGCTGGTCTTAATCGCCGGACCGTGCGTTATCGAAAGTCCGGCGCACTGCCGCCAAATGGCGCGCGCGATTCAGGCAATCGCGGCGACGTTGAAAATGCCCTACATTTTCAAGGCGTCCTACGACAAGGCGAACCGGTCGAGCGGCAAAAGTTTTCGCGGACCGGGTTTGCGCGACGGTTTGGCGACGTTGCAAAGCGTCAAAGACGAAACCGGCTTGCCGATTTTGACCGACGTGCATTCGCTTGAAGAAATCGCGCCGGTCGCCGCCGTCGCGGATATTTTGCAGGCGCCGGCGTTTCTCTCGCGGCAAACGACTTTTTTGCAGGCGCTCGGCGGTGGCGGCAAAGCGGTCAATATCAAAAAAGGGCAATTTCTCGCGCCGGACGACATTCCGAACGCGGTGGCGAAAGTGGTCGCCGGCGGCACGAGCAATGTTTGCGTGACCGAGCGCGGCGCGTCGTTCGGCTATCATAATTTGGTCAGCGATATGCGCGCCTTGCCGCTACTGCGCGAATGTTGTCCGGTGATTTTTGACGCGACGCACAGCACGCAAATGCCGGGCGGGTTGGGCGACCGTAGCGGCGGCGACCGCGCGATGGCGGAAGTGTTGGCGCGCGCGGCGGTCGCGGTCGGCGTGGACGGAATTTTCCTCGAAGTCCACGACCGTCCCGACGAAGCCTTGTGCGACGGACCGAATATGATTGCGCTGAGCCGCCTGCCCGCGTTGCTGACCACGCTGTTGAAAATCCGCGCCGCGGCGGGGGAAGAGTAAAATAGACCTGTTCGACAACCAATTCGCGGCAAATTTTCGGCTAATTTTCCGTCCCGCCGCGTCAAAATTCCTTGCAATACTCTCGGTATGGCTTCGTCATTTTTCCTGGCGGCACGAAAAATTAGACACGAACATTTGCTCACGCTTGGTTATCGAACAGGTCTAATTAGGGCGTGTTCACTATAAAATGAGTTGGCAAGGCGTTAAGTAAAAGATATAAAAGTAGCGGATAAAAATTTTGCCGGAGGTTATTCCCGATGAAACCGCTGACGCAAGAACAGTTCGAAAAAATTAAAGACGTTTTGCCCAAACCCCGCGGCACGGTCAAAACCGA
>BNUQ01000131.1 GCA_025997475.1 Planctomycetales bacterium
CCCCCCCCCACAAACCGCCCCCCGGAGAAAAAAAAAAACCCGCACTTTTTTTTTTTCGGGGAAAATAAAAACCTGAATACTAACTACCTTTTTATAAATTTTCTTTAAAATTAAACCCGTATTATACAACCCCATCCCCCCCCCCCCCCCCCCCCCCGTATTTCTGCGCGAGATGTTAGAGATATTAGTGAGGCGTTTTGTTGATTATAAACAATTACGCACTGAGGCAGACCTGATTGCAATGCGAGGAAAAATTGTAATTCCCGGCAAGGAGGATGTGGTTGACGAGGTTTTTACGGCTATTCGTGCCTATCGCTCCAAACCCAAGAATTTTCTCTCCCGCATATGGCGAAAGATATACACCACACCCATTACACGGATACGACGATTGTTGAGTAAAAATAAACAAATAGATGATATTGCTAACGATGCCTAAGCAAATCGCTTGAAAAGGAGAATAACTTGCCGCCGCTCGCGCCGATTGTGTTGTTTGTGTATAACCGTCCCGACCACACGCGAAAAACGTTGTGCGCGTTGGCGAATAATTTACTGGCGAAAGAATCGTCGCTGTTCATTTACGCCGACGGTCCTAAAGAAAATGCCACCGACGCGGTCAGACAGGCGATTGCGACAACGCGGGAAGTCGCAAAAGCGGAACAATGGTGTAAAGAGGTAAAAATTATCGAGTCCGCAACCAATCAGGGTTTGGCGGCATCAATTATCGCCGGCGTAACCGCGACGGTTAATCGTTTCGGCAAAGTAATTGTATTGGAAGACGATATTGTTACTTCGCCGTATTTTCTGACATATATGAATGACGGGTTAAATTTATACGAAAATTATGAACAGGTAGTTAGTATTCACGGTTTTATGTATCCCTGTAAAGAAGAACTGCCGGATTATTTTTTTCTCCGCGGGGCGGATTGCTGGGGATGGGCGACTTGGAAACGCGGCTGGGATTTATTTAATCCAGACGCGCAATTCCTGTTAGATGAGATAAAACAACAAAACTTGCAAAAATTATTTAATTTTAATGATTCATATAATTATACTGAAATGTTGCAAGCGCAGGCTGACGGTAAAATTTCATCTTGGGCGATTGCCTGGTATGCCAGCGCTTTTTTGGCGGATAAATACACCTTATATCCAGCGAAAAGTTTTGTCGAAAATATCGGCTTTGACGGAAGCGGCACCCATTGCGGCAATAACGATGGATACACAACTGCCATCAGACAAGATTATCAGAAAATGACGTTGACGGAGATCAAAGATTCGCCGGCAGGACGAGCGACGTTCGCCCGAATATTCACGGGGGGGGGGGGGGGGGGGGGGAAAAAAAATCCCTCCCCGCGTGTGTGGGTTTTTCCCCCCACAATACCAAAAAAAAAAAATTTTTTTTTTCTTTTTCTCTCTTTTTGCCCAAACACAACCCCGTGGTGGAGTTTTTTTTTTTTACGCCGCGGGCTCCTCTGGGAGGAAAAGGGTCATAGTGCCGTAGATAGTGCCGGTACGCGTCTCAACAATACTAAAAAGCACCACA
>BNUQ01000132.1 GCA_025997475.1 Planctomycetales bacterium
GCCGCGCGCGGCTTGGCGCCCGCCAGCCGCGCGCGGCACCTCGTTACCGTGCGGCAATTTTTCAAGTTTTGTCTGACCGAAAAAATCCGCCCCGACAATCCCTGCGACCATCTCGACCAGCCGAAACTCGACCGCTATTTACCGGACGAATTGTCGCCCGCCGAAATCGAAAAAATGTTGCGCGGCGCGGGGGAAACCGGCGACTTGGCAATTCGCAATCTCGCGATGCTGGAAATGTTTTACGCCAGCGGGGCGCGCGTCTCGGAAATTTGCGATTTGCGCTTGCAGATGATTGACTTGCAAGCGCGGACGTTGCGCTTGCGCGGCAAGGGAACGAAAGACCGCGTCGCGCCGTTCGGCGAGCCGGCGGCGGCGGCGTTGGAAAATTATTTGCAAAACGTCCGCCCAAAATTAGACCGGTTTCATCAACAACCGTTCGCCTTTTTGTCGTGCCGCGGAAAAAAAATGTGTCGGGAAAATCTCTATGAAATAGTGCGCGACAGCGCCAAGCGCGCCGGCATTACGAAGAGGGTTTATCCGCATTTATTGCGCCACAGTTTCGCGACGCATTTGCTCGCCGGCGGCGCGAATTTGCGCGCGGTGCAGGAAATGTTGGGACACGTCGATTTGGCGACGACGGAAATTTACACCCACGTCCACGACCGCCGCAAATTCGACATTTACCACGATTTCCATCCGCGCGCGTAACGCGCAATTAACAATTGACAATTAACAATTGAAGAAATTTGATTGTAGTCGTTTGATTTTAAAAACGGACGACGCTTGGTTATTAGCAGACAATAACCGCTTGCGTTTGTCCGCTGTTCACTATCAAATTAAGTTCTATTTTTAAGTCAATTGACTATATCGGATTTACCGTGCGCCGTTTTGACAATCTGCTCCTCAATTGTTAATTGTTAATTGTCAATTGGTTTCCCTTGGGTTCAGCCACATACTCGCCGCCTCCGCGCCGGTTTTGGCGAAGCCGACGGCGGCGGCGGCGAAGTGTTGCGCTTCATTTTTGAGCAGGTCGAGATAATCGGTAGCCGACGGCATCTCCGACCATAAATCGTTTTTTCCGCCTGCCGCGAGTTCCATTTCCGACAAATCGCCGGCAAACGCGCCCCAATAAACCGGCTCCGTCGCCGTTTTTTCGTCGCCGCGTAATTGGGCGTATTCGGCGCTGTCCGCCCATTTTTTAATTTCCGCCGCCCGCAAACCGTAGCGCGGCAAATTGAAATACAAATTCGACCACGTGCGAAACAGCGGACACGCCGGCGTTTCGCGATACGCGGTCAGGTAACGCTCGCCCTGCGCGATTAACTCGCTCGCCGGAATTTTGCCCCACGCCGACGGCGGTCCCAAAAATTCCAGCACTAAATCCACGTCGTCGGTTACCCATAACGCGCCGCGGTCGCCGGACATTTCGGCGGCGTAAAACCATTCTTCCAACAACATTCGCGGCAACGCCGCCGCGCCTTTGAGCAAGCCCAAATTGTCCGCCGCCGCCGCCGTCAAATCGCGCGTCGCCAAATA
>BNUQ01000133.1 GCA_025997475.1 Planctomycetales bacterium
GCACGATGTCGGCGGCGTCCTGCGTCCGCCGAATCGAGGTCTCTTTGATGTAGGGCATATTGGAGAAAGTTCAGAGTTGAAAGTTGAGAGTTAAGAACTCAGGTTACGCGGCGCTCTTAATAGCCCCACGCTTTAGCGTGGGGTCAAGAATGGATTAAAAAATCACCGGCTTTAGCCGAATAAAAAATTTGGGCTAAAGCCCATTTATTTTTTCAATCGCTTACCCCACGCTAAAGCGTGGGGCTATTAACCGCCAACCGCGCAAATTGGGGTTGACTGCGTAACACGAGTTAAGAATTTAGAGGTGAAATTATTTTTAATAGTGCGCGAAGCGCGACCTTTGCGCAACTTTCAACTTTCAACTTTCAACTTTCCCTTTAAACTCTAGCTCCACCAACGCGCACAGTTCCCGATTGGCGGGCGTCGGCACGTTGACGCGCTCGCCTAACGCCACGACCGCGCCGTTGATGGCGGCGATTTCCGTTCGCGTCGAGCCCTTTTGCAAATCCTGCCGCATCGAACTGACCGCCCCTTCGTCGCGGAATTTCGCCGCCAATTTGTTCAGCCATACCACGGCGGCGTTCGGCAAGCGGCAAATTTTTTCGACGACGGGCGCGTTGAAATTAGGAATTTTGACGGCGGCGACGCCCGCCGCGCGCATCACCGCCAACGTTTCTTGCAACGCCCGCATCGACAACGGACCGTAACGCGGGTCGTTAATCATTTGGCGCGGCGACAAGCCGCTGACCGCGTTGACGGCGTTAAACGCCGCGTTCATCGCCAACTTCGACCACTTCACCGCCGCGACCGACGGCGCCGCCGTCACCTCCAAGCCGCGAGCGGTGCGGAAAATTTCCACCATTTCGGCAAACGCCGCTTGCCGCTCCGGCGTCGCGGCGACGCCCGCCAAATCGCGCCCGACCGCCAAGCCGCAACGGTCGCTTAACGCCGTGATTTCGCCCGGCGCGGTCGCTTGCGCGTGAATAACCACGACGCCGCCGAAGACCTTGTTTTGCGGAAACAAGCCGGCGATTTTTTCTTCGTTGCCGATGCCGTTCTGGACGCTGACGATAGTCGTCGTCGCCGGAATTTTTTCGCGTATCGCCGTCAGCGCCGCTTCGGTGTCGTAACTTTTCACCGCCACAATCAGCAAATCAAAGACCTCGTCCGCGAGGGTCGTCGTCGCGCGCAAATTTTCTTTGACGCGCCGTTCGGAAGCGCCGACTTTGAGCAACAAACCGTTTTTTTGCACGGCGGCGGCGGACGCTTGACGGGCGATTAACGTTACCTCGTTGCCGCCGAGCGCGAGCGCGCCGCCGAGATAACCGCCGACGGCGCCGGCGCCGAGGACGGCGATTTTTTTACCGGTTCGCGGACGGCGGGCGGCGGTTTCGGCGATTTTTTGCGCCACCGTCGCGGGCTCTTCAAAAACCAACGAATGCGCCGCTCCGGGGACTTCGACGACTTCGGCGGCGGTCGGGGCGAAACATTCGC
>BNUQ01000134.1 GCA_025997475.1 Planctomycetales bacterium
GAATAGGGGCTGTTCGGCGCGTAGGGCGTGGCTTCGGTGAACAAGCCGGTCGCGCCGAGCGAGCCGTAGACCTCGTCGGTGGAAATATGGTGAAAGCGGCGGGTCTCGCCGCGCCAATGCGCGCGCGCGGCGTCGAGGAGCGTGAACGCGCCAAGCACGTTGGTCTCGACAAACGCTCGCGGATTGGCAATCGAATTATCGACGTGGGACTCCGCCGCAAAGTGAATCACGCCGTCGAAGTCGTATTGGGCAAACAGCGCCGACACCAGCGCGGCGTCGCCGATGTCGCCTTTGACAAACGCATAATTTTTGACGCCCGCCATTTCGCGCAAATTCGCCAAATCGCCCGCATAGGTCAGCAAGTCGAGATTCACTAAAAAATAGTCCGGGTAGCGGGCGGCGAAATACGGCACGAAGTTAGAGCCGATAAAGCCAGCGCCGCCGGTGATGAGAACTTTCATTGGTCAAACCTTTCAATGCATCGGCGCAAACTCGCCTCCCAATGCGGAATTTCCAAACCGAAATCGCGCTTAATTTTCGGCTTTGTTTTTGCCGGCGTTAAACTTCGCGGAAAAATCATTGTCGCCGGCGATAACCAATGCTTTGCCGGGAAATTCCGCTTTAAGCGTTTCGCCGACCGGAAACAAATTGCCGGAATCACCGACCACAATCACCGCCACTTTTTTATCCGTAATGCCGGCAAGATTCTGTTCGACCGATTTCGCGGTGGCATAACCCTCGGCAAGCACAAACGCATCCGCTTTCGCCAATTCGCCCTTAAATTCCGCGCCCGGCGCGACCACGCCGGAAACGCCCAACACGCAAAACGCGCCGGTCTTTTTCGTGCCTTTTTCGTAGCACTTCTTAAATTTGCCGTCATCGTCCGTCTTACTGTAAATAACGACCGTCGATTGAATTTCGCCGTTGACGTTAGTCAGCGGCACCCGCAAATTGCCTTTACCGCGCTTCGCGCTCATTTCTAAATTAAATCCCGCCGCTCGCCGCCAGATACCATTCCACGGTTTTCACGATGCCGGTGTCAAAGGATTCTTGCGCCTGCCAGCCGAGGTGCGTCGCCAACTTGGTCGCGTCGATGGCGTAGCGACGGTCGTGCCCTAAACGGTCGGCGACAAAAGTTATTTGCTCTTTATACGAACCGGCGGCGCGCGGTCGGCGTTCGTCTAAAACGGCGCAAATCGCGGCGACGATTTCGAGATTGGTTCGCTCGTTCTTCCCGCCGACGTTGTAAATTTCGCCCGCGGCGCCGCGGTGAAAAATCAAGTCAATCGCCCGGCAGTGGTCGAGGACATAGAGCCAGTCGCGGACGTTTTTCCCGTCGCCGTAAAGCGGAATGTTTTCGCCGGAGAGCGCCTTGCGGATAATCGTCGGAATTAATTTCTCCGCGTGCTGTTTCGGACCGTAGTTGTTACTGCAATTGCTGATGGTCGCGTTGA
>BNUQ01000135.1 GCA_025997475.1 Planctomycetales bacterium
CGCCGTCCGCCGTAATCGTCGTCGCGACGATTACGGCGGACGGCGTGGACACGGCGGTGCCGCACAACGCCGTCGTCGCCGTCTATTACCGCGACGTGGACAACGAGGCGTGGACGAATTTTTTGCAGGCGTGGCAGGATAAAAATTATGCGGCGGCGCTGACGGCGCTGAGCGCGGTCGAAACCGGTCTGCGCGAGTTGGCGGCGATGCGGCAACAATTTTTCGCCGAGCGGGTGAGTTATTATCGCGGGCTGGCGTATTACTATTTGCGCGATTTCCCCAACGCCGAAAGACATTTGACGCTGGCGGCAAAACGGCTGAACGCGATTTACAAATTCGAGAGCGAATACTTTTGGGCGCGGGCGTTGGAAAATCAAGGCGAATACGACAAAGCCGCGCAACGTTATCACCAATTTTTAACGGTGATTTTACCGCATTTGGCGGAACAAAAACCGCCGGACGCCGACCGGTGGCAAAAATTGATGGAATGGGGACGCGACCGCGCACAGGTCTTTTTGCTGACGGCGCGTCCCGACAATAACGAAAAAGTCCGCGCGGCGCTGGCGAAATTTCAAGCCGCGGCGGAACAGGTGCCGGTCGATACGGTCGCCGACGATTTGCGGTTGAGCGCGCTCCGCACGGAATTGCGCGCGCAAAAATATCTGGCGGGCAAGAACGCCGCCGAGAACGCCAAAATCGTCGAGCGGTTGCGAGAGCCGCTCCGCGAGGCGGCGCTCGCGGGCGACCGCGCCAATTTGGGCTGGATGTATTTGCTGAACGCCGACGCGAATTTCACGCGCTGGGACGGCGCCGAGAACGCCAGTTTGCGGCGCGATTACGGCGAAGCGGCGCTGTTCGACTATTTGCGCGTGGCGTATGGCTACGCGGTGGAGCCGGCGGAGTTGGCGCGGACGTATTTCAACCTCGGTAAACTCATCGAAGACCTGCGCGGCAACGACTGGCAGGCGCGCGCCCTGTTGCACTACCGCCGCGCCGTTTCCGCGGAATTCCGCCACACGCCCACCTACGACGACGCCCGCAAAGCGTTCACCGCCTTGGAAAACCGGATGCGGAAGTAGAGCAGAGTTTAGAGTTGAGAGTTGAGAGTTTAGAGTTGAAAGTTGAAAGTTTTTTAGCGGAGTTCGTCTTTTTCAATTCGCTTCGCGCAACTCTCAACTCTCAACTCTCAACTCTCAACTTTCAACTTTCAACGCTACGCCGCCTTTTCGGTCAGGGCGCGCGGATGCGCGTCGTCGTAAATCGCGCGGATTTCCGTGGCGCTGACGTGGGTGTAAATTTGCGTCGTCGAAATGTTTTCGTGTCCCAGCAACTCTTGCACGACCCGCAAATCCGCGCCGCGTTGTAGGAGGTGCGTCGCGAAGGAATGGCGCAAAGTGTGCGGCGTGATGTCCGGCGACAAGTCGGCTTTAATCGGGTAGGTCGCCAGCAT
>BNUQ01000136.1 GCA_025997475.1 Planctomycetales bacterium
AATGTCCCGACTCGACGACGGCGTCCCGCGCGTTCAGCCATTCTTGTTGCAAAACGTCGCGCCAACGTCCGGCGTCGGCGAGGTCTAATTTGAACCAGCGTTTATCAACGACGGCGAGCGCGGCGGCGAGATGGCGGTTGAGCGCTTTGACCGACAAATGCAGGCGCGGCGCGGCGTGTTGCGCCCCGTCCACGCGACCGGAAATTTCGACGCTCGCCCCGACGCCGCCGCAACACGCCGCTTCCTCGCCGGACAGCGCCGCGTGGTCAAGTCCGTCCGCGCCCATTTTCGTCAGCGCCAGCGCATACACCGGCAGATAGCGGAGTTCCTCGCCGTCGAGGTCGTTTAAGTCAATCGACAGCGACAAATAATTGACGCCGTTGGTGAAAATATCGTTGTGCAAAAATCCGCGTCCGATTTCTTCGCGCGTCGTCGGAAATTCCAACGGTTGCGGATTGACCTCGGCGAGCGACAGGCGCGGCAGAGTGGCGAGCGCCGCCGGCGAATTGGGCGCGGATTGCAAACGGTCGATTTTTTGCGCGGCGGCGTTGA
Organism: Planctomycetales bacterium; assembly: GCA_025997475.1. Lineage (GTDB taxonomy): Bacteria > Planctomycetota > SZUA-567 > SZUA-567 > SZUA-567 > MS499-59. The sequence goes on from BNUQ01000136.1 coordinate 553, forward strand.
TATTTTCGCGCTCGTCCGCCGTCAGCGTCGCGGCGCGTTGCGCCATCGCGGCGCGAAATTCGGCGTCGCGGTCGGCGTTGTAGTTCGCGTCCGGTTCGGCGACGAGGCGCAAGCGGTGCGGATTGTCAAGCAACGCTTCTTGAAGCAGATTTTCAAAATAGCGCGGCTCGGTTTCATAACGTTGACGTAATGCGGCGAGTTGGTCGCGCAACCGCAAATTCGCCGTCGGTGCGGCGCCGTAGAGCCACGCTTGATAAACGAGTTCCATCAAACGGAGCGGATACGCCGATTTGATTTCGAGCGCCGCCATTTCGTATTGCAAAAACGCCGCCGCGATTTGCTCGCGGTCAAGCCCGCGTTCGACTTCGGCGCGGAGCGTGGCGAGAATTAAACTTTCCACCGCGACGGCGCGGTCGGACGGCGCGCCTTTCAAGCCGACGGAAAAATAGGTGTCGCGTTGGTGCGGCGCAAAGCCGGAGGCCGTCAATTCGCCGCCGAGATGCGAGTCGATTAACGCGCGGCGAAGCGGCGAGCCGGAATGTCCGAGCAGATATTCGTCAAGGATATTCAGCGTCAGCGCGCGCGGCGCGTCGGTGAGCAAGCCCGTAGCCCACGTCAGCGTAACCGCGCCGCCGTCGGCGGCGGACGCCGGATATTTGACGGTCGCGCGGCGCGGCGCGTCCCATTTTTGCAACGGCGCAATCGTCGCGTCAACGTCGAGGCGGTCGTATGACGCCAAATACTCTTCGTCGAGAAAACGCAAATGCTCGGCGGCGACCCGCGCCGCATTCCGCAACTTACTTACGAACAATTTCGCGCCTTTCACGCCCGCTATTATCACCCGTCCAACGCGCGGATTTTTCTCTACGGC
>BNUQ01000137.1 GCA_025997475.1 Planctomycetales bacterium
GGCACGTTCGCCATTAATTATTCGCCGACGATGAAAGCCGAGGTCAACGTCTCGTCCGAATACACCAACGTCGGCAAATGGGAAAACGGCGCGTTCACGACGGCGACGGCGAAAATCGGCGGCGCGGCGAGCAACAACTCGCTCGGCGACGGCTGGTATTCGACGTTGGACGGCAGTTACGTCGGCGAAACCTCTTACAAAATCGACGCGAGTTACGAAAACGTTTCGCAGAAAAGCCACGCCGGTTGGAGTTACGCCAACGGCAATTCGCTCTCCGCGCTTTTGTCCGGCGACACGTTGACGAGCGCCCTTTATTTGCTTGACGGCAACGCGGCGACGCGCACGTCGTTAGCCGCCGCTTCGACCGCCGCCGGCGCGGGCTACTCGTATCACGCCGACAGTTGGGGCGTGACGAACGGCACGATGATTACGACGGACAATTTAGTGGACGGCGGCGGCAATCCGTTGGCGCTGACGTTCAACAACGGCGAATGGGAAGACGCGAACGGCGACAGTTATCCCGTTGCGCAGGAGCGCGATTTGCGTTTTCTCGTTCAGTTGATTGATGTTCGCGCCGTTGCCGTTCGCGTCGAGCGCGGTCAGTCCCAAGTCGGCGGCGGTCGTGCCGAGACCGGAGTTATACACTTTCAACGCGCCGCTCCCGCCGGTCAGGTCGGTCAGTTTGATGCCGTCGCCGTTGTCGTTAATCGCCGCCAACACGCCGACGCCGGACGCGCCGTTGATGCGGTCCAACACGTCGTTCAACGTCGCGGCGGTCGATAAGTCAATCGTCGTGCGCGTCCCTTCTTTATTGACGACTTCGATACTGCCGTGATAGATGCCCGCGCCGCCGTTGAGGTCGTTGACCAAAACGTTGCGGACGGCTTGCCCGCCGGAATTTTCAATCGAGATATAACCGGCTTCGCCCTTGTTTTCGACCGTCGCCAAACCCGGATTCCATTCGAGTTTGAACGCGCCGCCGCCCGCGTCGGGGGCGCTGTTAATCAGCGTCAACCGCGCCGCGTTCATATCTTTATTTTGCATCGCCGTCGCGACCGCGTCGCGACCGTCCGCGTCGAGGTTGCCGAAAACCGCCGCCAACACCGCCCGCTGGTCGGCGTATTTTGCCGTGGTGAAACCGGCGTCTTCGAGCGCGTCGGCGAAACCGCCCGCGTCGTTCGCGGCGGCGGCGGCGCCGAGCGCGCTAAACAGCGCGTTCTTTTTCGTCGCGTCGAGCGCGTTGGCGAAACTATACAGCAAGTTTGCCGCGTATTTGGTTTCGGCGTTGGCGTCCGTTTGCGACGGGACGCCGCTTAAATGCAAATCGTCCGCCGTCGCGCCGCTGAACACGATGCCGCCGACCGTCTGCCCCGCTTGAATGATGCCGTCGAGTATCGACGTCGCGGTCGGCGGC
>BNUQ01000138.1 GCA_025997475.1 Planctomycetales bacterium
CCGGTAAATTGATGTTGAAACGGATTGACGAACTGTTGGCGGCGGGAAAATCGCTGGCGATTGAGACCACGTTGGCGGCGCGGGTTTATCAAAAAAAAAATTCTCGCCGCCCGCGCCAACGGTTATCAGATAACGTTGTTGTTTTTCTGGTTGCGGAGCGCGGACTTGGCTCGTGAGCGGGTGCGGTCTCGCGTGGCTGAAGGCGGACACGATATTCCGCCGGAAGTAATTGCGCGGCGCTATGTTAGCGGCATCAAAAATTTGTTTGCGTTGTATGTGCCGCTCGTCGATGCGACAATGATTTACGATAACACCGACGGGCGGAAAGAACTAATCGCCGCCAACAAAGGGGAATGGCATATTTTTGACCGGAAAAAATTTGATTTAATGAAAGAGTCGTTATGACGACGAATGAGCAAGAGAGCCAAAAGTGGCGCGAGTTTGTCGAAAAAATCGACCGCGGACTTGACCTCGCTTATGAGCGAATGTTGGCGGATAAAAAATTGCATCAGCGTGAAGTGGTGGTAATGCGCGGCGATAAAATTGTGCGGTTTATTCCCGCGTGAATTCGTTGACGGTTGGGGCGTGCCGTGCGAGCCGAACGGGAGAAAAAAAATGCCGAGTTTCAATCGAGTGATTTTAGTGGGTAATTTGACGCGCGACCCGGAGTTGCGCACGACGCCGAACGGCAAAGCGGTTACGGATATTACGCTGGCGATAAACGAGTTTCGCGGGCGGAGCGACGCCGGCGCCGGCGGCAGTAGCGCGGTGTTTATCGACGTTACGGTGTGGGAACGCGCGGCGGAAAACGTCTGCCAATATATGCGCAAGGGCAATCCGCTATTGGTCGAGGGGCGGTTGTCGGCGGATAAATGGGTCGATAAAGAAACCGGCAAAAATATGTCGAAAATTCGCGTCGTGGCGTCGAGCGTGCAGTTTCTCAACGGTCGCGGCGAGGGCGAGGGCGGCAGTTTTAACGGCGGCAATCACGACGACGGCGGCAACGCGCGGGCGTCCGGGCGTTATCAAGCGCCGGCAAGACCGGTCGCTCCGGCGCGCAACAACCCGCCGGACGATTTTGCGACCGGTCCGGCGGGCGGCGACGATATTCCGTTTTAATGCCACAAATTTTAATTCTTAATTTTTACGGGAAGAAAGGGGAAAATATGTCTAACTTGTTAGTTGCGTCGGGGGTCGAAGGGCGTTCGTTGATGAATCCGCCGGAACGTTTGGACGGCAAAAACGCGCCGCGTATCGACTACAAAGACACGACGTTGTTGCAAAAATTTGTAACGACGAACGGTAAAATGGTCAGCACCAAGCGCACCGGCGTCAGCGCGAAAAAACAGCGCGTTCTGGCGAAAGCCGTCAAACGCGCCCGCTTTTTGGCATTGCTGAAATACTGCGGTTGAA
>BNUQ01000139.1 GCA_025997475.1 Planctomycetales bacterium
CGAAAATTCAACGGCATCCCGCGAAAAGCGTTTCCTTTATTTTTGAAAGAATGCGAGTTCAGATTCAATTACGGTAACGCCAAAGAGCAGTTGAAAACACTCAAAAAATGGCTCAAAATTTATAACCCAAACAGGCAAAAATAACCACGTTATCTATGCCAGCCCCTTAAAAATTGAGGAGCCAATCGTCAAAATCTCGCGAAGCGAATCTGATAGTCAATCTCCACAATTCTTAATTCTTAATTCTGAATTGTCCAAAACTGCCCGCGGTTCACGGCTGACCAAAAGGAAACCCCAATGGAACAACTTCTCGCTCGTCTTGAAGAGTATCGCCAAATGGTTGACGCGGCGTTGGACGATTTTTTGCCGCGCGCGGATATGACGCCCGCGACGTTGCACGAAGCGATGCGTTACGCCACGCTTGGCGGCGGCAAACGGATTCGTCCGGCGTTGGTGCTGATGACCGGCGAATTATTCGGCGTCGCCAACGCCGACGCGATGCCGGCGGCGTGCGCGATAGAAATCGTGCATACCTACTCGTTGGTGCACGACGATTTGCCGGCGATGGACAACGACGACTTGCGCCGCGGACGGCTGACGTGCCACAAGGCATACGACGAGGCGACGGCGATTTTGGTGGGCGATGCGTTGTTGACGTTGGCGTTCGGCTTGTTGGCGAGCCGCTATCCGCCGCCGGCGGCGGTGGATTTAATTCAGATTGTCGCGCGCGCCGCCGGACACGCGGGAATGATTAGCGGACAATATATGGATTTGGAGGGCGAGCGCCGCCGGTTGGACGACCGCGACACGATTGAGTTGATGTATGCGCTGAAAACGTCGGAATTATTCGTCGCCGCCTGCCGCGTCGGCGCGCGTTTGGGCGGCGCGAAGGCGGAAGCGACGGCGAAAGTCGCGGCGTTCGGCAAAGACGTGGGACTGTTGTTTCAGACGGTCGATGATATTTTGGACGAAACCGCGTCGGCGGAACAACTCGGCAAAAACGTCAGGCAAGACGCCGCCGCCGGTAAATCGACGATTATTATGATGCGCGGCGTGGTCGGCGCGCAAGACCAAGCCGCCGTCTATGCGAAACGCGCCGACGACAACCTCGCCGACTTCGGCGCGGCGGCGGCGACGCTCCTCTTACTGCCGCAGTATTTGTTGACGCGGCAGAAATAAGAGCGTGTTGACAAATTAATTTGAAATCGAGGCGTTGATCGGCAAGATGTTATTCGGGAATAAGTTGAACATTGCCGCCGGAGAAATTTATGCCTCGCACTGCCTACGACACCGATTTAACTGATGACGAATGGAAATTGTTCAAAGAGAAACTCGACGAAGCCCGTCGTTCCAAATGTGGGCGTAAACCTGATATTGCGCGTCGCGAAATCGT
>BNUQ01000140.1 GCA_025997475.1 Planctomycetales bacterium
GACTGGTCGAAACCCGCGGCGTGTCGGCGCGTGAAATCAAAACGTAATCGTCCGCTTCGAACGTCGCGTCCGTCCAGAGAAATTCGTGGGGTTTTTCCGCCTCCAATTTGCGCTTGGAGTCGAGAATAAACGCCGCCTCGTCGCTCGCCAACATCGCCGCCAGCGCCGCCGGCGGTAGCGGCGTTTCGTGCGCGCGCCGTAACGACAAATTCGTCAAGTCCGCGATTTCGCGCAACACGTCCGGCACGATGCCGCGCCAACGACGGTTTTCCTCGTCGTAGTCGGAGTTCGGATAATCGCCGTCCATCAGCGCGTAAGGCACCGGATTGGCGGGACCGTGCGCGCGGATAAACGCCGCTTCGTCCGCCGTCAGCCGTTCGGAAAAATCATACTTCCGGTAACGTCTCGTCCCGTCCAAATAGAGTTGATAAACGGTCGGAATGCCGCCGTGCGTGAAAAATTTCTGCATCACGGAAATCACCGGCGCCAACCTCGGGTCTTGCGTCGCGAGCGCCGCGGCGGTGTAGGTCAGCGGCAAAAAGTCCTCGCCGACAATTTCGCGATATTGGTTGAGAATCGCGTCGTAAGAATTTTCACCGTAAAAGAAATCAATCGACCCGTCCTTCAACGCGCCATACACGTCCACGACATTGGCGATGGGAACGGCTTCATAGGCTTGCGCCCGCGCGTCCAACAGCGGACCGATTTTCGCGGCGGCGCCCGAATCGGCGAGAAAACCGGCGCGAACCGGTCGCCACGACGACAGGTTTTCCGGCGTTTCGCTCCCCGCCAAGCGATACACCTTGTAATACCGCCCAATCACGCCGTCGGTCATAAAATAACCGTCGGCGAGCCGCTCCGGCGTGTCGTTAAATTCGTTGGTGAAACTGATGGTGTGGTCGCGCAAGCCGGCGGTCAATTCGCTCCGTTTGCACAGGCGCGTTTGGAACGGCAAGTCAAAGAACTTGCTCATAAATTGACAGAACAACTCGGAAAAACCGTCGGGCGCACCGGAAATCCGGTCAATAAAATACTCGGTGCTGGTCTGGCACCCATAAACGAAAGTCCGCCCGCTCCGGCGCAACGCGTCGAGCGCGGCGGCTTCGTCCTCCGTAACGCTCGGCACCTGCGACCAATGCGTAATCGCCGGCGCGGACGCGCGCGCATCGCGGGCGGCGGCGCGCGGCGCGACGAAAAGCAAGAGCAGGAGGAGGAGGAGTTTGGCTTGATGAGGCATTTTTTTTAGAGATTGGGTCGGGGGTTAGAGTTAAGAGTTAAGAGTTAAGAGTTAAGAGTTAAGAGTTAAGAGTTAAGAGTTAAGAGTTAAGAGTTAAGAGTTAAGAGTTAAGAGTTAAGAGTTAAGAGTTAAGAGTTAAGAGTTAAGAGTTAA
>BNUQ01000141.1 GCA_025997475.1 Planctomycetales bacterium
GTTGCCGCAGTTGAAATAGTAATAGGCGAAGACGGCGCACCCGACGGGACTAATCAACACGGCGCGTTCCTGAATGCCGAGGTCGGACAACGCTTCGGCGATAAGTTTGTGCAACACGCCGTGTCCGCACCCCGGACAGTAATGCGTGGCGGTCGGCGCCGCGCCGCCTTTGCGGGCGTAGGCGTCGTAAAGCGCCGGCGGGCGCGTGAGATTTTTAGCGGCGGTAGCCATATTTGACCTTTCGTTCTCTGGGCAAAAAATTTCGCGCATTATAGGCGCGGCGACGGTATTGAAACAGGGATTATTGGCGCCGGGTTAATGAGCCGCTAACGAAAAAACGCCGGAACGTTCCGGCGCTTTTACCCAAGTAAAATTTCTCATTACGAGTCGGGGCGGAGCGCTATCGGCGGGCGGAATCGGTCCGCCGCCGACAAAATTGAAGTCGCCGCGATTGTCGCTACCGCGAAAAAAGACGGCGCCAACCGGCGGGTGAAAGTTAGACCTGTTTAATTGCCGGTAATTGCGGTCTGCCGAGCAGTCGCAACCCCTCGTTGATTTGTCGCCGCTTATCGGCGGCGGCTTCGGCGGGAGTCATTTTGTCCCAACGCTCGGACAATTTTCTTCTAATTTCGTGCAACTCCTCAACAACCCGGTCTCTCATTTTTATTCCTCCCGCAAAAAGTTCGTCGGCGATACCAATTTTACCGGTTTTAACCTTTCAGCGGCGTTCACCGCGTCAACCGCCGTCATGGCTCTGATATTGACAATGTGATTAAAATTCCACGACACAATAAAATCGCAATTCGCCAGCGTCGCGGCGGCGATGTGCAAGGCGTCGTTTTTGCACTTCGGCGGCAAGCCGCCGGCGCTGATGTATAACTTTGCCAGCGTGTTTGCTTTCTCGCTTTCCGTCGCGGTAGTTAGGGTGTAATTGACCTTGTTCAACTCGTCAATCATTTTCCATTTCTTTTCAAGGTCGTCGGGACAATTCATTATTTCAAGCACCACCGTGTCGGCGATAACCATCGCGTATTTTCCCGCTTTAATTTCATCCCACAACATCCAGGTGTCGCGTCGCTTTTCCGATTGATTTTCCTCGAATAAATAATTGATAACGGTCGACTCGACATAAACGATGGGTTTTTTAAGCATTTTTCGCTACGCCTTTCTTTTTTTTTGTATTTTAGCGATATCGGCGAATTGTTTTTTGATTGAAATTTATTAGACCTGTTCGATAACCAAGAGTGAGCAAATTTTCGTGTCTAATTTTTCGTGCCGCCAGGAAAAATGACGAAGCAATACCGAGAGTATTGCAAGGAATTTTGACGCGGCGGGACGGAAAATTAGCCGAAAATTTGCCGCGAATTGGTTGTCGAACAGGT
>BNUQ01000142.1 GCA_025997475.1 Planctomycetales bacterium
CAATAATTTTTCCACCGTTTGATAAAGCGCCGTCTCGCCGGCGGGCGTTTTCGGCGGGAAAAATTCAAAACTAAACACCGCGCGGCGGTGATACAACCGCTCTTTGATGAGGTGATTAATCATTCGTTTAGCGTCCTAAAAATTGTCTCAATGACGAATCAAAAATTACGAATTACGCGGCGCGCGGTTGCTCTATGCGAACCGAGCGAAGCGAAGGTTAGTGGGCTTTCCAAATTGCCACGCGCTTTAGCGCGTGGGTTAGCGCATAATTATTATTGCCGCGTCGCTTTCGCCAACGCCTGCGCCAATTGGTCGCCGCACGACGTGCCTTTGCCGTCGCAATTGACGCCGCGCAATTTGGCGATGACTTCCGCCGCCGGCAATCCTTCGACCAATTTGCCGATGGCTTGCAAATTGCCGTCGCAACCGCCGGTAAATTCCACGTCGCACACTTTGCCGTCGCGCAAGGCAAACGAGACCGCCGTCGAACACGTGCCGTTGGTTTGGTGCGTGTGTCTCATTTTTTTTCTCCGTCCGCAAATTAAAGTTAAAAGTTGAAAGTTAAAAGTTGAGAGAGTGGAGTTTTATTTTTAAGACGCGCAAAGCGCGACCACGGACCAACTTTTAATTTCCAATTCTCAACTTTTAACTTTTAACTTTTAACTTTTCCCTCTCGCCGTAAATCTCCGCCAACCTTCGACACATCGTTTGCCAGGCGAACTGTTCGCGGCAAAACGCCGCGCCGCGCGCGGCGGCGGCTTTCGCGGCGGGTAAATCGGCGATGACGGCGGCAAGCGTTTGCGTCAAGTGCGCGACATTTTGCGGCGCGACCAACCACCGCGCCTCGACGCGCGACAAAATTTCTTTCGCGCCGTCCACGTCAAACGCGACCGTCGGTTTGCCCATCAACAACGCTTGCGGAATCACCCGCGCCAACCCCTCGCGCAACGAGCAATGCGCCACAAGGTCGGCGGCGGCGAGCGCCGACGTAACTTCGTCGGGATGGAGCAAGCCCGTCCACACGATTTTATCGGCGCATCCAAGTTCGCGCGCCATATTTTCCAAGCGCTCGCGCCATTCGCCGCCGCCGATAATCAACAGCCGCGCCGCCGGAACTTGCCGCGCCAAATCCGCGAACGCCGCGAGAAGATAGTCGTGTCCCTTCAATTCAAACAACCGCGCGACTTTGGCAATCACGCGGTCGCCCGCCGCAAAACCGTATTTTTCCCGTGCCGCCCGATAACGCCGCTCGTCGTCGGCGAAGCGTTCGACTTCCATTCCGCTATACACGGTAACGAATCTTTCCGCGGGCGCGACGCCGGCGGCGACGGCTTGCGCGGTCATCGCGTCGGCGACGGTGATGATTTTATCGCAATAACG
>BNUQ01000143.1 GCA_025997475.1 Planctomycetales bacterium
GAAGAAGGAATTGCGCAATAAATTATTAAACGCCGCCTTTGCCGAAGCGGAGAAAACTGTGCACGGCAAATTAACGGACGCCGACCGGAAAAAGGTCTTTGACGACGATTTGTTGCGCCAACACGATTTCGGCGCCGATTGCCGACAGTTGCGCCGGGGTTTTGACTACGCCGCACGGCGTCATTCACACGCCGTTTTTTATGCCGGTCGGCACCGCCGCCGCGGTGAAGGGGTTGACGCCGGCGCAACTGTCGGCAATCGGCGCCGAAATCGTGTTGGCGAACACGTATCATTTGTCGCTTCGCCCCGGAGAAAAATTGGTGGCGCTTGCCGGCGGCGTCGCCGATTTTATGGGCTGGCATCGTCCGACGCTCACCGACAGCGGCGGTTTTCAGGTTTTTTCGTTGGCGAAAATCAACCGCGTCGCCGAGGACGGCGTGCATTTTCGCAGTCATATCGACGGCTCGCCGGTGTTCATTTCGCCGGAGCGGTCGCTCGAAATTCAGCAGGCGCTCGGCGCGGACATTATGATGGCGTTTGACGAATGTCCCGCGGGCGATAGTTCGCGGGACGCCGTGGCGCAAAGTTTGCGCCGGACGCACCGCTGGGCGGAGCGGTCAAAAACGGCGTGGACTAATCGCGAGCGGCAGGCGTTGTTCGGCATCGTCCAAGGCGGGATTTACGAGGACTTGCGGCGCGAAAGCGCCGAATTTATCGCGGCGCAAGAGTTTTCCGGCAACGCGATTGGCGGCGTCAGCGTCGGCGAAGACCCGGAAAAAATCGCCGCGATTGTCGCGTTCACCGCGCCGTTGTTGCCGGAAAATAAGCCGCGTTATTTGATGGGCGTGGGGCGTCCGCTCGACATTCGGCGCGCCGTCGCCGCCGGCGTCGATATGTTTGATTGCGTGATGCCGACGCGCCACGCGCGGCACGCCGAGGTTTTCACGCGGCGGGGAACGTTGAAATTGCGCAACTTGCAATACCGCGAGGACTTCGCGCCGATTGAAGACGATTGCGAATGTTACGCCTGTCGCACGGTCAGCCGCGCCTATTTGCGGCATCTGTTTATGGCGCGCGAAATTCTCGCGCCGGTGTATGCGGCGACGCACAACCTCTATTTCTACCTGCGAATGATGCGCGAACTGCGGCAAGAGATTATCGCGCACTGCGAATAAGCGTTTAAGGGGTTTAAGAAATTTAAGAATCTTAAAATCCTTAAATCCCTTTCTTTTCTTCAATCTCCGCCAACCGCGCAAAAATCGCGCGGCTCAATTGCGTTTTGGTGCGGTCGGCGAACAGTTGCGGTTCGCGGTCGGGTGTTAGTAGCGCGGCGGTAACGGCGCCGCAACGCTCGGTAGCGCCACCGTTACCG
>BNUQ01000144.1 GCA_025997475.1 Planctomycetales bacterium
GTCGTAAAGGCGTGGTGCAGGCGCTCGGCAAAGCGTTCGGCGATTACGCCAATTTCCCCTACGTCGCGCTCGACGGCGACGACCGCACCGGCGAGGCGGCGGGCGGCGAAAATTTGCGGATTAACGGCGCGCGGGTCGCGCAATTTAAGCGCCTTTTGATTTTCGCTTTTATCTACGAGGGCGCGGCGGATTGGCGCGAAGCCGACGGCGTCGTAACGCTCAAATATCCGGGGCAAGAAGACCTTGTCGCGCGGCTTGACGAATACGGCTCGACACAACCGATGTGCGCGATGGCGCTGTTGGAAAATCGCGACGACGAGACCTTTTCGGTGGAGAAAATCGTCAGATTTTTCGACGGTCATCAATTTATGGACACGGCGTTCAACTGGGGAATGCGCTGGACGGCGGGGCGGAAGTAAGGCGGGAACCGCGCGCCTGTCCCGCGCCCGCTTGGCGCGACGGTTGGCGATGATTAAACCATTAGACCTGTTCGACAACCAATTCGCGGCAAATTTTCGGCTAATTTTCCGTCCCGCCGCGTCAAAATTCCTGGCAATACTCTCGGTATTGCTTCGTCATTTTTCCTTGCGGCACGAAAAATTAGACACGAACATTTGCTCACGCGTAGGTTTAGAACAGGTCTAATCTAATATCCATATTTTCCACGCTTTTTAAGAAAGGAACTTTATGCGACGGCTACCTGTTTATCTTGTGCTTGACGTTTCCGGTTCAATGAGCGGGGAACCGATTGAAGCGGTGAAAAACGGCGCGCAAATGATGCACTCGGCGCTCCGCAAAGACCCTTACGCCCTCGAGTCGGCGTTTATCAGCGTCATTACTTTTGCCAGTGAAGTCAAACAAATCGTGCCGCTCACCGAAGTCGCGCAATTTCAGCCGCCCGCGTTGCAAGCCGGCGGCGGCACGGCGCTCGGCGCGGCGCTCGAAAAAGTGGTCGAATGCGCCAACCGCGAAATCGTCAAAAGCACCCGCGAGCAAAAAGGCGATTGGAAGCCGCTCGTCTTTATTATGACCGACGGTTCGCCGACCGATGACCCCGAAAAAGGCATCGCCGCTTTCCAGAGTTACAAATGGGGGACGGTGGTGGCGTGCGCCGCGGGCGCGGGAGCGGATAAAACCATTTTGCAACGTCTGACCGAAAACGTGGTTACGCTCGACACCGCCGACACCGCCACGATTGCGGCGTTTTTCAAATGGGTGTCGTCGTCGATTTCGACCAGCAGTAAAAAAGTCGATGAGCAAGGCGGCGACGCTAACGAACTCCCGCCGCCGCCGCCGGAAATCAATTTGGCGAAACCGTGAGAAAGGGAAAAGAGAGAAAAAAAGTAAG
>BNUQ01000145.1 GCA_025997475.1 Planctomycetales bacterium
ACGACACACCGGCAACGAAGACGTCGCGCCCCGCACGGGGCGCGTGGATTGAAACACAATACTTGGGTGACACGAGCGACAACACCGCGTCGCGCCCCGCACGGGGCGCGTGGATTGAAACATAGCGCCCAACCAGTGATTTTCTTTGGCGTCAAAGTCGCGCCCCGCACGGGGCGCGTGGATTGAAACCTCGCAAATACCGTAACCGAACAGTAGATGCAAGTCGCGCCCCGCACGGGGCGCGTGGATTGAAACACTTTATTTCCAACGTAGCCGCATCGAACGCCGGTCGCGCCCCGCACGGGGCGCGTGGATTGAAACTGATTATCGCCGTCGGCTCTTTTTCCTTGATATCGTCGCGCCCCGCACGGGGCGCGTGGATTGAAACGTATTCGTCCGGCTCAATCGAGCCGTCCTCACCGGTCGCGCCCCGCACGGGGCGCGTGGATTGAAACATCAGCACTCGCGGCGGACGCCGCTTGGGTAAGTCGCGCCCCGCACGGGGCGCGTGGATTGAAACTACATAGTAATTACCGCAAGCGCGTTTTTCGTTGTCGCGCCCCGCACGGGGCGCGTGGATTGAAACATTACTATGTATAGAGAATGGAGTAGCAAGTCAGTCGCGCCCCGCACGGGGCGCGTGGATTGAAACGGGCGTGGATTGCGCAATCGTATTGCGCCGGCGGTCGCGCCCCGCACGGGGCGCGTGGATTGAAACGTTTCCAAATGACTCTGAAAAGTGGCGGATAAACGTCGCGCCCCGCACGGGGCGCGTGGATTGAAACTCTCCGCCGTCCAAGTGGCGCGTTCCTGCGCCACGTCGCGCCCCGCACGGGGCGCGTGGATTGAAACGCAATCGCCGCAGATTGGCTTATTTTCCACGCATGTCGCGCCCCGCACGGGGCGCGTGGATTGAAACGAGCGCATACTCGACGAGCGCGTTGATGACCGAGTCGCGCCCCGCACGGGGCGCGTGGATTGAAACCACGCTTCCCGCGTCGCTTCCGCCGCCACCGCCCACGTCGCGCCCCGCACGGGGCGCGTGGATTGAAACAGTCCCAGCCGACACGCCAAACGTAATTTCCAAGTCGCGCCCCGCACGGGGCGCGTGGATTGAAACCCAATGTTCCATAACGCGCTTCCACATGGCTGTCGTCGCGCCCCGCACGGGGCGCGTGGATTGAAACGAGAAACGAAGTAGTAAGCCAAAGAAAAAAAACGTCGCGCCCCGCACGGGGCGCGTGGATTGAAACCTTGACGTCCATTGACCCTTCGGCAGACTGACTGGTCGCGCCCCGCACGGGGCGCGTGGATTGAAACTTAATCCCCTTGTCTATC
>BNUQ01000146.1 GCA_025997475.1 Planctomycetales bacterium
TTTTTCTCGCCGGAAACAAGAACGAAAGCCACGCCGGCGCCCGCGACAAATAATCCACCGGATTAAAATCAAAATTCGGGTTATCCATTACCACATAAACCTCTTTTCCGGCGGCGGTCAAGAAATCGACCGTATTCTGCAATAATTGCTTGAAAATATCCGGCGGCATCCACTCCTGCCGCGCATACGCGGTCTGATAAATTGACAAAAACACTTTCCGTACATCTTGCCGTGTAGCCAGAAAATCAAAAATCATCTTGAAGTTCGACAGATATGCTCCTCTTGTGGGGGGAGGATATTGTTCACCGCCTAACATAAGCGGCGCACCGCCTTCGGCAAAAAGTAAAGTATTAACTCCGTTTTCGCGATTCTCGCGCGCCATTGCCGGAAAATACTGTTGCGCGTGACTGTCGCCTACGAGAGCGACGGTTTTTTCAGAATTACAATCGACAAAAAAACTGTCCGCTGCTAACCGTTTTTCGCCGCCGTATTTTTCCCAACTGTTTTGCAAACCGTATTTTTCCCGCGCCCATTCACTCCAACCGCCATCAATCGTTCTACCCGCAATCACTTTTTCCGCCGACAGTTCTTTCTTTTCCGCCACGAAATAGCCGACTACGCCGACCGCCAACATTACGACGAGCAATCCGAATGTTTTTACATCGAACAGCGGTTGCCGGTATGACCGCCAAGTTAAGACCAATTTTATATTCCGCCATTTCTTGCCGAACCGTATCGGCTTTTCAATCGCGAAATAGGTGATGACCGAAAACGCCGCCGCCAAGCCGAGCAAAATAAAGCGCGTCGCGACCGGCATTTCTCCGCCGTTGACGATTCGACCGAACGATAAAAATACCCAATGCCACAAATACAACGGATAACTTATCAGACCAATCCACACCAAAATTTTATTCGACAAAATCAGGCGATTGACCGGCGCGTTCGCCCCCGCCCAAATCAAAAAAGTCGCGCCGATGACCGGCACCAACGCGCCGAAGCCCGGATAGGTCTTTCGTCCCAGCGACACGAACACCGCGACCGCCAACAAGACCGCGCCGGTCAACGATAAAAATTTATGAAAGTCGCCGCCGCATACTTTTTTTATCAGCGGGATTTTCGGCAAAATGTGGTCGCCCCATTTTTCTATTTTTGCCAAAACATCGCCGTGATTTTTGACCTTGAGCGCCAACAACCCGCCCGCAAAAAGTTCCCAAAACCGCGTCGCTGGAAAATAAAAATTAAACGCCGCGTGTTCAGTTCTCATTGCCAGATTGAAAATAAACGATGCGATAAATAATCCGCCGAAA
>BNUQ01000147.1 GCA_025997475.1 Planctomycetales bacterium
ATTCGACGATATTGTGCGTCCGAAAAATCCGCCCGATATTTTTCTTAATCACCACCTCGGCGGGCTTTTTAATGACCAACACGTCAATTCGTAACGGCTCGGTGTTTAGTTGATGTTCGGGCTCAAATGTGAGCACGTCGCTGTAATCGCGCAATTCCAATTGTAGTGCATCGCAAAACGCCGGATGCCAGAGAATTTTCGAGGTGTCGTCCATTGATAATTATCCTTGTCCGCAACTTTTTATCGCGGTTAGAAAACGCCGAGCGCTTTCATTACTTTTCCTATCTGTCCGCACACCACTTGGTCGAGAAAATCGGCAAGATTGGCTTTCACTTCGCTGAAATTAAAGGTTTGCATAATTTTTTCTCACTCTCGTTAAAATATACCTCCATAAATTCGTATCGACGCAATGAGCGTAGATGATGAAACAACGCCAATCAATTATTATTTTTTCGTAAAACCACTAATCCATACCATGATTTATCTGACAACGGCTCTTGGGTAAGCCATTTGTAAGAAGCGACCACGGTCAAACCGGCTTTTTCGGCAAGATATTTGATTTCCGGCAGGAAAAAATAACGCATAATATGTTGTTCTTTGACGGTTTCAAGCCCCCCCCCCCGTTTTTGGTTCAATCAATAATTCAAAATTGACTTCGACGATATTTTCATTATAGCGCATTACCGGCTCGGTAATACGGGTAATTTTTATTTCTTCATCCGCCAACCTTTTTATGCGCACAGCGGGTAAATCAGTCAGAACCGCCGGACCATACCAAAAATCAAAGATAAATAAACCGCCGTCGGCTAAATGCTCGGCGACATTCGCCAGAACTTTTGCCAATTCTGCCGTATCGGCTTGATAACTCATCACATGAAAAAGCGAAGTGATAACGTTAAACTTTTTGTCCGTATAGAATTCGGAAATTTTGGCGTTGATTAAATCAACACCTTCGCCTAACTGTTCTTGCGCCGCCGCGAGCATTGCCGCCGAAACATCCACACCGGCGACGTTATATCCCGCGTCTTGGAAACAGCGAAGATGTTTGCCGGTGCCGCACCCCAAATCAAGAATAGAGTTGGCGGACGCCGCCGACAAAGAGATAATAGCGTTAAGATACCGGAATTCAGCCGGATAATCTTTGTCTTTATACAATAAATTGTAGTAACGCGCATAAATATCGGCAAACGGCATCGGCGTATCCTTGGATAGAGTTTGGTTATTACACGATTAAAAACCAATGAGTCGGATTATTAGAGATAAGAAGAGGGAGTGATGCGGTTCACTCTCCTAAATCGACCGTT
>BNUQ01000148.1 GCA_025997475.1 Planctomycetales bacterium
CTCGCAGGCGTCGCGCATCGAGTTGCCGTCGTCGATAAAGTCCAGCACGCATTGCCGAAATTTGGGGTCGTATGCCATCGGAACCTCCGTCAACAAAAGGAATGACGACCAGCGTAGCCAAATGTAATCGTGTGTCCAACTCTTAAATCAAGCGACTATACATCGCCTATCCTTGAACCCTAAACTCTCCGCTCTATTTCTTGCTCCACCGCTGTTGCGCCACCCATTCCAACCAGTCGCGCTCGATTTCCGGCAACGTTTTTTGCAAGACCATTTCCACCGATTTCACGCCGAAACGGTCGTCTTTCACGTTGTCGCGGAAGGTCTGATACACGGCGCGCAATTTGCCAATTTCCTGCAAATACAGGCAAAAATAGCGGCTCTGCGCGTAGTGCAAACTCTCGTCCATCAAGCGGAAATTTTGCGCGTCGCTCCCGAATAATCTTTCCAACGGCACGGTTTTCCCGTCGGTCAGCGCTTTCTGCAATTCCGGCAAACGCCAGTTGGCTTCGCCGAGCAAGCCCTCGTCCTCGACGCGGCATTGTTCGTATAAACTTGCCAACCCCTCGGAAATCCAAATCGGCGCGTCGGGAAAATCCGCCGCCATCAGCGCGTGCACCAATTCGTGGACGAGCGTCCCCGGTCCGGTTTGATAATTGATGACGATGTAGCGCTGGCGATGTCCGTAATGTCCGTAAGGGCTAATCGGGTCGAGCAGGAAGAATTTTTTCAGTCCGCGCGCGTAACTTTCTTTGTTTTGAAAAATGTAAATCGTCACCGGTTGCGTCAGCCGCGTGGTGAAAAACGTGCGTTCGAGCGCTTTTTGGCAACAGGCGACGATGCCGTTGACGACGTAGTCGAATTGCTGGCGCGGCAAATCGGCGGCGATGAGGAGCGAGCCGCGCTGGGCGACAAAAAATTGCTTGCCGGTTTGCGTTTGGAGCGCCGCGAGCGTCTTCGGCACCGCCGGCGTCGAGCGCGGATTGGTGTCGCCGAAAACGGCGCCGGAGGTCAACGAGAACAACAACAATAGCGGTAAAAGCCGATGCATACGATTCCTTTCCTGACGCTAATCAATTGCGGAATCGCGCTGAACCCTTTCGTTATCGGGAGAATTTGGCGGCGGTTTTCTGAATGAAGTTGGGAGGGAGCGATTAAAAATTACGAATTACGAATGAAGAGCAGTTGATAGTTTGTAGTCGGTAGTTTTTAGTGGTGGAGTTTGACGGTCAAAGATTCGCTTCGCGCGCGCTTGCGGATTTGCCCGTAAAAACTCCACCACTATCAACTA
>BNUQ01000149.1 GCA_025997475.1 Planctomycetales bacterium
TCGCGCTGTGCAACGTCATCAGCGTCAGACAATCGCTCGCCGGATTGAAACTGTCGATGTCGGCGACTAACGCCACGTCCTCTAAAAATTGCGCCAACGTCCCCTCGGGATTCGTCTGCGAAAATTCGACCGCGCGGTTTAACAACGCTTCGATGTTGGCGACGCGGTCTTCCCACGCCGGGTCTTTTTCGCTTTGCATAACGAGGTGTTCGGTCAAGCCGGACAGTTCAATCAGCGCACGCGTCGCGTCGCCGGCGCGGTCAACCGGCACCGCCAGCAACCGGCGGCACCACTCGCAAAACGTTTTCAGTTTGGCGTTTTGCCGTCCGTCGTAGCGGCGCGAAAAATCGTCGCCGGCGAGAAATTCGACCGCCGCCACTTTTTGCGCGCGGGCTTGCGCGAGGATGCCGTCCAACGTAACGGCGCCGACGCCGACCGGACGGGCGTCCAACGCGCGGCGCAACGAAATTTCGTCCGCCGAATTGACGCGCAATTTCAACACCGCCAAAACGTCTTTGACTTCCCGCCGGTCGTAGAACCGCACGCCGCCGACGATTTGATACGGGATTTTCGCCCGCGTCAGCGCCTCTTCAAAAACGCGCGATTGCGCGTTCATCCGATACAAAATCGCCATCGCCGCGAACGCGCGTCCGGCGGCTTTTTCGGCGAGGATTTGCTCGACGACCCAAAAACTTTCGGCGCGGTCGTCGCGCAGTTGCGCCACGACCATTCTTTCGCCCGCGCCGGCGGCGGTGAACAGATTTTTTTCGATGCGATTGTCGCTATGCGCGATGAGATGATTTGCCGCCGTCAAAATGTTGCCGGTCGAGCGGTAATTTTGTTCTAACAAAACGATTTTCGCTCCGGGGAAATCCTGCTGAAAATCCATAATGTTGCGGTAGTCGGCGCCGCGCCACGAGTAAATGCTTTGGTCGGGGTCGCCGGTCGCGTGCAAATTGTTTTCGTCGCCGACGAGCAGGCGGAGCAATTTATATTGCAGGCGATTCGTGTCCTGATACTCGTCCACCAAAAGAAAACGAAACCGCCGTTGATACGCGGCGCGCAGGTCGGGCAGACGCTCCAACATTCGCGCCGTGAGCAACAGCAAATCGTCGAAGTCCACGGCGTTGGTTTCACGCAAACGGCGTTCGTATTCGGCGTAAATTTCCGCCGTCATTTTTTCGCGCCACGAATTTTGCGGCAGGTCGCTCGGATATTGCAACTGGCATTTGGCGGCGGAAATGGCGTTGGCGACGGCGGCGGGTTTAAGTTGTTGCGC
>BNUQ01000150.1 GCA_025997475.1 Planctomycetales bacterium
CGGGCGGCGACGGCAACGGCGTTTCTTTTTGCCGGAACGGTTTCAGCGGCAATTCCACCGCGTTTTTCAGCCACGTCGCGCCGAGCACCGGCAACGTTTTGCCGAACCATCCTTTGCCGGCTTGTCGCCACGTTTGCCCAAAAACTCTTTCCGCGTCGGCGACCGCCTCGCCGCGCACCGTCAACATCACGTCTCGCCAGTCGGTTAATTCGTCGCCGATATTCAGCCCGCCCATAAACGCGACCTCGCCGTCAACCGTCAAAATCTTGCGATGTGCGCGATGGTCGTAGCGGAAAAACGTCCAGTGCCAAAACGGATTGAACACACGCACCTCTCCGCCTGCGGCGGTGATGGCGGCGAAGTCCCGCCGCCGCGCCCCCGGACTGCCGACCTCGTCGTAAATCACGCGCACCCGCGCGCCGCGCCGCGCCGCGTCGGCGAGCGCCGCGATAAATTCGCCGCCGTGCCGGTCGGGAATAAAACTGTAAATGGAGAGGTTGATGTCGCGCCGCGCGCCGCGAATGGCGGCGAGCATCGCCGGATAGGTCTCGCGCGCGTCCACCAAAAGCGTCGCCGTGTTGCGCGCGGTGCGCGCGCTGTGCGAGCGGCGGTCGAGTTGCCGCTCAAATTCCGCCGAACCGACGAGCGCCGGCGGCGGCGTGATATGCAAGGTCCGCCGCGCCCAGTCGTTCGGGCGCGTGGTGATGGCGGTGCAACCGCTCAACGCGAGACAACATAACAGCAGGAAAAAACGGCGGAACATGGCGGCGTTTGTTTTTTTTTAACGAGGGGGAAAACAATTAACAATTAAAAATTAACAATTAACAATTATTTTTAAGGAATTATTTCTCAAAATGCGCGAAGCGATTTTGAGAATTAAACTCCACAATTGTCAATTGTGAATTGTTAATTGGGAATTGTTTTTCAATCGGTCGCGGTTGAAAAAAACTGCATTACGGCGCACGGAAATGCCGATAAGACGCGGTAGTTTGGCAATCGCCGACGTTATCACAAGGAGAGAATTATGCGAAAATTTATGACAAAATTAAGTTGTTGGGGCGCGGTCGTGTGCGGGATGTTGATGACCGGCGCACAGGCGGGCGTCGTCGTCGAAGGCACCGCCGACGGCATCGCGAAGCCGCAAAAAATCAGTTATTTCGCCGAGAAAAACCGCTTCACGTTGGACGGCGGCAAAATCTGGCGCTGTCCGGTGCCGCGCGACGACTTGCAGGAAATCGTCAAGGCGCTCCGTTTGGACGACCGCCTCGGCGTCGC
>BNUQ01000151.1 GCA_025997475.1 Planctomycetales bacterium
TAAAAGGAGCCCCTATGTCATTCCCCCGTTCCGCCGGCGTGTTGTTGCATCCCTCGTCGTTGCCCGGTGGGCAAGGCATCGGCGATTTCGGCGCCGCCGCGCGGCAGTTTCTCGACTATCTGCAACGCGCCAAACAGACGTTGTGGCAGGTGTTGCCGCTCGGCGCCGTCAACGACAGCGGCAGTCCCTACCAAACCTTCTCTTCCTTAGCCGGCAATCCGCTGTTTATCGCGCTTGACGATTTAGTCGCCGCCGGACTGTTGCGCGACGAGGATTTGCGCGACGCGCCCGGCAACGACAAGCGCGCCGATTTTTCCGCCGCGCGCAATTTCAAAATGCCGCGCTTGCGGCAGGCGTTCGACCTTTTTCGCCGCGGCGCGACGGGCGCGGCGGCGGCGAATTTTCAACGTTTCAAAGAAGCCGAAAAATTCTGGCTTGACGACTACGCGCTTTTCGCGGCGGCGCGGGAACGTTTCGGCGGCAAGCCGTGGTGGCGCTGGGACGACGCCGGTCTTGTCAAACACGCGCCGGACGCGGTCAAACATTGGGCGGCGGAATTGGCGGACGCCGGCGAATTTGTCAAATGGACGCAATTCGTTTTTTACGCGCAATGGCTCGGCTTGAAAAAACGCGCCAACGCCGCCGGCATTAAAATCATCGGCGACATTCCGATTTATCCGGCGCACGACAGCGCCGACGTGTGGGCGGCGCCGGAATTTTTCGCGTTGGACCGCGCCACCGGCGAAGCCCGCGTGGTCGCCGGCGTGCCGCCGGACTATTTCTGCGCCGACGGGCAGTTGTGGGGCAATCCGGTCTATGACTGGGAGGCGGTGAAAAAGGACAATTACCGCTGGTGGGCGATGCGTCTGCGCGCGGCGTTGCGGCAGACCGACATTTTGCGGCTCGACCATTTTCGCGGTTTCGAGGCGTATTGGGCGACGCCGGCGACCGAAAAAACGGCGCGTAACGGCAAATGGGTGAGCGGTCCGGGCGCGGATTTTTTCGCGGCGATGCAGCGGGAAATCGGCGACGACCTGCCGCTGATTGCCGAGGATTTGGGCGTCATCACGCCGGCGGTCAACAAACTGCGCGACGAGTGCGGTTTTCCCGGAATGAAGGTCTTGCAATTCGCGTTTGCCGACGGCGCGAATTTTTATCGTCCGCACACTTACGCGACCAACAGCGTGGTTTATACCGGCACGCACGACAACGACACGACGCGCGGCTGGTATGCGGGGGGCGCGGACTACGCGAATATCGGGCGCGACGTTTTT
>BNUQ01000152.1 GCA_025997475.1 Planctomycetales bacterium
GCCGCAACAATTCGCGCTCAATCAACTGCGCGGTGATTTCCTGTCGCAACGCCGTCAATTCTTCCGCCGTCGGCAACGCGCCGCGCCGCAATTGCAATAACTGTAAATTACGCAAAACGGTCTGCTCCACCGCCGCCGTGGCAATCGGCTCCCCGTTGACCCGCGCCGAAATTTTGAGTTCGCCAGCGATTTGCGCCAACGACCGCGCGTTAAAATTATTGGCGCTTTCTTTCGCGGCGGCGACGACCGGCGGATATTGATAGCCCTCGTGTGCGTCCGCGTCCGCGTTCAAACCGGGGACGCGCGGCAGGGGAATTTCCCGCTCGTTTGCCGGCGGCAACGGCGCGGTCGGCGTAACGACAACGCCGGCGGGCATCGCGCCGACGCCGGACGCCGGCGGCGGCACGGCTTCCGGCATCACCCGTTGCGCGAAGCCGCAAGCGCCGCATTTCAGCGGGGCGCCGGCGGTAAGCGACGACACGTCGAGCCGCGCGGAGCAAGACGGGCAGACCTGATAGACCTTGACCAAAAGTTCGCTATTGGGCAGGCGGCGTTCGACGTGTTCGCATTTGGGACAGCGCACCGCCGCGCCGGGGGTAATCGTGGTGACGACGAGCGGCTCGCCGCAATGCTCGCATTTTTGCAAGCGGCGCATTTCAATGGTCGGTTGCGCCAAATCGAAATCGGCGGCAAACGCGCCGCACCAACCGCATAAACCGAGAACGATTATTTTTCTTAGCCACATAGGTTTATTTTTTTTGCGGGAATTTTTCAGGCGAGGGGAGAAGTAATTACAAATTAAAAATTAAAAATGGCGGAGCGGATTGGACTTAAAAATTGCGCGAAGCGAATTTATCCATCAAACTCCACAATTTTTAATTTGTAACTCATGTTTACGCGATTTTGTCATCACCAACTCCGCCACGGCGGACGTGTCCGCTAAAAGCCCCGACAGGGGCTTAAGGTGAATAACCCCGAGTGGAGCGGCGACCGCCGCGTAACTCGGGGAAAAGCGTCCCCGCCGGACACAACCCCGACAGGGGTTGAACTATTTGTTGAACCCCTCTCGGGGTTCGGTCATTGGGCGGCGTTATCCCCGACCGGCGCGACGATAGAGCGTGTCGCTTGACGTTATTCAAATTAAACGCCTACGGCGTTTTTTAAGGAATTTTACTTTTATCAAGCCGGTTGCGATTTTTTGGCGCGCGTAACATAAGTTCTGATTTCTGCATTCTGAATTAGACAAAGTGCCTTCATACTCCAATTACCGTATC
>BNUQ01000153.1 GCA_025997475.1 Planctomycetales bacterium
TCGACATTGATTTTTTGCTCCGCGATTTTCAGCAATTTTGGCGCGAGAACAGCGAAATTTGGGTGGAGCGTTATTTTTATAAAGAGGCGGCGCCGCATTTAATTTTGCAAGCGTTTTTGCAACGGGTGGTCAACGGCGGCGGAGAAATTATTCGTGAAATGGCGATTGGCGCCAAGCGTGAAGATTTATGTTTGGTTTATGACGGGCACAAATATCCCATCGAATTGAAAATTTACCGCAACAAAAATACTTATGCCGACGGCATAAAACAAACGGCGGAATATATGGATAAATTCGGCGTCAACGACGGCTGGTTGGTGGTGTTTAATCGCGCGCCGAAAAAGTCGTGGCGCGATAAAATTTTTATGCGTCGTGAAATTTATGACGGCAAAAATATCACCATCGCCGGAATGTGATGAGAAGGGTTGAGAAAACTATGGCAACGCCATTCGGCGCCAACCGCCAACCGCCGCGTAACCGATAGAACAATACTTACCAAAGGTCTTTTATGAAACGCTTATTGCCTATCGGTATTCAGGATTTCGCCAAAATTCGCGAGCGCGAGTCGGTTTATGTGGACAAAACCGCGCGGATTCACGAATTGCTCACCGGCAGTGCCGCC
Source organism: Planctomycetales bacterium (assembly GCA_025997475.1). Taxonomy (GTDB): domain Bacteria; phylum Planctomycetota; class SZUA-567; order SZUA-567; family SZUA-567; genus MS499-59. The sequence continues at coordinate 623 of BNUQ01000153.1, forward strand.
GCCGTGTTTCTATCGCGTCCGCGCCGGTTCGGCAAGTCGCTGACTTGCGCGACGCTCGACGCGATTTTTTCCGCTCGCCGAGAACTGTTCGACGGCACGGTCGGCGGTGCCGAGTTGGCGCTCAACTCGCTCGATTGGGAATGGAAAAAACATCCGGTCATTCGCCTTGACCTCAACGCCGGCGATTATAACCGCAGTATCGCCGAACTCGACGCGATGATTAACGTCGGACTGCGAGCGACGGCGGAAAAATACGCAGTAGCGATTGTTGGCGAAACGAACGGCGAGCGTCTGGCTAATATGATTCGCGATTTGCACCGTTCTTGCGGCGAGCGCGTCGTGGTCATCATCGACGAATACGACAAGCCGTTGCTCGAAACCATCGACGCGCCGGAAAAACATCAGGAATTGCGCTCGGCGCTGAAAAGTTTTTACGGCGTGTTGAAACCCGCCGACGAGCATCTGCGCTTCGTCTTTATCACCGGCGTAACTAAGTTCGCGCAAGTCAGTATTTTTTCCGATTTGAACCACCTTAAAGATTTGACGCTCGACCCGCGCTACGCCGACTTGTGCGGTTGGACGCAAGAAGAAGTCGAAGCGAATTTCGCGCCGGAAATTGATA
>BNUQ01000154.1 GCA_025997475.1 Planctomycetales bacterium
CTTAAACCGCTGGGCAATCGCGTTTTTCAGGAACAAGCCGATGTCGCCGTAGACCGCGTTGCCGGAGGCGTCTTTCGGCGCGTTTTCCGCTTGCATCAACTCCTGCCCCACGCCTTCCGCGACGACGCGGTGTATTGTTTGCATTTGGGGCAGGACGCGGTGCACGCGGCGATGGCGGGCAAGACGGAAATTCTGCTCGGCTCGGTCAACGGCAAAATGGTGCACCTGCCGATTGGTCTAATCGTCAACAAGCGGAAAAAAGTCGATTTGTTCTCGCCGCTCTGGCGTATGGTAACGCAAATGACCGAACAACTCGACATCTTCGCCGACAACGCGCCGGAGGATTAGCCGCAACCGGATAGGTTCTAAATCAGCGCCTCAATTTTCAATCCGCCCGTCGCCGCCAATTTTTCGCGGCAGGACAGCGCCGCCACCGGCGCGGCGTCGAGATACGGCGATAGGTGTTTCGCCGCCGCGCGGCGCACGGCGTCCGCCGTCAAATTTAACAACCGCGTCCGCGCCAATTGTCGCTCCGCCGGCGTGCTTCCGCTTAATTCCCGCGCCAGCGCCCCGCCGACGACGTAACCCGGACGAAGCGGCTGGTCGGAACTTTTGACCGCGCCGATGATTGCCTGCGGCAACGCCGCCGCCGATAAATCCATTGCATTCAACACGTAATTCGCCACGCCGCGATAAGTCGCCAGCGTTTCGCCGACGCACGGGTCGCGGTAACTGCGAAGCGCGTAGTAGCCGAGTAGCGGCGCGAACTGCGCCCCGCAACCGTAGGCGCCGCGCTTGGCGCGCACTTCTTCCCACAAATATCCATAAGAAAGATTGGTCGCGAGCAGACGCAACGCCGCCGCGTCCTCGTCGTTGCCCGCCGCCGTCGGCATCGCCGTCGCCACAAACGCCACCTCGCACGGCAATTCTACGCCCACGTATTTTTCAGTGTCGGTCGGCGTCGTCGCGCTCCATTTGCCGCCGCGGACCGGCGCGTCGCCGAGTTGCGCGACTTTTTCGGCGAACCAATCGCGGAGCAACGCCGTTTGCTCGCCGGCGACGCTCGCCGTCAGCCGCGCCCCGCGCGTGATTTTATTTTGCAGGCGCGTCATCACCGGCGCGATTTTTTCGGGCGCAAAATTTTCCGCCAAGTGCGCGATGAGGCGCAAATAACTAATGCCGCGCGTTTGTTCCGACCAATACGCGGCGCGGTCGTTGTCGCCGGCGGCGTATTGGTCG
>BNUQ01000155.1 GCA_025997475.1 Planctomycetales bacterium
TATTTTTTGATACCCTTAAAAAGGTTGTTGGAAGCATATACCGACATAAAATCCGACGACGACACCGTAAAAACATGTTCGGCATCAGGCGGGGCGCTCCTTGGCGGTGTTATCGCCAATTCAATGGGATCGCCTTATTCAAAAGATATTATCGACGACTTTGTCGCAAGGACAAAGACGCAGATTGTGGAATATGTACCGCGCTCAATTACCGTAACGCAAAGTGAGCTTCAGGGGAAAACCACTATCGAGGCCGCGCCTAAATCCGCACAGGCCGGTGTTTACCGCTCACTAGCGAAAAAAATTGCCGATCATACCGAATCAAAAACACCCTCCCCTCTCGAGATAAGCGATCTACGCGCTTGGGCAAGCAAATGGGGCGATCATCTTCTAGCTGTGGAACAAGGCAAGATCACTTCGCCGGGTCAGGCTATTTAAGGAGTTTTTATGGAAAAAATTGCCGGTAAATTAACTGATTTAATCGGAAATACGCCGCTTTTGGAGGTATCCGGTTATAGCGAGGGGCGCGGGCTTAAAGCCAGGCTTGTCGCAAAGCTGGAATATTTTAATCCGGCAGGCAGCGTAAAGGATCGTATTGCCTTTGCGATGATAGAAGATGCCGAAAAGCGCGGGCTTTTAAAAAAAGGCGCCGTGATTATCGAGCCGACAAGCGGCAACACCGGCGTAGGCCTTGCTTTTGTAGCCGCCGCGAAAGGCTACCGCATTATCCTTGTAATGCCCGATACCATGAGCATTGAGCGGCGCAAGCTGCTTGCCGCCCTGAACGCCGAGCTGGTTTTAACACCGGGCGCCGCCGGAATGAAGGGCGCCATTAAAAAAGCCGAGGAGCTTAACGCCCAGATACCCGGCTCTTTTATTCCACAGCAATTCAACAATCCGGCAAATCCTGAAGTACACCGCAAAACCACCGCAGAAGAAATTTGGCGCGATACGGACGGCAAGGTAGCCGCCTTTGTAAGCGGCGTCGGCACAGGCGGCACAGTTACCGGCGTTGGCGAGGCGCTAAAAAAACACAATCCCGAAATTAAAATATTTGCAGTTGAGCCTTTCGATTCGGCGGTACTCTCCGGCAACGCGCCCGCCCCCCACAAAATACAGGGTATAGGTGCGGGGTTTTGCGGTGTACTTCAGGATTTGCCGGATTGTTGAATTGCTGTGGAATAAAAGAGCCGGGTATCTGGGCGTTA
>BNUQ01000156.1 GCA_025997475.1 Planctomycetales bacterium
CAAAAACAATTCGGCGGCTTCGGCGAAAGAAAGTCCTTTGTCGAGCGCGAGGATAATTTTGATGCGGTCGGCGTAGCGCTTGGACGGCTCCAACCGATGACGGGAGGCAAGTTCCTGGCGCTGTTCGGCGGTGAGAAAGTTAGCAGTCTTTTCCATACCGTATTTTTTATCTTTTGTCAGCGCCAAAGCAATCTTTTTCCAAAAAATAATTCGCTATGGGTATACATTCGCGTCGTCAGGAATGCTTGCGCAATAAAAAAGGAGCCGAAAATGTTGCCGCATGAAGCCGCTTATTTCTTATCTTCCGCCGAACGCCCTGGCGCTCCGCGACAAGAGCCGCCGCAACCGCTCATCGGCGATAAAATGGTCGTCGGCTTCTTCAAACTCGCCGCCGCCGCGACCGTCATTTATTACGTCGTCGCGGTGGCGTGGCGGTAAATTAAGCCGCTTAATATTCTTAAGAATCTTAAAATTCTCTCCGGAGCCGCCGATGATTTTCAATTCTAATTTTCGCAGTAGCCGTTGCCCGCACTGCCAACTCGCCGCCACGCCAACGCCGCCCACACGCACCGACATTCTTTGGCAAAAATTCACTATCGGCTTCTTCAAACTCGCCGCCGCCGCAACCGTCATTTATTACGCCGTCGCGGTGGCGTGATGTCGTTGGATATGATTATGCTCAATTTTCATCCATCAAATAATACGATTTTATCCAAAGTCGCTACGGAAAAATACTGAAATTCTATGTATTACCACGCCTATATCACCAATGTTAAACTCTAACACTAATACGGTTAGTCCAATCTACAGTTACATTGGCAATGAAATTATCATTGATGTATGGTTTCGCCGACATGCCGCAAATGTCGTAGGTATCAGCAGGCACATAGCAATGACCATCATAAAATTTGGTGTATATCTGAACTCTGTAATGCAAAGAGCCACCATGACAATTTTCAGCACCTCTTACATCATCAACTTCAAAACATGCAAACGGCTTGGGATTCACACCGCAACGCCCTGCGCTGCGCAGTTTGCCGGAGGGCAGGCGGAGCAATCGACCGGTGGAGTTTCGCGCCAGCACTTTTATTCGGAGTTTAGAGTTCAGAGTTCAGCAGTGGAGTTTTATTTTTAAGACGCGCGAAGCGCAACCTTTGCCTCACTCTAATCTCTGAACTCTCAACTCTAAATCAAAGCCATTCAATCG
>BNUQ01000157.1 GCA_025997475.1 Planctomycetales bacterium
CGTTACGCAACGACACTTTGGCGTCCTCGCCTTTGGCTTTGATTTCGGTCGCCAATTTTTTCCGGCGCTCTTCGGTCAGCGGCGGGAAGGTAACGCGAATAACTTTGCCGTCGTTCTGCGGATTTACGCCTAACTCGGACGCCATAATCGCCTTTTCGATTTCTTTCAGCAAACCGGCGTCAAACGGCTTGATTAACAACTGCCGCGCTTCCGGCACGGAAATCGCGCCGCACTGTTTAAGCGGCATCGCCGCGCCGTAAGCCGCGACGGACAAATTTTCGACCAACAACGGCGCGGCGCGACCGGTGCGCACCAAAGTAAATTCTTTTCGCAAATGCGACAACGTTTTTTCCATCGCCGCTTGCGCGTCTTTAATCGTCTTTTGGGTCGGCATTGTTTTTCTCCTCCATCTCTGATGAATAAAGTTACTCGGCAGTCCCTAATTAAAAATTAAGAATTATAAATTGAGGATTAACTCTCAAAATTGCGCGAAGCGAATTTGCCAATCAAACGCCAAAATTTTTAATCCTTAATTTTTAATTTTTAATTGTTCTTTATTTCCCAAACCCGCTACCGAGTTCGTCTTCCGGTCGCGCAATGATGTCGCCGACCGCGTCGAACGCCGACGCCCCGCTGTTCACCCGCACCATCGCGTCCCGCAAGCCCGGCGCGCCCGTGCCCGCCGGAATCAACCGTCCAATCAGCACGTTTTCTTTTAAGCCGAGCAGATAATCCGTCCGGCAACGAATAGCCGCGTCCGTCAACACCCGCGTCGTTTCCTGAAAACTCGCCGCCGCCACGACCGAATCCGACGACAAACTCGCCCGCGCCACGCCTTGCAAAACCGGCTCGTAAGTCGCCGGCTTGCCGCCTTTCGCCTCGACCCGTTTGTTCTCTTTTTTCAGCCGGACTTTACTCACCGTGTCGCTCAACAGGAAATCGGTGTCGCCCTGGTCGGTGATTTGCATTTTCGACAACATCTGCCTAATCATCGCCTCGATGTGCTTGTCGTCGATGCGCACGTTTTGCTGGCGATACACTTTTTGCACTTCGCCCAACATATATTCCTGCAACGCCTGCTCGCCTTTCACCCGCAAAATATCGTGCGGAACGAGCGGTCCGTTGACGAGCGCGTCGCCGGCTTTCACCTGGTCGCCCAAATGCACCAGCACCTGTTT
>BNUQ01000158.1 GCA_025997475.1 Planctomycetales bacterium
AGTTTTTAGTTGGTAGTGGTGGAGTTTTTATGGGCAAATCCGCAAGCGCCCGCGAAGCGAATCTTTGACCGTCAAACTCCACCGCTACAAACTACCAACTACAAAAATTGCGGAGAGCGAGTTGGTAGTCGGTAGTTTTTAGTTGGTAGTGGTGGAGTTTTTATGGGCAAATCCGCAAGCGCGCGCGAAGCGAATCTTTGACCGTCAAACTCCACCGCTACAAACTACCAACTACAAAAATTGCGGAGAGCGAGTTGGTAACCGGTAGTTTTTAGTTGGTAGCGGTGGAGTTTTTATGGGCAAATCCGCAAGCGCCCGCGAAGCGAATCTTTGACCGTCAAACTCCACCGCTACAAACTACCGACTACAAACTACCAATCTTTGACCGTCAAACTCCACCACTACAAACTACCGACTACAAACTACCAACTGCTCTTCATTCGTAATTGTTCTTACTGCGCCGCCGCCGCCGCGCCACTCGCGTCCGCTTTTTTCGCCGCCGACGCCAGCGTTTGTAGAAGCGTCGGGTCTTGCAGGACTTTTTTAATCAATTCTTCGGCGCCGGCTTTGCCGTCCATATACGACAGCAAATTGGCGAGTTGCGTGCGGGCGTCCAAAAGTTGCCGCAATCCTTCGGTCTTTTGGATAACTTTCGCCGGCGAAAAATCGTCCATACTCTCAAACGTCATTTCCACCGGCAGATTGCCCTCGCCGGTAACCGAATTTTCCACCGTGAACGCCACGCGCGGCTTGACGGCTTTGAGCCGGTCGTCGAAATTGTCCGCGTCGATGTCGAGAAATTTCCGGTCTTCGACGTTCGGCAACGCCTCGGCGGGTTTGCCGGACAAGTCCGCCAACACGCCGGTAACGAACGGCAAATTAACTTTCTTTTCCGAGCCGTAAAGTTCCACGTCGTATTCGATTTGCACCCGCGGCGCCCGATTGCGCCCGATGAATTTCTGTCCGCTGTCGCCCATTGGGTTTCCTCCGTTTTTGGTATGGTTGTTTATTATAGAGTCGTTTGACCGTCTAATTAAAAATTACAAATTAAAAATTGCGGCGAGCGAGTTGGTAGCCGGTAGTTTTTAGTTGTTAGTGGTGGAGTTTTTATGGGCAAATCCGCAAGCGCCCGCAAAGCGAATCTTTGACCGTCAAACTCCACCGCTAAAAACTACC
>BNUQ01000159.1 GCA_025997475.1 Planctomycetales bacterium
GCCGATTTGTTGCTGAAACTGCCGCCCGCGCATCGCGATTACGCCCGGCGCAAAGAACTCGCGTCCGACCTTTACGACGGCGTTTTGGCGCGGCTCGACGCGATTGAACAAGTCAATCCGGCGTTGAGCGACGTGTGGTATTTGCGCGGTTTGGCGTATCAAAAAAGTCCGCGCCGCCGCTCGGCGGTCAAGGCGCTCGCGGCTTACGACCATTATTTGGCGGCACGGCGCGACAATCCGTCGGCGTGGTTAAATCGCGGCGACGCGCGCAAAGACCTCGGCAATATCGACGGCGCGATTGCCGATTACACGGCGGCGCTAACGGTGAAGCCGGATTTTTTATGGGCGTTACGCAATCGCGGCTATCTGCTTTACAAAGAAAGAAATCAGCCGGAGCGCGCCCTTGCCGACCTCAACTTGGCGATTGCGTTGGCGCCGCAATTGGCGTGGAGTTATATGGACCGCGGCGCGGTGTATGAAGGCGTCGGCGACTATGAAAAAGCCGACGCCGACTACGAGCGGGCGCGGACGTTGGAGCCGGAAAATCCACGCATTTTGTATCGCTTCGGCGTGTTGCGTTTTTATCAAACGCAATTTGCCGCGGCGGAAAAATTCTTCGGCGCGGCGCTGAATTACGCCGGCGACGCGGACGACGCGCCGACCTATTACCGGCGCGGCTTGGCGCGGTTGGCGCTCGGCAATTACGCCGACGCGATTAGCGATTTTGAGCAAACGTTAGACCGTTATCGTCAGAATGACGCAACGCCCAACGAAATGATTTATCCGGCGCTGATGCGCTTTTTGGCGTTCAAACTGTGGGGACAGCCGTTGGACAAAAACGACTTCGGCGCGCAACTGACCGCGCCAAACGATAAACCGTGGCTGACGGCGGCGGGCAGTTATTATTTGGGCGAAGCGACGGCGGGCGACGTGCTGACTTTGGCGGGCGACCCGTTTGCCGGCGGCGGCACGGCGAGCGGCGGTTCGGCGAACGTTTATCGCGGCGCGCCGGCGCAAAAAGCGTTGTTGCTGACGGCGGAGAATTTGCGGGCGGATCGGAAGAGCGGCGTGGAGGGGAAGGGGGGTCAGAAGCGTGTAGATCTCGGGGGTCGGCGGCGTCGTTAAAAAAAAAAAATA
>BNUQ01000160.1 GCA_025997475.1 Planctomycetales bacterium
CGGCGCGATTGAAATCACGCTCCTCGGACAAAACATCGACGCTTACGGCAAAGGGCAAAATTCGTCGTTCGCGACCTTGTTGGCGTTGCTCGACGACGAAATTTCGCCTCGCGTCAAACGCTTCCGCTTTGTAACGAGTCATCCGCGCGACCTCACCGAAGAATTGGCGAGAACGATTGCCGACCGTCCGCGGTTGGCGGCGCATTTGCATATGCCGGCGCAGTCCGGTTCCAATCAAATTTTGGCGAAAATGAAACGCGGCTACACCCGCGAAATTTACGACGAGCGGTTGCGGATGCTTGCCGACATTTTGCCGACGGCGGCGGTGGTCAGCGATTTTATCGTCGGCTTCCCCGGCGAAACGCCCGACGATTTTGCCGCGACGATAGCCCTGGTCGAGCAAGCGCGTTTTCAGACCGCCTACGTTTTCAAATACTCGCCGCGCCCCGGCACGTGGTCGGCGGAAAATTTGCCGGACGACATTCCGCTCACGGTGAAAAAAGAGCGCAATCTACGCCTGCTAAAAGTTCAGGAGGCCATCAGCCGCGAGCGGCACGCGGCGTTAATCGGGCGCGAAGTCGAGGTCTTGGTCGAGGGCTTATCGACCACCGACGCGACGAAAATGAGCGGACGGACAAGCAACAACCTGAACGTCGTGTTTCCGCTGACGGACGGCGTCGCCGCGGGCGACTGGGCAAAAATTAAGGTTGTCGGCAGTTCGCCGCTAACCCTACAAGGACAATTAACAATTGACAATTAACAATTTCTGGAGTTTGATTTTCAAATTCGCGAAGCGAAATTTACCGTCAAATCCTCAATTTTTAATTGTTAATTATGAATTGTTAATTGTGAATTGAATTATGTATCACTTCCTCGACTGCGGCGACCGGCGGCGGTTAGAAAATTTCGGCGGCGTCATTTGCGACCGTCCCGCGCCGACGGCGACCGGCTCGCGGCGCGCGCCGGAACTCTGGCGGCAGGCGACGCTGATTTACGACGGTGAAAAATGGCGCGGCGCGCCGCCGCCGGTTTGGCAATTTGCGGACGCGACCACGCCGACGCGGTTACAACTATATTTGGGCGCTAAAGGACAAGTCGGATTTTTCCCGGAACAAATTGCCAATT
>BNUQ01000161.1 GCA_025997475.1 Planctomycetales bacterium
CCCCGCTCACGTTCGCCGGCGAACCGGCGTCCGCCGCGCCGTTCGCGGTTTCCGCCGACGATTTGGTGAAATATCTCCGCGAACACCGCTTCACGCCCGCCGAGACCGAAAAACTCCGCCAATCGCTCAATAATCTGCCGCAGTCCGCCCCGCGTCCGGCGCTCGGCGACGACAGTAATCGTCTCGCCGACGAACTGCTCGCCAAACTTCAACAACAATATCAAACCACCGGCGGACGCCCGCTGGCGCTGATTTACGCGCGTTATTTGATGTTCCTGAACGACGCGCCCGGCGCGCTCGCGGTCTTGACCCGCATCCGTCCCGCGTCCGACGCCGACGCCGCGTGGTTGCTCGCAATGGCGGATGTCCATCTGCAAATCGGCGACGCCGAAACAGCCGGAATGTATGCGACCCGCGCCACGGACTTGCTCAACGCCGACCAGAAAATTTTCGCGTTGAGTTCGCCGGTCGCGGTCAGCCGCGTCGAGGGTTATCGGCTCTACACGCCCGACCCGCGCCCCGTCTATGCCGCCGGCTCGGCACTGATTTTATATGTCGAAGTGATGAACGCGAAATTCCAAAAAACCGGCGCCGTGTCGCGATGCGCCCTCGCTTTCGGCTTGGAATTGTTGGACGCGAACGGCGCGGTGGCGGATAAAAATCCCGATTACGGACTGTATGACCCGGACTACGCCGGCGCGGTGCGGGAATTGCAGGCGACTATTCATTACCCGTTGCCGCCGACGGTCGCCGCCGGTAAATACACATTGCGGATTTATTGCGCGGACAATCTCGCCGGTCAAAAAGCGCAAACGGATTTTTCGTTCACGGTGGCGACTTCGGCGAAAAGTCCGCAAAGCGAAATTGCCGTTGATGCCGAGGGCTTGCAAAAAGCCATCGACGCCGGCGTCTGGTCGGCGGACGAAGACGCGGACAACAAAACGACGCGCAAATTGGAAAATATGCTAAAGGGCTTGGATATTCGCCGCGAGCAAAGCAAAATGCAGGGCGGGTTAATCGGGCAATAAATAATTTCCGCCGGTCGCGCCGAAAGCGCGGCGCATAGTTAGTCCGGGGTAAGACGCGCGCTCTTTGCCGCTTACCGCCGGTCTAA
>BNUQ01000162.1 GCA_025997475.1 Planctomycetales bacterium
CCGTCTTTTTCAGGAGAAGTTATGTCCTCGATTGTTTTTGAAACGGAAATTACCGGCGCGGTGATTGAAATTCCCGCCGAATATCGCGGCAAATTCGTTTCGACCGTGCAAGTCGCGATTACCGAACTGCCGCGCCGCCCGGTAGAAACGACCGGCGAAGCGTTTCGTCGCGCCGTGCCGCCGGTGATTATGCCGCGCCGCCGTTCGGGACCGGTTACCGAAAGTGATTTTTCGCCACCGCATATTCACACGCGCGGCTGGAAGTTTAATCGGGAGGAAGCGAATGAACGCTAATCGCGTGTTTCTCGACACCAATCTGCTAGTCTATATGTATGCGGACGACGACCGGCGTAAACAGCGATTGGCGATGCGCGCTTTCGTTACGCACGAATGCGTGGTCAGCACCCAAGTATTAAGCGAATTCTGTAACGTCGCCCACAGAAAACTGCGTCTGCCGCTTGAGGTCATCGGACGCGACATTGAGGAAATTTTGCGCAACTGCGAATTGTTTATTATCGATGCCGCCACGATTCAACACGCGCTGATTTTGCAGGGGCGTTACGGTTATTCCTATTACGACAGTCAAATCCTCGCGGCGGCGCAAGAAAGCGGTTGCGGGCAATTATTCACCGAGGATTTGGCGGACGGACAGCGCGTCGGCGAACTGACGATTAACAATGTTTTTCGCGAATGATTTTTTGGGGCGGAAATTATGCGTTACGGTTTGGCCGCCGCTGAAAACGCTCAAAAAAAAATCGAACAAATCTTTGCGGCGAAACTAACCACGATATAAATTCTCCGCGGCGGTCTATTTTCAATTTAAGGAAAAATTATGCCCGAATCTAAAACGCTATCCATTTTGATGCCGGTCTATAACGAGCGCGCGTTTTTGCGGCGGTCGGTGGAAAAAGTGCTGGCCGCGCCGTTGCCGCGCGGTTTGCAAAAAGAATTGATAATGGTCAACGACGCTTCGACCGACGGCACCGCGCAAGTGGCGGCGGAATTGGCGGCGAAGTATGCCGACCGCATCCGCCTGTTTCAGCAACCGGTCAATCGCGGCAAAGGCGCGGCAATTCAACGCGCGATTGCCGAAATGTCCGGCG
>BNUQ01000163.1 GCA_025997475.1 Planctomycetales bacterium
AGCGCGCCCTTCGCCGTCGCTTCGGCGACTAATTTCGCCACCGCTTCCGTGCCTTTGGCGAAAGCGTCAAATTCAAACACGCCGACCGGACCGTTCCAGACAATCGACTTCGCGTCCAAAATTACTTTTTTGTAGAGTTCCAACGTTTGCGGACCGACATCCAAGCCCATCAAATCCGCCGGTAAATCGACGGCGTCCACCGCGACCGGCGCGGCGGTCGCGCTAAATTCTTTCGCCGCGATATGGTCCACCGGCAAAATAATCCGCACGTTTTGGGCTTGCGCTTTCGCCAATAAATCTTTCGCCGTCGGCAGAAAATCGTCTTCGACCAGAGAGATGCCGATGGCATGTCCTTGCGCTTTGAGGAAGGTGTAAGCCATTCCGCCGCCGATGATGAGGGCGCCGGCGTTTTTCAACAACGATTCCAACACGGCGATTTTCGACGAGACCTTCGCGCCGCCGATAATGGCGACTTGCGGTTTCGGCGGATTGGTCAGCATCGGGTCGAGATACTTGATTTCTTTTTCCATCAGGAAACCGGCGACCGCCACCGGCACGAATTTGGCAATCGTCGCGGTCGAAGCGTGCGCGCGGTGCGCGGTGCCGAAAGCGTCGTTGACATAAACGTCGCCGTAGGTCGCGAGTTCTTTGGCTAATTTTTCCTGTTCGGCGAGGTCTTTGTTGGTTTCTTCTTTGTGGAAGCGGGTGTTTTCCAACATCAAAATTCCGCCGGCGGGGAGCGCTTCGACGGCGTTCTTTTGCCCGTAGCACGAGTCGGCGAATTGCACCGTTTTGCCGAGTAAATTTGCCAGATATTCGGCGACCGGTTGCAGGCGATTTTTGCCGTCGATGAATTTTTTCTCGTCGGCTTCGGTGAAGGTCTTGCCGGCTTTCTCGGCTTTTTCTTTGGCTTTTTTAACGTCTTTTTTCGGGTCGCCGAGGTGGCTCATCAGGACTAACGAGCGCGGCGAGTGGTCGAGAATATACTTGATGGTGGGGAGGGCGGCGCGGATGCGGGTGTCGTCGCCGACTTTGCCGTCTTTCATCGGCACGTTGAAATCCACGCGCATAATCACTCGTATTGGCGGCGGCGACTATCGG
>BNUQ01000164.1 GCA_025997475.1 Planctomycetales bacterium
TTTGGCTTCGGGCTAAAACCGCGCCGAATCATTCCGACCACATATTTACTGATATCGGAAATCAGTTTGCCGCCGCTTATTTCTCGCGTTGCCAACGCCCACGCCGCATCCACATCATCGGGACGGAAGCCAAGTTCACGGGCAATTTCAGCGGGTGATTGCGGCGAACGAGGTTCGAGTGGAATTTTGGAGACATAACGCGCCTGCGCGTCCGGTAAGCGGGCGAATACCGACTTGCGGTCGGCTACCCGCCGTGCCGATGAGGTCGGCGTGATGACGCGAGAATTGTTGCAATGAGTGATTTCGCGAGTTATTTGTCCGGCTTTTTCAAGCGCGACAAGAGCGCGTTGGACGGTGCGTTTCGACTTGCCGATAGCGCCGGCAAGAAACGAATTAGAGACGAGACATTTTTTGCCGTTTTGCCAAAAAGAATTAAGCCGAAAAAACACGATTTTCGCGGTCGAAGGCAACGGCATCGCCAGCACGTCGGCGAGTTGTGAGGTCGGGCGAGAACTATTCATTGTCCATCTCCTCCGACAGAGCATCGGAAACGTTCGCCGGTTGCGCGGCGGCGTGGCGGACAAGTTTTAGAATGACATCGCGCTTTTTCTCTTGCAAGCGCGACCACAATTCCAACAATTCGGCTAATCGAAAGTCGGACGTTGGCGGGTCATCGGGCGGAGCAGATTCGGGCGTGTTTTTTAGTATTTTCCCGTCCAATTCAGTCCATTCGCCAGTCCAAGCGGTTTTTGCGTTTTGGCGTCCGCAACGACAAATCCTTGTATCCGACGCAGTTATACCATCAATCGCCTCGTTTTGCCTGTGCGTTCGTAAAGCACAGGTCGTCGGTTCAAGTCCGACAGACGGCTCCACGTTTTATCGCACCTGTGTAGCATATTATGCTTATCAGGTGCTTTTTTTATTCACTGATGTTATGCGACAAAAAACCTTAAAATCGCGGCAGAGTAGTCCCGCAGGGACGAGATGATGAATAACCGGCGGTGGAGCGGGCGGCACTATCGCCCGCGTAACCGCCGGATTGCGCCGGTAAAAATCAGCCCCGCCGGGGCGGGTGGACACGACCAC
>BNUQ01000165.1 GCA_025997475.1 Planctomycetales bacterium
GTCAATCAAGAAAAATAGGGCGGCGCGGTGGTTGATTGCCTCACGTTGTTCGACGGCGGTTCGATTTTTGAGAACTTTGTTGTCAAAAAGCACTTCCGCGACGTCGTTCTTGGTCATCGTTGACCCTCGCGGTGGAAATTTTGCAACGGCTGAAAATGCCGACAAAATTTATCGCCGCCGTGCGGGATTTGGTGGTGCGGCATATGCACTTTGTTGATTTGCGCAAATGGCGCGAAGCCAAGCGGCGGCGTTTTTTGCAAGACCCGTTGTTTCCGGTGCATTTGGCGTTGCATTATCTTGATTGCGTCGGCAGTCACGGAATGCTCGCCGGTTACGAATACGCCGCCGCCGCGCTCTCCGCGGAACGGGCGCGTCCGCCGTCGCCGCCGCCGCTCATCACCGGCGCCGATTTAATCGCGCTCGGCTATCCGCCGGGGGCGCTGTTCAAAGAAATTCTAACGGCGACGCAGGACGCCGCGTTGGAAGGCGAATTGACCGACAAGGAGGCGGCGCGGGCGTGGGTGCGGGCGAAATGGAAAAATAAAGTGGAGTTCTAAATTGACGGCATTGCAATACCAAAAACTTTATTAAGTGTTGACGAACGCTATAAAGTTCATTGAATCGTCGGCATGGACCACCAGCAAAAAATCCAAAATATACTGAACGTCAGTGGGTTAAGCCAAGAGGCGCTTGCCCGAAAACTCGACGTTTCGTTTGCCACGCTCAACTCCTGGGTCAACCGGAAGTCCAAGCCGACACGCGCCGAGTCCCTCAAAAAAATCGACGCCCTTTACGTTACCTATTTCGGCGAACTTGAGATTGATGAGGCGAAACTCACCAAGGCGAAATCCGAGGCGCTGCAAAACAAAATGACGGCGAAAGACCTGCGCGAAAACCGGGATTTGCTAGATGAAATCACCCTGAACCTGACCTACCACACAAACACCATCGAAGGGTCAACGATGACCAAGAACGACGTCGCGGAAGTGCTTTTTGACAACAAAGTTCTCAAAAATCGAACCGCCGTCGAACAACGTGAGGCAATCAACCACCGCGCCGCCCTATTTTTCTTGATTGAC
>BNUQ01000166.1 GCA_025997475.1 Planctomycetales bacterium
GAGGAAAATTGTTTCAATCCACGCGCCCCGTGCGGGGCGCGACACTGACGATGGCTCGCCCCGGCAAGCGAGCCGAGTTTCAATCCACGCGCCCCGTGCGGGGCGCGACTGGAGGCGGTGGAGGCGGCGCGTAAGGCGATAGAGTTTCAATCCACGCGCCCCGTGCGGGGCGCGACCAAACTAATCCAGGCGCGTCCGTTCTATACCGAGTTTCAATCCACGCGCCCCGTGCGGGGCGCGACGAAAGTAGAGAAAGATGGGTAAATCAATCACCGGTTTCAATCCACGCGCCCCGTGCGGGGCGCGACGACGTCGCAGGATTGGGGGATGGATGTTCCGCCGTTTCAATCCACGCGCCCCGTGCGGGGCGCGACCCGCTGGCGGGCAATCGCACAATCGTATTGTGGCGTCGTTTCAATCCACGCGCCCCGTGCGGGGCGCGACTTTTGTCTAGAACACCATTATGATATGTGTCTAGTTTCAATCCACGCGCCCCGTGCGGGGCGCGACCCGGTTCCGTGATTTATCACGGAGTCATGTTCTGTTTCAATCCACGCGCCCCGTGCGGGGCGCGACTTTTTGTCTTTTTGAGAGTTAGAACTTTATTTCGTTTCAATCCACGCGCCCCGTGCGGGGCGCGACTTAGTGGCCATGGTTTTCTTCTCCTCTTTGTATGTTTCAATCCACGCGCCCCGTGCGGGGCGCGACGTATCGTCGGGGTGTTGGTTAACCATTTCGCTGGTTTCAATCCACGCGCCCCGTGCGGGGCGCGACCCGAATGGGCGGAGCATAGCGTTTCCCCGGTGCTGTTTCAATCCACGCGCCCCGTGCGGGGCGCGACCAGGTAATACGCTTAAGGGAATCGGTAGTGCTGCCGTTTCAATCCACGCGCCCCGTGCGGGGCGCGACTACAAATGGTGGTTAACGGATATCCAGATGTGAATGTTTCAATCCACGCGCCCCGTGCGGGGCGCGACTGACCCATATTTCTAACGATACTGTGTAACACTTCAAGCGCCTTTGGCGCGAACTCCACCAAGTTCGGACAAATAAAAATGACAATTTTAGCATT
>BNUQ01000167.1 GCA_025997475.1 Planctomycetales bacterium
GGCAAAATTGGAAGAAGCCGGCGCGACGGTCGAACTGAAATAAGAATTGGCGTTAAGTCCTAATCTTTCCCGCCGCGGCGTTGTCGCGGCGGGAATTTTTTGTGAGTATGGTTTTTAACCGCCCACGCCTTAATTCGTAATTAAAACTACTTCCGCGTCCGCGCCCGTTCGGCTTCAAGGTTCGCGTTGTAGTGGTCGATTTTTAGTTCCAACTGGTCGGGGTAGTTCGCCTTTTGAATCGCCTCGTCCCGCCGCACCTGTTTCGACACATACAAACTGAACAAGAAGTCGTCCAACAAGACCATCCCCATTTTCGCGCTGGTCTGAATGATGCTGTCCATTTTGAACGTTTCGTTTTCGCGAATCAGGTTTTGAATCGCCGGCGTGCAAATCATCAGTTCATACGCCGCCTTGCGCCCTTTGCCGTCCAGCGTCGGGAGCAACGTTTGGCACAAGACCGCGAGCAAACTCACCGACAACTGCGCGCGAATTTGCTCCTGCTGTTGCGTCGGGAAGGCGTCAATCAACCGGTTGATGGTTTTCGAGGCGCTGGTGGTGTGCAGGGTGCCGAAAACCAAGTGTCCGGTTTCCGCCGCCGTTACCGCCGCGTCAATCGTTTCTAAGTCGCGCATTTCGCCGACCAAAATAATGTCCGGGTCCTGCCGCAACGACGAGCGCATCGCGACGTGAAAATTCGGCGCGTCCGAGCCGATTTCGCGCTGGCTGATAAAACTTTTGTCGTTGCGATACAAAAATTCAATCGGGTCTTCGATGGTGATGATGTGCAGGCGTTTGCTGTGATTGATATGGTCGATAAGCGAGGCGAGCGTGGTGCTTTTGCCCGAACCGGTCATGCCGACGGTCATAATGATGCCGGTGTCGGCTTCGAGCAATTTCATCACGCCGGGCGGCAGTCCGAGTTTTTCCATTTGCGACACTTGCAACTTGGTGGCGACGCCGACTTCGTGATTGACGAGCGCCAATTGTTCTTCGATGCTCGCCTGTTGCGCGCTGATTTGCGCGTTTTGCGCTTTGATTTTGCGATTGG
>BNUQ01000168.1 GCA_025997475.1 Planctomycetales bacterium
CATTGCACCTGGCCGCAATCGCCGCCGCGGTGTCGTCGCCGGTCATACCCACGCGCATTGCCACGGGTTGCGCCGGAAATTTGCGGAACCACGTCATCTGACTTTTCGCGAGTTGGCAGGTGCGGGTGGTCAATTGCGCGACCGCGGCAAAATCACAACCGTATCACTGCGCCGTGGTCGAACCGTCCCGCACTCGCGCCGGCGCCTAAACCCGCGAGCGTCGCGACGACCAATCGCCGCCGCGTGCCATAGAAAAAAGCCGGAAAATTACTTTCCGGCTTTTTCGTTAGGTCGGCGATAGTCGCGCCGGTTTAGTCGTTGTAAATCACCGGACCGTCGGTCGCGTAACCGGGTTGCGCGTAACCTTGTCCGTAGGGCTGGGCATACGTCGGTTGCGCCCCGTAACCTTGTCCGTAAGCCGGTTGCGCCGGCGCGTAGCCGCCATTCGCGGCGTTGACGTTGGTAATCGCGGCGGCGCTCAACAAATCACTGCCGGCGGGGTCGATATAAATTTCCACCCGCCGGTTAAGTTGCCGTCCTTGCGAGTCGTTGTTGGCGGCGATGGGTTTCAATTCGCCCCAGCCGGTCGGATACATCAACTCGTTCGGATAGCCGTTTTTGTGCAACTCTTCCAACACCGCGAGCGCGCGCAACAGCGACAACTGGCGATTGGTGCGGATGCCGTTTTTGCGGGCGTGGTTCATCGGCACGTCGTCGGTGTAGCCGGTAATCATCAGCATAAACCGGTCGTTGCCCAAAATGTCGGCGAAGCGTTTCAGCGCCGATTTGCCGTCGGGCATCAAGTCGTGACGCCCCGACGCGAAGAAATAATCGCCCGGCAATAACAGGCGGTTGCCGACCAATTCGCCGCCGAGTTCGTCCGCGAGTTGTTGCAATTTGCGCTCAATTTGTTCGGTCAGCGCCATTTGCCCCTGCATCGCGCCGAGCGCGTTGCGCAGGACGACGAGTTTTTGGTCACGTTGGCTGATTTCGGCTTCAAGCCGCGCCAGTTCCGCCGGATTGACCCCGTCCGGTTTCGCGCGGAG
>BNUQ01000169.1 GCA_025997475.1 Planctomycetales bacterium
GGCACGAACGACCTCACGCAATACACGTTGTCAATGGACCGACAAAACCCGGAACTCGCGGCGTCTGCCGACAGTTTTCATCCGGCGGTGTTGCGCTTGATTAAGCAAACCGTTGACGGCGCGGCGGCGCGGAAGCGTCCAGTCGGCGTCTGCGGCGGCTTGGCGGGCACGCCGTCCGGCGCGGCGATTTTGGCGGGCTTGGGCGTGAGCGAATTGTCGATGACGCCGCGCGATTTACCGGAAGTGAAAGAAGTAATTCGCTCCCGCCCAATGACCGAATTCGTCGCGTTGGCGCACCGGTGTCTCGCCGCGACTGCGCCGGAACAAGTCCGCGAATGGGCGGGAGAATGCGTAAAAAGCCGGTAACCGGCAACTTTTTCACTATTCGTTTTTATCATCAGGAGAAACCTCAATGTTCATCATCACCGTTACGTTAAATCCGGCGCTCGACCAAACGGTAACGCTGGAAAAATTAACCGTCGGCGCGGTGCATCGCGCCTCGTCCGTCGAACAACACGCCGGCGGCAAAGGCGTGAACGTCAGTTCTTGCCTTGCCGACTGGGGCGTGCCCACGCTCGCCGCCGGATTTTTAGGGCGCAACAACGCGGCGATTTTTGAGAACTTTTTACTGAAAAAAGGCATCAAAGACCGCTTCTTCCGGCTAAACGGCGACACGCGCACCAATATCAAAATCGTGGACGCCACCGGCACGACGGACCTCAATCTGCCCGGCGTCAAATTGGCGGACGACGACGGGCAAAAATTGGAGCGAATGCTCCTCGACGGCGTTTTCGCCGCCACGACCGGCACGGCGATTTTGGCGGGCAGTTTGCCGCCCAATTGCCCGACCGATATTTACCGAAAATTATTGACCGGCTTGAAAAAGCGCGGCTGTCGGGTGTTTCTCGACGCCGACGGCGCGGCGTTGCAAGCGGCGCTCGCCGGCGACGTGTTGCCCGATTGCATCAAGCCGAACGAACGCGAATTTGCCGAATGGGCGGGAGGAGAGGCGTTATCCCGCGCCGAAATGATTGCCG